>NZ_JCAMOQ010000008.1:0-242920 GCF_059512365.1 Bradyrhizobium sp. Ses1
CCCAAGGCTTCCTCCTAAAAGAAAGCCTTGAATCACGTTCCGTCTGATTTGAGAATCCCAAGAGTCCACACAGCCTAGAGCTTCGGTTCTGATGGAATCAGATCCGAAGCTCTAGATTCTAGTTTTGACGCGTTTTCTGCGCAGATAAGTCTACGCAATCTGCGTAAACTTGATTGCTATGCGAACCGGAGTCCACTTCGCTCGAAAACGCTCTACGCTTTAACGACAAGTTTAGAAAGGCCGGCAACGGCCATGGCGCCAAATGAAGCCGCGGGGGCAGACGCGAGGCGCCACCACCATTCTCGGTGCAGGCCGCACGTAGACGGCGCGGTTGGGTCGGCAACCGCCATACGGACCACGGTGAAAGCCGGGGCCGCAACCGCCCGCCGCGTTTGCGGAGCTGAAGCTCGCGACCATGCCAGCCGCAACGACAGCCGCCGCCAGAACATACTTCATTCTTTTTCTCCCATTGAGTTCTCGCCGCACTCGAATGCGACAGTGATTCGCCGCGCTGGAGTGTCGCAGACGCCGCATCACTTGTCGCGGAGCATAGTTTCCAGGGCTGAATGCGATGTGAACGGAGCGGTTACTTCTTACCGTGGAGCAAAGAAACCTGCTACCAAGTTAGCGTTCTGCAGCATTTGCCGGTGCAAATGACGAAGCAATGACGGCGCCAGTTCTTCGCTGCGCTCGCGTGCCGCTATTCGCCAGTCCCGAATAGCGCAGCAAATCGCTTTTCGCCGTTCCGCGAAAAATTCACCACGCGGCTGCCCGGCGTCGTGTCGCGCGCCGCCCATTTCAACTCGGTGAAGCGCTCCATGATCGCAGCGCCCAGCGTGCCCGCCAGATGATGCCGCCGCTCGCTCCAATCGAGGCACGCCTTGCATACGGGGCGGCGAGGATGGAGTAGCGCGTCGGCGTCGATCTGCAGCGCCTTCGCGATGAAGCGCTTGCCTTCGCCGGTCAGCTCCATCGCGTCCTTGCTCTGCCGGATCAGCCGCTGCTTCTTCATGCTGTCGAGCATCTGAACGCCGAGGTCGCCCGCGAGGTGATCGTAGCAGATCCGCGCGCGGCGGAGCGCGGGGTCCTTCGGCCCGGTGCGCACGCGCATGTGGCCGGCGCGCGCGGCAAGCCCCGCAAGCCCCTCCAGCACGCCTGCGACGTCGGTGCCGGTGAGGCGGTAATAGCGGTGGCGGCCCTGCTTTTCCGGCTCGATCAGCCCGCCAGTTTCGAGCTTGGACAGATGCGAGCTCGCGGTCTGCGGCGTAATGCCAGCTTCCTGCGCAAGCTCGCTCGCGGTAAGTGCCCGGCCGCTCAACAGCGCGGTGAGCATGTTGGCGCGCGCGGGGTCGCCGACCAGCGACGCGACCATGGCGATGTCAGGACCAGCTTTCATACTTCGATCTTAGCCGAAGCATTAGCGTCGAGCAAGGCGTTATCATTCGCGCAACCTGATCGAAGTGTCGCACCGGTGCGAGGTGTCGCACCGGTGGCGACGAGGCGGTCCATCATTCCGCGTGCGCGGACGGATGCTTCCGCCTTCGCCCGCAACGACGCAAGCTGTGGGAGCAACCCATGACCATCACCGCGTTCATCCGCTACCAACTCGATCCCTTCAAACGCGCGCAGTTCGAGGAATATTCCAGGCGCTGGCTCACCATCATTCCCAAATGCGGGGGCGATCTGATCGGCTACTTCATGCCGCACGAGGGCACCAACAACATCGCCTTTGCGCTGATCTCGTTCGAAAGCCTTGCCGCCTACGAGGCCTATCGCGCACGGCTGCGCGAGGACGCCGAAGGCATGGCCAATTTCAACTTCGCCGAGGAACAGAAATTCATCCTGGCCGAAGAGCGGACTTTTTTGCGCCCGGTTACGTTGTAGACTGTCGCCTTCCGGAACGAGGGAGGTGCCGATGATTGCCGTGATCTTCGAGGTCTGGCCGAAGCCCGAACTTCGGCAGCAATATTTCGATCTTGCCGCCGAGTTGCGGCCGATCCTGGAGAGCATTGACGGCTTCATTTCCGTGGAGCGCTTCGAGAGCTTGACCGAGAAGGGAAAGTTCCTGTCGATATCGTTCTTCCGCAATGAAGCCGCCGTCGAGGCCTGGCGCAATGTGGTGGAACATCGCAGGTCTCAGGCGAAGGGCCGCGCGGTCATATTTGAGGACTACCGGATCCGGATCGCCAGCGTGATCCGCGACTACGGCATGAACGATCGCGCGCAGGCGCCCAGGGACAGCCGTGCCGTTCATGAGCCGCACTAGCTCGCAATACCAATCATCGAAAGGAGAGCAACCATGCCGGTCACGATTGCCGAGAAGCGCGCTGCGTTCAGGAAGCTGCATGAGAGCGGCTGCTTCATCCTGCCCAATCCCTTTGACGTCGGCAGCGCCCGCGCACTGCAGCAACTCGGTTTCAAGGCGCTCGCCTCCACCAGCGCCGGCTTTGCCTGGACCATCGGCAAGGCAGACAACCGCGTCACGGTCGATGATGTCGTGGGCCATCTGACGGCGCTTTGCGCCGCCGTCGATCTGCCCGTCAACGCCGATTTCGAAGGCGGCTTTGCCGTAGAGCCGGACAACGTTGCAACCAACGTTGCCCGCGGCGTCACGACAGGGGTTGCGGGACTCTCGATCGAGGACTCGACCGGCGATGCGGCAAAGCCGCTGTACGACTCCAGCCTGGCGGTCGAACGCATCAAGGCCGCGCGCAAGGCGATCGACGCCGAGGATAGCGGCGTCCTGCTCACCGGCCGCTGCGAAGCCTTCCTGTGGGGACGGAACGATCTCAATCTCGTCATTGAGCGGCTGCAAGCCTATTCCGCCGCCGGCGCCGATTGCCTCTATGCGCCCGGCATCAAGACGAGGGACGAGATCGCGGCGGTCGTGAAGGCGGTGCATCCCAAGCCCGTCAATCTCCTGATCGGCGCCTCCGGCCTGTCGCTGCGGGAAGCGACCGATCTCGGCGTGCGCCGCATCAGCGTCGGCGGCTCGCTGGCGCGCAACGCCTGGGCCGGCTTCATGAAAGCCGCACGCGAGATAGCGGAGCAGGGAACCTTCACCGAACTCGCCCACGGCTATCCCGGCGGCGAGCTCAACAAGATGTTCAAGTAGCGGTTCTACAAGAAACACGGCGGGCAGATCATGCCCGCCGTGCCTGCGAGAGTGTCGATACCTCTTACTTATTGCTGTCCGGTTTGGCCGAACGGTCGATCTCCTGGCCGGTCGGATTCGACTGCGGTGGTGTCGGGCGGTTGGTCGCCGCGCCCGTCGTCGTGCCGGGTTCGGTGTTGGCCTTCGGCGTGGTCGATGGAGATGCGGGGTTGGCCGGCTGGTTCTGCGCGCTCTGCGATGGCGGCGTCGTGCCGGCATTGTTAACGGACGTGTTGTTCAGGCCATAGAACACTGCGCCAAGCACCACCGCGATCGCAATCGCGAACATCGCGATCTTCGCACCACTTGCCGGGCCCTCGGCAAGCTCCGGATCCGGCTGCAACTCATTGTCCAGATTGTTGAGACGCGCCTGATGGCGGATCTCGTCCTCGGTCATATTGCTGCGGTCAGGGTCATTCGGTTGGTATGCCATTGGGGTTCCTCCGTTAGCCTAAGTTACAACTCGCGAGCGCTCCCTGACGTTCCCGGTCCCTGCGTGCTGCACGTCTTCGTCGAAGAAGAATGCACTGCACAAAAACACTTGAGCGAGAATCGCGCCGGCCGTTTGACGCCATGCCTGCATCCGCCCACCTGCTGTCGGCCTTCCGGGCACCTTACGGCGTTTCGCGCAACACCCCTCCGGCGCACGAAGCGAAAACAAACCCGGTCATTCCAGGCACGAAATTGCGAACTTCGAAAGCGAGCTGCTTCAGCACAGAATTGTGCTGCGCGGCCTTTGAAAACCGACATAGACTGGTTCTAAGGCGCTTGGATGACTAGCTAAAATCAGTCGCTGCGACCAAGGATTACGAGGGCTTAGATGGGAATCAACCAAGGTCCGATCAGTCTCGACCAGAAGTATACTCAGGGCACCGGCCATATCTTTCTGACCGGCATCCAGGCCCTGGTCCGTCTGCCGATGGCGCAGATCCGCCGCGACCGTGCAGCCGGCCTCAACACCGCGGGCTTCATCTCCGGCTATCGCGGCTCGCCGCTTGGCGGTTACGACCAGCAGCTCTTTGCGGCGAAGCACCATCTTGAGCAGTACAACATCAAGTTCCAGCCTGGCGTGAACGAGGACTTGGCTGCCACGGCGGTCTGGGGCTCGCAGCAGCTCCACCTCTCGCCCGGCGCCAACTACGACGGCGTGGTTGGCATCTGGTACGGCAAGGGCCCAGGCGTCGACCGTTGCGGCGACGTGTTCCGCCACGGCAATGCGGCGGGCTCCGCCAAGCATGGCGGCGTGCTGTGTCTGGCCGGCGACGACCATGGCGCCAAATCCTCCACTGTGCCGCACCAGTCCGACCACGCCTTCATCTCGGCGCTGATGCCCTATCTCTATCCGTCCAGCATCCACGAGATGATCGAGATGGGTCTGCTCGGCATCGCGATGTCGCGTTACTCCGGCTGCTGGGTCGGCATGAAGGTGATCACGGAGACGGTTGAGACCACGGCCGAGATCGACCTCAGCGACGAGATGACGCCATTCGTGATCCCGACCGATTTCGAACTGCCGCCTGATGGCCTGAACATCCGCTGGCCCGACGACCGCTTCGAGCAGGACCGGCGCCTGCAGGACTACAAGGGCTATGCGGCGATCGCTTTTGCCCGCGCCAACAAGGTCAACCGCATCACCATGGATTCGCCGAACGCGCGCTACGGCATCATGGCCTCAGGCAAGAGCTACGAGGATATCCGCCAGGCGCTGCGCGAACTCGGCATCACGGAGGAGATCGCCGCCAAGATCGGCATCCGGCTCTACAAGATCGGCATGCCTTGGCCGCTGGAGCCGGAAGGCGTGCGCAACTTTGCCGTCGGCCTGGAGGAGATCTTCATCGTCGAGGAACGGCGCGAGATCGTCGAGAACCAGGTCAAGCAGGAACTCTTCAACTGGCGCGACGACGTCCGCCCGCGCATCGTCGGCAAGATGGACGAGCACGAGAAGCGCTTCCTTACTTTCGCTGCCGAGCTCAGCGTCGCCTCGCTCGCGAGCTCGCTGACCGAGCGCCTGCTTCGACTCAATCTCAACCCTGAGATCGCCGAGATGCTGCGCGCCAAGGCCGACTGGTTCAACGGCCGCCAGGCGACGCAAATGCAGGCGACATCCCCGATCGCCCGCGTCCCGTATTTCTGCTCGGGCTGCCCGCACAACACCTCGACCAAAGTGCCGGAAGGCAGCCGCGCGATGGCCGGCATCGGCTGCCACTTCATGGCGCTGTGGATGAACCGCAACACCGAGACCTTCACCCACATGGGCGGGGAGGGCGTGCCGTGGGTCGGCATCGCGCCGTTCACCAACGAGAACCACATCTTCGCCAATCTCGGCGACGGCACCTATTTCCATTCCGGCATTCTGGCGATCCGGCAGGCCGTCGCTTCCAAGGCCAACATCACCTACAAGATCCTCTACAACGACGCGGTCGCGATGACCGGCGGCCAGCGTCACGACGGCGACCTGTCGCCGCAGCAGATCACCTTCCAGCTCCACGCCGAAGGCATTCGCGAGATCTACCTCGTCTCCGAGAATCCCGACGCCTATCCGGCCAGCACCATCGCGCCCGGCGTGAAGCTCGCCCATCGCGACGAGCTTGAGAACGTCATGAAGGCGTGCCGCGAGTTCAAGGGCACGTCCGCGATCGTATTCGTGCAGACCTGCGCCGCCGAGAAGCGCCGCCGCCGCAAGCGCGGCCTGATGGAGGATCCGCAGCGCCGCGTGCTGATCAACCCGGCCGTCTGCGAGGGCTGCGGCGACTGCTCGGTGCAGTCGAACTGCATCTCGGTCGAGCCGCTGGAGACTGAATTCGGCCGCAAGCGCACCATCAACCAGTCGACCTGCAACAAGGACTATTCGTGCGTGAAGGGCTTTTGCCCGTCCTTCGTCACCGTCGATGGCGGCAAGCTGCGCCGCCGCGCGCCGCCGGATCTCGGCGCCATCGGTGACCTGCCTGAGCCGCCGACGCGGCCGTCGCTGGAGCGTCCGTATAATATCGCGGTCGGCGGTGTCGGCGGTACCGGCGTGCTCACGATCGGCGCGCTGCTCGGCATGGCCGCTCATATCGAAGGCAAGGCCAGCATGATCCTGGACATGTCGGGCCTCGCGCAGAAGGGCGGCGCGGTGCTGAGCCACGTCCGGCTATCAGATCACCCGGCCGACGTTACCTGTTCGCGCATCGTCACCGGCACCGCCGATCTCGTGCTGGCCGCGGACGAGGTGGTCGCGGCGTCCAAGGAGACGATCACGCTGTGCGAATCCGGCCGCACCGCCGGCATCATCAACAGCCATGTGATCCCGACCGCGGACTTCATCCTCAACCGCGACTTCAACTTCCAGGTTCGCAAGGTCAACTCGGTGCTGGAGAACGCACTGCGCCAGGACTCCGCCTTCTTCGATTTCACCAGGCCGGCCGAAGCCCTGCTTGGCGACAGCATCGCCACCAACATCATGATGATGGGCTACGCCTATCAGAAGGGCCTGTTGCCGCTGTCGGCGGCGTCGATCGAGCAGGCGATCGAGGTCAACGGCGTCTCGATCAAGATGAACAAGGAGGCCTTCCAGCTCGGCCGCCTTGCCGCCGCCGATCCGGTGCGGCTGGCCGCGATGATGAAGGACCAGGACGAGCCGGTCGCGCCGAAGACGCTGGATGCCATGACGCTGGACGAGATCATCGCCCACCGCAGCGCCCATCTCACGGCGTATCAGAGTAGCAGGTTGGCAAAACGCTATCGCAAGCTGGTCGACCAGGTGCGCGATGCCGCCACCAAGGGCGGCCATGGCGAAGCGCTGCCGCGCGCGGTTGCGATCAACTACGCAAAGCTGCTCGCCTACAAGGACGAATACGAAGTCGCGCGTCTCTTTACGGACGGCAAGTTCGAGCATCAGCTCCGCGAGCAGTTCGAGGGCGATTTCAAGTTCAGCTTCAATCTCGCGCCGCCGATCCTGAGCAGGGGCCTCGATGCTCAGGGCCGCCCGAAGAAGCGCGCCTTCGGTCCGTCGATGCTGAGCGTCTTCCGCGTGCTGGCCAAGCTGCGCTTCCTGCGCGGCACGCCGCTCGACCTCTTCGGCTATAGCGCCGATCGCAAGCTCGAGCGCGATTTGATCGCAGGCTACGAGAAGGACGTCGCGACCGTGCTCGGCCTGTTGTCGCCGGTCACGGTCGACACTGCTGTCGAGTTGCTCTCGCTGCCCGATCGCATCCGCGGTTACGGCCCGGTGAAGGAAAAGGCGGTGCAGGACGCAAAAGCCCGCTACGCCCAACTCGCCGCCGACCTCGCCAACCCGCCGCCAGCCCCGAGGCAAATGGCAGCGGAGTAGCGTCGGGCCACGGCGCCGCTGCTTCCTCCTCATGGTGAGGAGCGCGTAGCGCATCTCGAACCATGAGGCCCCACTGTCGCCCACGCCCATCCTTCGAGACGGCCGCTTCGCGGTCTCCTCAGGATGAGGTCGGAGAGTGCGGCCACGACCGCTTCCCTCTCGCCGCACGGAATATTTCCGCGCTTGCCAAGGCCTGCCTGACGGTCCAGAAAAACGCTCGCACCAGAAACGCCAGCGGAGAACGAGTTGACCATCAAAGGCAAGGCTTACATTGCCGGCATCTATGAGCATCCCACCCGGCATGCTCCCGATAAATCCACCGCGCAGCTCCATGCCGAGGTCGCCAAGGGCGCGATCGAGGATGCGGGGCTCACCAAGGACGATATCGACGGCTATTTCCTCGCCGGCGATGCGCCCGGCGGGCTCTGGCCGATGGTCGATTATCTCGGCTTCAACACCAAGAAGTTGCGGCACGTCGATTCCACCGAGACCGGCGGCTGTTCCTACCTGATCCACCTGGGTCACGCAGCCGAAGCGATTGCTGCCGGCAAATGCTCGATCGCGCTGGTGACGCTCGCCGGCAAGCCGCGCACCGGCGTGATGCCGCCGCGCGCCGCCGGCGCCGAGGCCGATTTCGAATCCGCCTACGGGGCTACCACGCATAACGCCTACGGCATGTGTGCCATGCGCCATATGCACGATTACGGCACCACCAGCGAGCAGCTCGCCTGGATCAAGGTCGCCGCATCCCATCACGCGCAATACAACCCGCACGCGATGCTGAAGGAGGTCGTCACAGTTGAGGACGTCCTGAACTCACCGATGATTTCAGATCCGCTGCACCGCATGGACTGCTGCGTCGTCACCGACGGCGGCGGCGCGATGATCGTCACCACGGAGGAGATCGCCAAGAGCCTGAAGAAGCCGCTGGTGCGCCTGATCGGCCATGGCGAAGCGATGAAGGGCCCGCGCGGCGGCAAGGATCTCGATCTGACGTATTCCGCCGGCGTGTGGTCCGGTCCGCGCGCCTTCGAGGAAGCGGGCGTGACGCCGAAGGATATCAAATACGCCTCGATCTACGACAGCTTCACCATCACCGTGCTGATGCAACTCGAAGACCTCGGCTTCTGCAAGAAAGGCGAGGGCGGCAAGTTCGTCGCCGACGGCAACCTGATTTCCGGCGTCGGCAAATTGCCGTTCAACACCGATGGCGGCGGGCTCTGCAGCAACCATCCCGTCAACCGCGGCGGCATGACCAAGATCCTCGAGGCCGTCCGGCAACTCCGCGGCGAAGCGCATCCGAAGGTGCAGGTGCCCAATTGCGATCTGGCGATCGCCCATGGCACCGGCGGCCTGCTCGGCGTCCGCCACGCCGCCTCGACCTGCATTCTGGAGCGCGTGTGATGACTGAAGCGAAGAAATACAATGCGCCGGTGACCAACCCGGAAACCGCGCCGTTCTGGGAAGCGGCCAAGCAGGGCAAGTTCCTGATCAAGCGCTGCACCGCCTGCGGCGAGCCGCATTACTTCCCGCGGTCGATCTGCCCGTTCTGCTTCTCCGACAAGACGGTGTGGGAAGAGAGCTCGGGCGAGGCGACCGTCTATACCTACAGCCTGATGCGGAAGTCGCCGACCGGCCCGTACGCGATCGCCTATGTCACGCTGAAGGAAGGCCCGTCGCTGCAGACAAATATCGTCGACTGCGACCTGGACAAGATCAGGATCGGCCAGAAGGTGAAGGTGGTGTGGAAGCCGACCGATGGCGCGCCACTGCCGTTCTTCACGGCGGCCTGAGAAGTACCTTCTCCCCCTGTGGGAGAAGGTGGCAGCCGCAGGCTGCCGGATGAGGGGTTCTCTCCACAGGCACAGGTGCTCATGGAGGCAACCCCTCGCCCGAACGAGCTTGTTGCTGGCGGCGGAGCGGCCCTCTCCCACAAGGGGAGAGGGCGCAGCAACTAGCGCCGATGGAAAAGGAATCGGGAGGAACGAGAGAAATGCCGATCAACTACGAGCAACTGATGGCCCTGAAAAATCTCGGCCAGAAGTACAGCTACGGCGATCGCGAGGTGATGCTCTACGCCTATGGCATCGGCATGGGCGCCGATCCCATGGACGAGCGCGAACTCGCTTTCGTCAATGAAGCGACGCTGACGCCGCGTCCGCTGAAGGTGGTGCCGACCTTCGCGTCCGTTGCGGCCTGGGGTGCCGGCCCCGGTGAGATGAACCTCAACCGCGTGCTGGTGGTCGATGGCGAGCGCGACATCAGCTTCCACAAGCCGCTCGCAACGGCCGCAAACATCACCGCTGATTCCAGCGTGCTCGACGTGTTCGACAAGGGCAAGGACAAGGGCGCGGTGATCCGCCACCAGACCATCCTGAGGGATGAGAAGGGCGAGAAGCTCGTCACGCTGGTCGCCTCGCGCTTCGCCCGCGGCGACGGCGGCTTTGGCGGACCGTCCGAGGGCCAGCCCGAGCCGCACAAGGTGCCCGAGCGCGCGCCCGACCGGACCGTCGACATCGCAACGCGCCCGGACCAGGCGCTGATCTACCGCCTCTGCGGCGACCGCAACCCGCTGCATTCCGATCCGGAGTTCGCGAAGAAAGCGGGCTTCCCGCGGCCGATCCTGCACGGCATGTGCACCTACGGCATCACCTGCCGCGGCGTGCTGCAAACCTACGCCGATTACGATCCGTCCGCCTTCAAGCAGCACGTCGCGCGCTTCTCTTCGCCGGTCTATCCCGGCGAGACCGTGACGATCGATCTCTGGAAGGACGGCAACGTGATCTCGTTCGAGGCCAAGGTGAAATCGCGCGGCGTCACCGTGATCCGCAACGGCAAGACGGTGCTGGGCTAGTCGGCCTTGGTTGAGGCGCTCTGAGTTATCTCGTCATGCCCGGGCAAAAGCGCGAAGCGCGTCTTCGCGCTAGATGTCCCGGGTATCTACGTTCTTTGTTGCAAATGGCGCCTAAGTCGAGGATGGCCGGGACGAGCCCGGCCATGACGGAGAGGAAGAAAAAACAAAACGGGAGAAGCAACCATGGGATTACTCGACGGCAAGGTGGCGCTGATCACCGGCGCGGGCGGCGGGCTCGGTGAGGCCTACGCAAGACTATTCGCACGCGAGGGCGCGGCGGTGGTGGTCAACGATCTCGGCGGCCCGCGCGATGGCTCGGGCGCCGACAAGTCGATGGCGCAGCAGGTGGTGGATGCGATCAAAACCGAGGGCGGCCGCGCGGTCGCCAATGGGGCCGACATCTCGACGCTGGAAGGCGGCCAGTCGGTGTTCGACGATGCCATCAAGAATTTCGGCCGCGCCGACATCCTCGTCAATAATGCGGGTATCCTGCGCGACCAGACCTTCGCCAAATCGAGCGAGGCCGACTGGGACAAGGTGATCAAGGTGCATCTCAAAGGCACCTTCTGCTGCACGCTGCCGGTTTTCCGCTGGATGCGCGAGAACGGCGGCGGCGTCATCGTCAACACCTCCTCGACCTCGGGGCTGATCGGCAATTTCGGCCAGAGCAATTATGGCGCGGCCAAGGGCGGCATCTGGGGTTTTTCCAACGTGCTGGCGATCGAGGGCCGCAAATACAACATCCGGGTCTGGACGCTGGCGCCGGGCGCCTTGACGCGCATGACAGCAGACCTGCCCCGCTATAAAGAAAACCCCGGCGCCGCGCTTGGCCCGGACGGCATTGCGCCGGCCGTGCTATACATGGTCAGTGATTTGTCGGGCGACCAGACCGGCAAGGTGCTCGGCGTCTCCGGCCCGCGCGGGGTGCGGGAGATGCGTATGATGGAAATGGAAGGCTGGAAGCCGCCGTTCACAGGCTGGAAAGCCGAGGATATCGTCGCCCATGCCAAAGAGATCTTCTTCTCCGAGGAGCAGATCAAGATGGGTGCGCGGCGGTTTTGAGTTACACAGTCGTTCCGGGGCGCGCGCAGCGCGAACCCGGAACCTCGAGATTCCGGGTCTGGTCCTTCGGACGATCCCGGAATGACGAAAGAGGATAGAGGCACGAATGACAAAGCTCACCGCCCAAGCCGCCGGCACGTTCGCTATCGCGCCGACGCCGTTCCATGACGACGGCCGCATCGACGAGCGTTCGATCGACCGGCTCAGCGACTTCTACACCGAAGTCGGCTGCGACGGCGTCACCGTGCTCGGCATCCTGGGCGAGGCGCCGAAGCTGGATGCAGCCGAGGCCGAGCAGGTCGCACTTCGCTTCATCAAGCGCGCCAAGGATCTGCAGGTGATCGTCGGCGTCTCCGCGCCGGGCTTCGCCTCGATGCGTTCGCTGGCCAAGGCATCGATGGATGCCGGCGCCGCCGGCGTCATGATCGCGCCGCCGCCGCACCTGCGCACCGACGACCAGATCATCGGCTACTTCAAGCAGGCGCAGGAAGCGATTGGCGACGACATTCCCTGGGTGCTGCAGGATTACCCGCTGACGCTCACGGTGGTGTTCACGCCCGCGGTGATCCGCAAGATCGTGATGGACTCCCCATCCTGCGTGATGCTCAAGCACGAGGACTGGCCGGGCCTCGAGAAGATCACCACACTGCGCAATTTCCAGAAGGACGGCTCGCTGCGTCCGCTGTCCATCCTGGTCGGCAATGGCGGCCTGTTCCTCGATTTCGAGATGGAGCGCGGCGCCGACGGCGCGATGACCGGCTACGCATTCCCCGAGCTCCTGATCGACGTGGTCAAGCTCTCAAAGGCCGGCAAACGCGACGCCGCGCATGATCTGTTCGACGCCCATCTGCCGCTGATCCGCTACGAGCAGCAGCCGGGCGTCGGGCTCACCGTGCGCAAATATGTGCTGCAGAAGCGCGGCATCATCGCCTCCAGCGCGCAGCGCAAGCCGGGCGCCGTCATCACGCCGCAGGCGAGGGCGGAGGTCGATTACCTCCTGTCGCGCGTGGCCCGCGTCGACCGCCGCGCCAACCTGCAGCCGCAGTCCAGCGCCGCAGGCTGAATTCTTACACCTCATGGTGAGGAGGCGCACAGCGCCGTCTCGAACCATGAGGCCCGGATGTTTCCGCATCATCCTTCGAGACGCGGCCGATGGCCGCTCCTCAGGATGAGGTCCTGAGGAGTGAGCCGCCATGGCCGAGATCGTCACGCCGCGCCCTGCCTCCACCATCCTGCTGCTGCGGGATGCCGCCGCGCGGCGCGAAATCGAAATCTTCATGATGGTGCGCCACTACGAGATCGATTTCTCCTCCGGCGCGCTGGTGTTTCCCGGCGGCAGTGTCGACAAGGGCGACAAGGAGATCATCGCCAACCACACGCTCTATTCCGGCGGCGAGGGGCTCGACGAGAGCGCGCTCAGCTTCCGCATTGGCGCGATCCGCGAGACGTTCGAGGAGAGCGGCATCCTGCTGGCGCGGCCGAAGGGATCGAGCGAGCTGGTGGATGCCGGACGGGCCCACGAGATCGAGCTCGCGCATCGGAGCCGGCTCTGCGAAGGCAAGACCAGCTTCCTGAACGTGCTGGCCGAGACCGGCATGGTGCTGGCGCTGGACGAACTCGTGCCTTACGCGCACTGGATCACGCCGGAAGGCATGTCCAAGCGGTTCGACACCTGGTTCTTCCTTGCCGCAGCGCCCCCGGAGCAGCTCGGCACCCATGACGGCAGGGAATCCACAGATTCGATCTGGGTTTCCCCTCGGGAGGCGCTGGAGGGCGGGGAGAGTGGCCGCTTCAAGCTGCCGTTCCCGACGACCCGCAACCTGATCAGGCTCGGCAAGCAGGCCAGCGTCGGAGAGGCGCTGCAGGACAGCCGCGGCAAATCCATTGTCACGGTGATGCCTATCATGACCAAGACCGCCACCGGCCGCCAGCTCCGTATCCCGCTCGAGGCCGGCTATGACGGCGAGGTCTTCGAGGTCGGCGCCGCCGGCTAGAGCATGTTCCGGAAAAGTGGAAACCGGTTTTCCGAAAAAGATCATGCTCAACAAAGAGATTAGATCATGATCCGATTTCGTCTAATCGGATCATGATCTAATCGCCAGCGGCGCGCCTGCTCAGCCCGGACGGACTATGTGGGCCTCTTAATGGAGAAGTCTCCGCAGACGTAATTCCAGTTCGTCAGCACCTTGTTGATCCATGCCCGGTCCGAAGAAACGATCAATCCAGTGATGTTTTTCGAGTCCGCGCCGAACATGGGCTTCATTGCGAGCACGTTTTCAAACGATACGGTGGTGTCATCATTCTTGGCCTTGAAGACAAGAAAAATAGATGACGCTCCGTCGATGAACAGTCCTGTCGTGTCTTTCGCTTCTTCGTAACAGCCGAAACGGATGTATCGTCGCTCGGGAGGAGGCTGAGTATTTTCGTCGGTGAGCTTATTGATAAAATCGAAACGTTTGTAAGAACCGTTGCCACCGGCGACCAGATCCGAGGTCTTGTCGACGACTGCAATATCTTCGGCAAGAAGAGTAGTGAGATGGTCGGTCGCTTGCTTAGGGTGCGGATTGTTGCGTGCGTATTGGGCGAGAGAAGTGACGAGATCGTCGACCTTGGAAGCGATCACCCTGAATTTTGGCTGAATGCTGCTTCGATCGATGACTGGAAGAATTCCGTCAACGTCATGTTGGGTGAATTTTTGCTCGGCCTGAAAATCCTTCCAGATTAGACCGTCCTGATCTCTGCGGCTCGTAATCGCTGTCGCGTAATCGCGCGAAAGGCATTGCACCGTCTGGTCATTGTCGATGCCGGCCTTGCCGGCAAGCGCAATCATTCCATAGGCAATATCGAGGGTGGAGCGGAAACCGAGGTCCGAGATCCCAAGACGGGCAGCTCGGCAGCTTTGCTCGAGCTTGGTTGCGTCAATCTTGTCTGGCGCAGCCTTCACCTGAGCGCGAAGATCGTCGCGGAAGCTTGGATTTCTGTCCAGCACGATCGATTCGATTGATCGGATCGTCACGTTAATGGCAGCATAGTCGGTGACGTAGCGGTAGGTCCCGGTCCGCAAGACATCGACCGGTCTCGTCTGGGTCCTTCCCGATTTCAGCGCGCCGAGCAACTTGCTGAAAGGGTCGGCCGCGGACTGCAAGTTGGTGATCTTCGAGGCGACCGCAGTCGGCAAGGCTTGCCCTGTGAAGAACGAGAACAGCGGCGATACGATGCCGAGCAGACCAGATACAAACTGGCCAATCGGGCCGCTGGCTGGATCGTCGCTTTCGTTCTTCACTGCGACCAAAGCGGGTTTCGAGCCTGGGACGAGGAAATCTTTCTTGCAGTCCCGATAATCGTACGACGTCCAGTCCTTGCTGCTCGCGCTATAGGCCTGAACAGCTCCGATCGCATCGCTCGGGAGCTTGTCCACGGCGGGAGTGCCTGTGCCGACAGATTTTGTAATCAACACGAGAAGGCTGCGTGTCTTGCCGGTCCATGCGTTCGTCACGCCCTCAAGCGATCCCCCGCGTGGAGTGCATCGGACCTCGACGGCGTAAAGGCCGAGACTTTGAACCTTCGAATTTCTCGATGGAGGCCTGGTCCAATCAACTTGATCTTCCCAAGCGGCACTGACAGGCGTGGCGACGGTAAGAAAACTCAAGAACGATAGCAACTTCGCAAAACGATGCCCCATAAAATCCCCCACTATCAAAGATTGCACGACTAGCAGGCGCAATAGTTGGATGCAAGCTGCCGCCCTGACCAACGATCGTTTCGTCTGTTCTGTCGTTTGGTCTACGCGTGGTCTGTGCGGACGAGCAATGTAAGGTTGTGTCGTGCGCCGATGGAGTCGCTGTGTTCGATTTCGCGGCGGCCTTGTCTCCTCGGCACACGGCCTCCGCGCCTCCAGGCTGCGCCGTTGAAGAGCGGTATCCTGTGGCCAGCTTTCTCAACGTGCCCATCGATGGGCCCCACCCGGCACTGGAGGGGCGCAAAGCCCGCTTTGGGGCTCGGGCCCGGTTTCCACGGAGCCGAATTACGTCGTATATTGGGGTCGATTTCAGCCTGGCCCCCCTTCGCATGACCTCCGAATTGCCGCCGAATCCGCCCCAGAAGCGACCGTTCGCGCTGTCGATCGGTCAGCTTACTTTCGGCAGCTTCCTCCTGGTGCTGGCGGTGATCATCATCACCTCGACCGCCAGCGTGATCGCGATCCGTCACATCGACGCCACGTTCGGCGAGCTGCAGCGGCTGCAGAGCGTCGGCGACCTGGCCGAGGATATCGATCGCAGGATGAACGAGCTGCGGCTTGCGGCACGCGACTTCGTCACTGATCCCGGGACGCAGACGATTCAGGTCGGCGAGGCCGCCAGCGCGCTCGGCGAGGCGCTGAAGAAGACCAGGATCGAGCTTGCCCCCGAGCAGCAGGACATGATCGACGGGGTGACCGAGCGCCTCGCCACCTACCGCGGCGGTATCGAGCGCATCTCGGCGCTGATCAACCGCCGCGCCGAGCTGATCATCGGTCTGCCGCCATTGCGCGAGGCCTTCGAAAAGGCGGTAGCCGAAACGTCCGATTCCGCGACTGCGTCCACCCTGCTGCAGGCCCAGGGCCGCATCGCCACCGCGCTGCTTGCCCACAACCCGTCCGCGGCCGAGCAGGCGGCGCAGAGCATGCGGTCGATGACCATCACTGAGCCGGCGCTGCGCACGGCCGTGAACAATTACGCCGACGCGGTCGTCGCAATATCGATCCGGGAACGCCAGATCGCCGATATCGACCGTGAGGTGCTGGGCACCGAGGGACGGCTGATCCAGCGCGTGACCGAGCTGTTGCGCGAACTCAGTTCGCGCCGCGGTCACGTCCTGTCGCGGGATTTCGCGCGCACGCTTACCGAGGCGAAATGGCAGAGCATCGTGCTTGGCTCGGCCGGCGTGCTGATCGGGATCTTCGCCGCGCTGCTCGTGGTCCGCCGCACTGTGCGGCCGCTCGCCTCAATCACCAAGTCGATCCGCGCGGTCGCAGCCGGCGAGAAGAGCGCGTCGATCCCGGCGACCGACGTCGACAACGAGATCGGCGAGATCGCCCGCGCCGCCGAGGTATTCCGGAAGACGCTGGTCGATGCGGATACCGCGCGCGAAGCAGCGGTGCGCGCGCTCGCCGAGCAGCGGCTTGCAGAAGAGAGCTATCGCAAGCTGTTCGAATCTTCCATCGACGGAATTTATGTGACGACGCCGGGCGGCGCGCTGCTCAATGCCAATCCGGCGCTGGCGTGGATGATGGGCTATGCCACGCCGCAGGACCTGATCAACGGCATCGACGACGTCGCCTCCAATGTCTATGTCGATCCGGCCGCGCGCACCGAATACCAGCGGCTGATGGACCGCGACGGCATGGTGCGCGACTACGAATATCAGGTCCGTTCCCGCAGCGGCGCGGTGCTGTGGCTGTCCGACAGCGCGAGCGCGGTGCGCGACGAGAAGGGCGAGGTGATCCGCTACGAAGGCACGGTGCGCGACATCACCGACCAGAAGCGGGCCGAAGACGCGATCGCCGAAGGCCGGCAGTTGCTGCAGATGGTGATCGACACCGTTCCGGCCGTGATCAACGTCAAGGATCGCAATCTGCGCTACGTCCTGATGAACCGCTACATGGCTGGCATTTTCGGCATCGAGGCGCACGAGGCGCTCGGCCATACCACCGGTGAGCTGATGGCACGCTATGGTGCTGCAAAGACCGACGAGAACGACAAACGGGTGTTGTCGGGGCGAACGGAGCTCGGCTTCTACGAGGAGGAGTACAAGGACGTCGCCGGCAACATGCGGCAATGGCTGGTCAACAAATTGCCGATCCTCGACATCAACGGCGAGATCGAGAACATCGTTACGGTGGCGCTCGACATCGGCGAGCGCAAGCGCAGCGAGCATGAGATGCGGAAAGCGCGCGACGCTGCGGAGGCGGCGCTACGCAATTTGCGCGAGACGCAGAACTCGCTGATCGAGGCGGAAAAGCTCGCGGCCCTCGGGCGGCTGGTCGCGGGCGTCGCGCATGAGGTCAACAATCCCGTCGGTATCAGCCTCACCGTCGCCTCCGCGCTCGAGCGCAAGGCGGCGACCTTTGCCGCGCAGGTCGAGCGCGGCGAGTTGCGGCGTTCGAGCCTGAACGATTTCCTTGCCACGACGAGCGATGCGTCCTCGCAGCTCGTCGCCAATCTCAACCGTGCCGCGGAGCTGATCCAGTCGTTCAAGCAGGTCGCCGCCGACCGCAATTATTCCGATCAGCGCAACTTTGACCTCGGCGACCTCACCGAGCAGGTGGTGATGAGTCTGAGGCCGGGCCTGCGCAAGCACAATCTGACGCTGAATGTCGATTGCCAGCCGAACCTGATCATGAATTCCTATCCCGGCCCTTATGGCCAGGTGCTCACCAATCTCTTCCTCAATTCGGTCGCGCACGCCTTTCCCGACGGCAGGCCTGGTATCGTCGACATCCAGGTTCGCGCTTCCGGCAGGGACAATGTCGAGGTCATCTTCTCCGACAATGGCTGCGGCATGTCGCTCGACGTGCGCCGCCGCGCCTTCGATCCGTTCTTCACGACGCGCCGTGACCAGGGCGGCACCGGCCTCGGGCTTCACATCGTCTACAGCATCGTCACCACGCGCTTAGGGGGCCGTCTCGATCTCGACTCCGAGCCCGGCGGCGGCACCCGCATCCAGATCATCCTGCCGCGCGTCGCGCCCGTGGAGCAGGCCGCAGAGTAATCAGCTTTGCAATGGAGGCGAACGCGCAGCTTGTGCTCCCTTTCCCGCTTGCGGCGGGACTGGGGCGGGGGGTGTCTCCACGAATCGCGCTGTTCGATCGTGGGGAGAGAGCCCCCACCCGGCGCTTCGCGCCGACCTCCCCGCAAGCGGGAGAGGCGAAGTGAACCCGCAGTCAGATCGTCTCAATCTGATGGCGTGATGCGCTAATCGATATCCACGAGCTTGCGCAGCGTGGCGCCGAAGATCTGGCTGGCTTTGCCGACCAGCGCGGTTCCGCTCATCGTCGCCTGCGTGGCGGTGAAAGTTCCGGTGACGCCGATGCCGACCGGCGCAGGTCCGCCGAATAGCGGGTTGTCGCTGTCGCGCGGCGTGGTGTGTCGCTGCACCAGCACTTCGCCTTTGAAGGTGTTGCCTTTCACGGTGTAGGTGCCGGTGTAATAGAGATAGGCATCGCCGCCGACAATCTGGCCGTCGCGGAACACGATCACCCCGCTGCCCTTGCCGACGCGTCCGTCGAGCAGGGTGACGTGAATAGAATACAGGCCGTTTCTCATAGTGCCCCGCGGCCGGCCCCCTTCGCCCAAGGGCTGCCGGTTCAGAATTTATGCCAAAGCGGCATGGCCGGCGCAACGTAGCAGGTTGCCCATGCGTCGCTCGATGCCGTGCGAACCCGAAATGATTCCATTGGTGAACGACGTCTCGATGACGACGTTGTCGCTGACAGCGCTTGGCGAATCAACTTGGCCCGCGAAATGCATAACATTTGTCGGCACCGGCCGGTGGGTGCAGGAGCGAGAGACAGGTGACGAACTGGATCGATTCCGGCCGCATTTACGCGCGCCTACGCGCAGAGCTCACAGGTTCCATCCGTGAAATTACGGACCATCGTCGAACGGTCCGCCTCAGAGTCCCACTCACATTGAGTCTTGTCGCGTTGTTGTCGGTCGCCGCCGTAAGTCTTGTGCATGCGCGCGATCCCGATGGCCGTTACGCCAATTCGCCGCTCAAGCAATGGTTCGACAGTTTGAGGAGCGGGAAGGGGCCGTGCTGCTCCGACGCTGACGGCACCGCGGTGAGCGACGTCGATTGGGAATCCAAGGACGGACATTATCGCGTGCGCATCGACGGCGAATGGATCGACGTGCCCGATGATGCCGTGATCACCGAGCCGAACCGCTACGGCCGCACGATGGTGTGGCCGATCCGCGGCTATCTCGGACTGCAGATCCGCTGCTTCATGCCCGGCAGCATGACCTGACTGCTAGAGCGTTTTCGAGCGAGGCATGCCCTCGGACTTGATCCGAGGGTGGACACCGGTTCGCGTGAAGAAAACGCGTCAAAACAAGAATCTGGAGCTTCGGTTCTGATCCAATCAGAACCGAAAATGCTCGACGCGCACGTCGCACGGTCAGGCATATTTCTTGTCACGCTCCAGGAGCTCGATCGAGATGCCCTGCGGGCCGCGGATGAAGCAGATGCGCACGCCGGGACGGATCGTGGTCGGCTCCGTCGTGAACTCGACGCCCTTTGCCTTGATCTCGGCGGCGACCGCGTCGATGTCGTTCACCGCCAGTCCGAAATGGTCGAGGCCCTGATAGGGCGTCACCGGTGGCGCATTGACGCCGTCGCCCGGTGTGACCGGCGCGATGAACACCTTGGCGCCGCCGAGCTGCACGTCGATGCGACCGGGATTGCGGATGATCTCGCCGCCCAGCACGTCCCGGAGCCATGCCGCGGTTGCTTCGGGATCGGGGGTGCGCAGGTGGATATGGTCCCAGGTAACCTCTATCGGCATTTCATCTCTCATCTTGCTCGATGATTTGTTTGAGCATGATCTTCCCACGCAAATGCTGCGCGTTTGTCGCGGGGAAAACCGGTTTCCACATTCGGATCATGCTCTAACCGCGCGATCCGCTGGTGCGGCAATCTACCGGCTCGGAATCCACAAGGCCATCCTGTCGCAGGTACTGCCGCAATTTTGCCGGGAGAGCTTGGAACCGTAGTTTCGGCGGATGGTTAATTGACTGGCGGTGGTTTCCGTGCAGCAGCGCGTCCCTTTCAAGCCGTGCGGTGATCCGCCGGAGCGGCTTTGCGTGCAGGCAGGAAGCGCTGTCACGCGGGTGAGGACATGGCCATGGGCATCGGCAGGTGGTCGTTTCGAGGCTTTGGCGCCAAGCTGGTTCTGCTCGCCGTCCTCGCCATCGTCGGATCTGCCGGATGGCTGATGCTCCCCGATCCCAGCGATGCCAATAACAAATCAGTTGCCGTGGCGTCGCCGCCCTCGACTTCTCAGCAGAAGGTCGTTTGGCTCGATAAGGCGACTGCGCCGACCGAGCAGGCGGCTGCGCCAGTCGAGCAAGCGATCGCGCCGGCGGAGGATGTCGTCGACGATGAGGCGCCGGCTGCCAGCACCAACGAGCCCTTCACAGTCGAGCGGGCGCCGATCGATGGGCTGAAGATCTCCCGCCAGTTCTGGCGCCGCGGCGGCCTCGGCTCGAAAGCGCTGGTCTGGCTGACGCTGCGCAATGCCAACCACTATCCGGTCAAGGATATCGAGATCGCCTGCGCCTTTGCCCGCGCCGACGGCACGCATCTCACCGACCGCCGGCGCGTGATCAGCGACACCATCAACATGAAGAGCCGCAAGACCTACGCCGGCGTTCTGGTCGGGTTCGTGAACATCAATGCAAATAAGGCAAAGTGTTCCCTGGTCACGGCAAGCCGAGCCTAGACCTTCGGTTCTGATTGGATCAGAACCGAAGCGCTAGATTCTCGTTTTGACAGGTTTTCTTGACGCGAACCGGTGTCCACCCTCGGATCAAGTCCGAGGGCACGCCTCGCTCGAAATTGCTCTAGCTCAAGCGTCCCGAAAAAGTGAACGTTTCGGTTGAACCCGTAGCGTGTGGCCAGGAACTAACTCCCTATATCGCCATTAGGCGATTAAACCGCGTCATCGCGCGGGGGAGCTGTTTGTGATGTTGGTGACGCGTTATTTCCTTTATGTCGGCGGAGCCTTGCTCGCGGCCTTATACGCAGTCGACGCCCTGGTGCCGCAGGACGCGGCCACGGCAAGCCACAGCGCGCCTGGCATCGACAAGTCCACCGTCCGCATCCAGTCTGCCCAGAAGCTGCCGGAACGGGTGGTTTTCGACACCAGCCTCCCGACCATCGTGCCGCCGGCTCCAGCCACCCAGATGGCTGCCGCGCCGCTTCCGCCAGCGCCCGGTGCCGAGTCGTCGGTTGCCCAAGCTCGCGAGCGCGAGACCTTCGCCCAATACGTCCCGGCCGACGCCAAGAAGCACGAGCCGCAGGCGCCGAAGAGGCATAGAGTCGCCAGGGCGCGGGCCTACCAGCCGATGTACGCGGGTCAGCCGATGTATATGGGTCAGCAGCCGATGTTCATGGGCCAGCGGCCGATGCGGGTTGCGCAGCAGTCGCGCTTCGGCTTCTTCGGCGGCTGGGGCACCTGGTAACCGGATTGCGGCCGGATTACTGCGGCAGCTTCGGGATCTTGTCGGCAAAGCCGTTGTAGCAGGTCAGCCGCTCGTCCTCTTCCTTCACGAACCGGCACTCGCTGACGGCCTTGGCCGCGGCCGGCTTCGGCTTGGGTTGCGGCGCGAAGACCTCGTCATAGCAGGTCAGCCGCTCCTTGGTGCCGTCATCGATCTCCTGGCATGCCTGGAGCTTCTGCGCGACGGATGGCTGCTTGCCCTTCTCGCCTTTCTTCGCCGCCGTCTTCTTGGCGCCGACTTGCATCAGGGGCTTGTCGCCGACCATGGGCGGACTGGCGGGGGCGGCCGGCGGGGTCGTACCTTGGGCGAGCGCGGCGGCCGGATACAGAAGCGCCAGCGCCAGGATGATCTTTCTCATATCGAATTGTCCGAAATGGCGGGACCGGAGAGGGCGCCCGAACGGATCGAACCGGACCGCTGGAATCGCCCCAAAACCCAACGTTGTTTACTCGCGCTTGTGCGCCCGTCCAAGCGGGCGCAACGCCGCTCCGACAGGCCATGTTTCTTTACGGATTTTCCGGTTCCTGTCCAGCGGGACGGAGCCTCCGGCCGGCCGCCCGGCCCCCAGCCCCCCAAAAGGAGGGCTAGAGCATTATCGGTTCTGATGGAATGACGCGTTTTCTTCGCCCGAACCGGTGTCCACCCTCGGATCAAGTCCGAGGGCATGCCTCGCTCGAAAACGCTCTAAGCCGCCTTTCGGCGCTCCAGCACCTTGTCGAGGGTGATCGGCAGGTCGCGCACCCGCACGCCGGTCGCGTGGTAGACGGCATTGGCGACGGCTGCCGCGACGCCGACGATGCCGATCTCGCCGAGCCCTTTGATCCCGAGCGGGTTGATCAGGCTGTCCGGCTCGTCGACGAAGATCACCTCGATGTCGTGGATATCGGCGTTGACGGGCACATGGTACTCGGCGATGTCATGGTTGACGATCCGGCCGAGGCCGTGGTCGTAGACCGTCTCCTCATGCAGCGCCATGCCGATGCCGCCGACGACGGCGCCCATCACCTGGCTGCGTCCGGTCTTCAGGTTCAATATGCGGCCAGCCGCGACTGCGCTGACGACGCGGGTGACCCTGATGACGCCGAGCTGTTCGTCGACCTTGACCTCGGCGAACACGGCCGAATGCGTGTTCCTGGCGTGCGCCTTGTCCTCGGCGAACTGGTTGGTCTTTTCCTTCTCGATCCGCTCCAGCGCGCCATGCCGCATGATGTCGGAAATCGAAACCCCGCGGTCGGTCTGCGTCCGACTGACGAGCTTGCCGTCGGAAAGGGCGACGTCTTCCTCGACCGTGTCGGCGAGGGGCGAGCCCTTCATCAGCTTAGCCAGCCGCAACAGCTCGCTCCGAACCTCGCTCGCGGTCGCGATCGCGGCGTGGCAGGCGGAGGCCGCTATCCATGACCCGCCCTCGACCGGTGCCTTGGGCAGCGTGGAATCGGCGAGCTTGACGCTGATATTTTCAATCGGGAGACCGAGGCTGTCGGCCGCGACCTGGGCCATGATCGTATAGGTGCCGGTACCGATATCGGAGGCCGCGCAGGAGACTTCAGCGTGGCCGTTGGCGGTCATTACGATACGCACCGCGGTCGGCATCTGCAGCGCCTCCCAAACGCCGGAGGCCATCCCCCAGCCCACGAGAGTCTTGCCATCGCGCATCGAGCGCGGTTCCGCCTTGCGCTTGTCCCAGCCAAAGGCCGCGGCGCCCTCGCGATAGCATTCGCGCAGGCGTTTGCTGGTGTAGGGCAGGTCTTCGTTCTGGTCGCGGTCCGAATAGCAGCGCAGCCGCAACTCCACCGGATCCATCTTCAGCGCGACCGCGAGTTCGTCCATCGCGCTCTCCAGCGCGTAGACACCGGTCGCAGCACCAGGGGCGCGCATGTCGCAGGACGTCGGCACGTCCAGCGGCGCCACGCGATGTTCATATCGCGCGTTCGGCGAGGTGTAGAGCAGGGCCGACCAGCCGGTGTCGTTGCGCGAGAATTCCTCGAACTGCGAGGTCGTGCCAACAGCCTCATGCGTGATCGTATCGAGCGTGCCATCGCGCCGCGCGCCGAGCGCAAGCCGCTCGATGGTGGCCGGACGATAGCCCAGCCCATACATCTGCTGGCGCGTCAGCACCAGCCGCACCGAGCGCTGAAGCTTCAGCGCCGCCATCACCGCCAGCACCACCTGATATTGCGGCCGCAAGCCCGAACCGAAGGCACCACCGACATAGGGCGAGACGACGCGGATCTCTTCTGGCTTCTTCTCAAACACGCTGCAGAGATACTGCTGCACGTTCTGCACGCCCTGGGTCTTGTCGTAGACCGTCAGCGGGCCGCCGGCTTCCCACATCGCCGTGGTCGCAAACAATTCCATCGGGTTGTGATGCTCGGTCGGGATGAAATAATCCGCTTCGTGGCGGACATCGGCCGCCGCAAATGCCTTTGCGGCGTCGCCGCGCGGCTTGTCGGGCTTCTCGACGACGATGGCATCGTCGCGCTTGCGATAGACGTCAGTGACGAACGCCTGCTTCTCATAGTCGACGCGGACGAGCGATGCCGCATACCGTGCGATTTCCCATTCTTCCGCCACGACCAGCGCGATCGGCTGCTGGTTGAACTTGACCGCGTCGTCATAGAGCGGGCGGAACGGCGAACCTTCCTCCGGGGCGACGTCGTCCTTCCAGGCTTTATCGCTGTCGGCGACCCGCGGCCTGTTCTCGTGGGTGATGACGTCGATCACACCCGGCACGCTCCGCGCCTCGCTGGCGTCGATCCGCGTGATCCGGCCCCTGGCGATGGTTGCCTCCACGACCGCGCCATAGGCGAGGCCGCCTTCGTTGAAATCGCCGGCATATTTGGCGGCGCCGGTGACCTTGGCGCGGCCGTCGACGCGCGAAGTGGCGGTGCCGGTGTAGGTTTTCGCGGTGTTGTTGGCCATGCTCATTGGATTGTCTTGTTCGATTGCGATTGCGGCGTACCGTGCGCAGCCTGCGTCAGCGTGCGGATGATCGCCCGCCGGGCGAGATCGATCTTGAAGCCGTTATGCGCCTGCGGCCTGGCGTCACGAAGCAGCAGATCAGCGGCGCGGGCAAAGCTCGCTTCCTCAGCGGACTGTCCGCGTAGCGCCGCCTCGGCCGCCGGATCGCGCCACGGTTTGTGGGCGACACCGCCAAGCGCGAGCCGCGCCTCCTGGATCGTGCCGTCCTTGAGCTCGAGCGCGGCCGCGACCGAGACCAGCGCGAAGGCGTAGGACATCCGGTCACGGATCTTCAGGTAGGAGTAGTTGGTCGCAAAGCCCTTTGCCGGCACCTCGACCGCGGTGATGATCTCGTCCGGCCCGAGATTGGTGTCGATATGCGGGGTATCGCCGGGCAAGCGGTGGAGGTCCGCGAACGGAATGGCGCGCGCGCCGTTGGGGCCCGTCACGTGCACGGTGGCATCGAGTGCGGCGAGCGCTACGCACATGTCGGACGGATGCGTCGCGATGCAGGAGGTGCTCGCTCCGAGGATGGCGTGCCCGCGATTGATGCCATTGACGGCCGAGCAGCCCGAGCCCGGCTGCCGCTTGTTGCAGGCCGTGGCCGTGTCATAGAAATAGGCGCATCGCGTCCGCTGCACCAGGTTGCCGCCGGTGGAAGCCATGTTGCGCAATTGCTGCGAGGCGCCGGCAAGAATTGCGCTTGCCACCAGCGGATAGCGCTTTTCGATCAGCGGATGCCAGGCAAGGTCGGAGTTCGGCACCAGCGCGCCGATCCGCAAGCCTCCCGATGCTGTCTCTTCGACCGAGCTGAGCGGCAGGCGGGAGATGTCGATCAGCGTCGTCGGCCGCTCGACATTGTCTTTCATGAGATCGAGCAGATTGGTGCCGCCGGCGATGAACTTTGCGCCGCTAGTGGCCGCGATCAGCCGCACGGCGTCGGCGACGTTATTTGCTTTCGTATATTGGAATGGGATCATGGCCTCGTCCCCATCGCCTGCTGGATCGCGGCGACGATGTTGGGATAGGCGCCGCAGCGGCAGATGTTGCCGCTCATGAATTCCCTGATCTCGTCAGGGGTCTTGGCCCGTCCCTCGGCGATCAACCCGACGCCGGAGCAGATCTGCCCGGGCGTGCAATAGCCGCACTGGAAAGCGTCATGGTCGATGAAAGCCTGCTGCAACGGGTCCAGCGCGCCATTGGCTGCCAGTCCCTCGATGGTGGTGACGTGTGCGCCGTCCCGCATCACTGCAAGAGTCAGGCACGAATTGATGCGGCGACCGTCGACAAGCACGGTGCATGCGCCGCATTGGCCGTGGTCGCACCCCTTCTTGGTGCCGGTGAGATCGAGGTGATCCCTGAGCGCATCCAGAAGCGAGACCCAGGGCAGGACCGAAAAGCGCCTCTCTGTTCCGTTGACGGTCAATGTCACCGACACTTTTTCCGGCAGCGGTTGAAGCTTGGCGTCCGATTGCACGGCTCGATCTTGCATCGTCAGCAACTCCGTCTTGCGGGTGACTGCCATCCGCCATTACAGCGGAGAATACTGGCCGTTTAGATTGGTTCCAAAGCGAGCGGCAGCATGTCGAAGCGGCTGTTCCGATTCTTTCCAAATTGCACGCCGGATTCCATGAGTGCATTTGCCACGATGCCGCAGGACATCCCGCTGCAAATTCGTAAGCGTCGCGCTTGCTGTGAATGTATTCCGTGAAGTCGCGGGTCTTTGTCGTGACAGCCTGTTCGGGAGTGTCCTGGTTCACATTGAGGCAACGCTGGTCAATCGTTGCTTCTGTGCGACCCCATATCAGCGTCGAGCCCGGCAACAATCAGGACGCCAGCGCTGGCGGCTGCCGCCATTAAAATCAGGATGATGCTGAGTGCATAGATCATGATCGGTAACCGTGAGGACTGTTATCCGATATAATCAGCAAGAGCAGCCATCGTTCCGCGCCGCGACACCACGAGTTGGGGCAGGGTGAGCATGAATGCTCTCGGGATTGGAAAATCTCTGGCGGCTTTGCCCCGGAAGCGGGCAGCGTTGTTTCGTGCGGTCTGGGAAGAACCTAAGCAGAGGCCGGTGGAATATTGGATGCCCGCGCGACGCATTCGCATGGGCGCCCGGATCAACATCTGGCAGCGATGCAAGCGACCATGGCGAGAAACGAAAGCGATGATCCGTTAAGCAGCCTGGCGCCGTTCTTGCGTGTCAAACCCGAATTACAGGATTTCTGCAGGTTCGGCGGCACCTGGGTCTCGCCGCACGAGGCGTCCGGCGGGGCGCAGTTTCATATCGTGACCCGCGGCCATTGCGTGTTCGAGGTGACCGGTCACGGTCCGGTGAAGCTTGGCGCTGGCGATACATTGCTGCTCCCGCACGGTGACGTTCATGTGGTCCGCTCGGTTTCGACCGATGGCACCATCCGCAGCATCGTGACCGAATTCCGCAACGCCATTCGCACGAAATCGACCCCGGGCGTCGCCTACGACACCGAGCTCGTGTGCGGCGTATTGCTGGGCGAAGCTGCGTCCGAGCAAGCCCTTCTCGCCGCGCTTGCGAACTTTGTCGTGCTGCGCTCGACCCGGCTTCCGCTGGCCGAGCGATTGCACATGCTTGCGATCTGCATCAGCGACGAATTGGATTCGAACGAGACCGGCTCCGCGATCATCGCGACCAATCTGGCAACGGCGCTCTTCGTGATGATGCTGCGCGAACATCTCAAGGAGGCGCCGCCGGCTAGCGGTCTTCTCGCGCTTCTGACCCATCGCTCGACGTCGCATGCGGTGCTTGCAATGCTGCGGGAGCCCGCCCGCGACTGGACGCTTGATCTTCTGGCGAAGGCGTCCGCGGCATCCCGGGCAACGCTCGTCAGGTCGTTCCGCAAGCTGGCCGGACTGGCGCCGCTCGCCTTCCTCACCGAACTGCGTCTCGGCTTCGCGCGACAGCGGCTCATGACCACGAACGACCCCATTTGCGTGATTGCCGCCGATGTCGGCTACCAGTCGGAGGGAGCGCTGAGCAGAGCCTTGCTCCGGCGCTATGGCGTCAGGCCCAGCAAACTGCGGCTCGGCAGATCCGGTTGAACGCCGCATTCCGGTCGCGCCGAGGCGCTGAAACGAAAGGGCCGCTGATTTCTCAGCGGCCCTTGCCGGTTAATAAATCTGTTCGGGATGAAATTGGCCCCGGCAAAGCAACCTTAGCGGTATTGCAGTCTGATTTGGATTCCGTGAAATCACGGTGGCCCCACTGTGAACGCCTTCCGTCTGGGTGCTCCCCGCCGTGAGCACCCCCGGAACTCGATCGAGCGCGACTGCGCAGGACTGGCCACCAGCTCGCATTGAGGATCGCAACACGTGCGGGTTTGCGCTCGCGAGCGGGAGGCTTAGGGCGCTTCGGCAAAACGGCACGGAACATACTTTGGCCGGGTATTGAGTCGAAATGGACTATCGACCGCCTAAGCTACTCTCATCGCCGATGGGCACCGAGACGAGCCGCTTCGATTAAGGCAAACTCCATTGACTTCCGGCGCCCAGCGGCGCAGTGCGAAAACCATCTGACGCTCATTTCCTATGGAGTAGGCGGACACATGGCGAAGAGCATGGGGACGGTATCCACCACCGAGTCAGGGCAAACCATTACATTCTCGCTGGCGGTCGGGCCGGTCAGGCAAGCATGCCGACTTCGGACGACTTTTCGGACCCAGAACCAAGCTCTCAGCTACTTGCACAGGCATCGAACCGAGTTCGAGCATATCGCTCGCGCGAGACTTGCTCGCGGTGAGCTCGAAGATGGTGTGGTCCAGCTAGTGATGCTTTAGGCAGATTGCTCTCATTGATAAGCAGGACGACGGGCGCCTTCGTCGAAGGCTCGCTGCGTGAGGCGGTCGAAGGCTTCACTGGAATGGACACAAGGGAACTTTGCGTCGCCGGGTTCCGACCGGTTCCGCGCCGCAATCGACAAGTGTACGCCGTTCGGCGGTCTTGCGCGACGTCCCGGCCTGAAGCTGCCGCCCTTTTCTCGCCGCCATCATCATTCAGGTAATTCGTGAGGGGCGGGTCTTACGGAGGCGGCTTCTGAAGTCCCGCGTGATCGTCCGACATTTACTGCAAAACGAAGTGATGATGTCCCGCCGTGCTCTGCTGGGCGGGCTTGCATCCTCTGTGGGCGCACTCGCGCTCGGCGGCTGCGCCAGCCTGGGCGCGACCGGCGCGCGCTACGATGCATCGTCGCTGTCGGTGGACCCCACGCTGCTTGTCGCAACCACGCGCAAGCCCGTAAAAGGCGGGCGCGCGAAGCCTTGGTTCGGGCCGGATCGGGCCTCTGCGATGACCGTCGCACGGGCGAAGCTGGTGCCACCGGACGAAAGTCGTTTCTCCCTGGCGGCAGCAGGGCTCGGCGATTGGCGTATTGATCAGGTCGAGCCGGTTTCAGGCGACGTCAGCGATCTTCTCGGGCAGGCCGGCGGCGGCGGATCAGACGTCCTGATCTATGTGCACGGCTTCAAGCAGACGTTCGAGACGGCGGCGCTCGATGCCGCCCATCTTTCCGATGGCATCCGGTTCCGTGGCCAGACGATGGTGTTCTCCTGGCCGTCAAAGGCGGGATTGTTCGACTACGCCTACGATCGCGACAGCGCAATGTGGTCCCGCGATGATTTCGAGCGCGTGCTTCAGGCCATAGTAACGCCTCCGGGCGTCGGCCGCGTCCACATCGTCGCGCACAGCATGGGAACGATGCTGGCGCTCGAAAGCCTGCGCCAGCTCCATGATCGATATGGTGACACCGTTGACGGCAGGATCGGCGCCGTGGTGTTCGCTTCGCCCGACATCGACATGGACGTGTTCTCGTCGGCCATCAACCGCATTGGACCGCTCGCCCGCAAGATCACCGTGATCACCGCAACGAACGACCGCGCGCTCGCCCTCTCGGGGTCGCTCGCCGGCGGCATGACACGCGTCGGCGCCGCCGAGAAGGCCGTCATCGAAAAGCTCGGCGTGCGCGTGGTCGATGCGTCCGACTCGGGCTGGGGCATCATCAACCACGATCTGTTCCTGTCGAATGCGGAGGTGCGGCGGGTGATCCGCCGCCAGATCGACACCTCGGCGGCATGAACGCGGCTGTCACGTAGCTGCGGCGCCAGCCACGCTGCTATTTGGCGGCCACCCACGCCGCCACAGGTCGCGGTTCCGCCACAGGTCTCGCCATATTTTTGTACGAGCGAGCCCTGATGTTTCAGCCATTGCGCGCAGTGCTACGCCGCACAGCAGCAGCCCTCGAGCCAATCTGCTTGCGAGCGAGGGCAAGTGCTGGCGGTAGAGGCTCACCTTGCCGCGCAGGATGGCGACCCATCGCTGCGAGTCGCCTGCCGAACTCGCGCCGCCTCGGTGGACATAATGCGCAAAGCCAGTGAATAGCGTGGCGCTCGACAGTCTTTTCGACCGAATGCACAGGTCAACATCTTCGCCATAGAGGAAGTACTGCTCATCGAACCCGCCCAAGCGGTCCCACAATGCGCGGTTGATCAGGAGCGTCGCTCCGGTGAGCACGGGGACTGTTCGAATACCGGTGCGGCACCAGCCGCCGAGCGCATCCGGATCGAGCCACCCGCAACAGGGCCAGCGCCGCAGGCCCAATGCGAACGCGATCGATTGCCGGAGCGACGGTTCGGCAAGGCAGTTGGTCGGGTCGACGCTGCCGTCGTGCCGCATCATCCGTCCGCCGACAATCGCCTCCGTCTCGCTCGCCAGCGAGGCCGCGATCAACTGATCGATCGCGTCGGCTGCCAGTTCGACGTCCGGATTGACGAGCAGAAGATGGTCGACTTCCTCACCGAAATCGGCGGCTAGCCGGTTGACCGAAGCGGCGAAACCGCGATTGACGAGGTTCGCTGTGATCTTCGTGCGGCATCCGGTTCGTCGAACCAGATCGACCGTGCCGTCGACCGACGCGTTGTCCTCGATTCGAATCGAAAGATCGGACCAGCGGGATTTCAGCGAAGCGAGGCAGGCTTCGATCTCGTCAGCGTTGTTATGCGTGACGATGCATATGCCGATGTGCGGCCGGCGTGGTGCGATTGGTGCAATCGGCCGCGGCTTTGGCCCGATCCACGCGGCGGCACCATCGCTCTCGCCTCGTGTGAGCCGTGCCGAGAGCGCAAGCAGTACGAAGCAGGCGAGGCCAGGGCCTTCTCGCCAGAGCCGCCCGACATCGCCCAATCGGGACCGGAACGACCTCTTGGGCAGGTTACCTGGTTGAACATCGTGCAGTCCTGCAAGGGCGCGATTGCCGTGGTCCCATCGGCGCTTGGCGCGAAGCAGATCCGATCCTTGTGGGATGTTGAACAGGAAGCCGCCCGCCGCAAGCAGTTTTCGTTCGCCTCTCGCGAAGCGCGAGCGCACGAACAGATCGTCCGCCGCGATCAGGGGAAACTCGCGCCACCTGCGGCGGCCCGCCGCGTTCGTGGCATAGAGGCCGGCCCCGACGACGTCGTTTTCCATCCCGGAGAGACGCGGCCACACCGAGGCGAACCCGCGCTCCAGTCGGCCCTCTGGCCGAACCAGCACCATGGGCGGCGCGACGAGAAGCGGCTCATCGGTGGCCAGGCCCGCGACAATCGCGGCCAAGGTGCCAGGGAGAATGATGGTGTCAGCGTCAAGGTAAAGGACCGCCCCGCCGCGACGTTCGCGATCGCCCCGATTGAGCGCTGCGGTCTTGCCCGGACAGGTGTTCGCTACGACGATCAATGTTTGGCGTTCATTCTCGAACGCCGTCAGCAATGACCGGGCGGTCGCCTGGTTTTGGCTTAACGCAGGCCCGTTTGCCACCACGATCACCCGAAGGTCGATCTCGTCGCCGTCGCACCAAAGTGCAACCAGGCATCGCAGAAGCAGCCCAGGATCGCCACCTGCGGGGATGACGACATCAAGGGCGCGGTTCACGATGGTCTCATCGTTCGCGCCCCGACGCTTTCCGCCAGCCAGGTCGCCCCATAGGCCGCGACGAAGACCGCGAAGTCGAACCAGGCCGACGGTCGCAACAGCGGCCTGAGCACGCCCCTGTAACGTGGAACCGGATCTGGAGGAGCAAGGTGCGACGCGCGCGCCAGTTCGCGATTACCACGCAGGTAGCGGCGCCGGGCTCGGATCAGCTCGCGCCAGCCTTGCGGCGCCACCACATGATAGCTCTCCGACGTCAGCAGCAGCCGCTCATTCGGCGCGAACAGCATCCGGACAAACTTGTCGTCCGAAGCGAGCTGCGGGAGCGCGCCCCAACGTCGCCGGCCCTCGGCTGACACCGCGTAGGCGCCCATGGTGACGGGCGAAGCATCGCAATAGGGTAAAGCGCACCAGTAGCGGCAGAACGCGCGCACCACCAGGGAAGGGGAGGGATCGAACCGCGCGCGAGGCGCGGCGAATTGAATGCCTGTGCTCGTCGTGAGCGCTGCAAATATGGCGGAAAGCGCGTGCGGAGATAATCTGGCGTCCTGGTCCAGATAGAGACGAAGGCTGCCGGCAGCCGCCACCGCCTCGGCCGCGGCTATGGCGGCGCGGCGGGTCGGCGGGGTCCGTAGCAATCGCACGTGGAAGTTCCGTGCACGCAGGCTCGCGACATGCGCCTCCGCCGCCGCCTCGCTGTCTGGTCGGCCGTCGTTCAGTGCCAGCAGCACCTCGACATCGCTCGCTTGCAGTCCGTCATCGTCATCGAATTGCTGATCGGCAAGTGCAGCCAGGCTCCGCCCCACGGTGTCGGCTCCGTGATACACCGGAATGATCACGGAAAAGCGCGGCACCGCGCCCCGTGGGGTGCGCAGAGCAGAGCGTAAAGGCATGGGTTCGAATCCCGGAAGGAGGCGCCTCAGCCGGCTGTTCGACTGGGTGACGTTGCGCGGCCGGATCATGTTCGGGCTGAACGAGGCCCGCGAGACCCGCTGGATCTCAGACACCGAGTTCATCTCCTGGCGCATCATGCTGATGATCTCGTACGGCGTCATCGCGGATGAGCCTGAAATGTGCACGAGTCCATGATGGCGCTGCGCTGCCAGCTCTATTGTTGCCAAAGCAGCGTCGGCCAGGCTGATTGCCGATCGCCATTCGTTGTCTATCGCGACGACCGGTTCGTTGCGCTTCAGGCGTGCGGCGATCGTGGTCCATGATGTCCGGCGCTGATTGACCGGGAAACCGAACAGCAGCGAGTAGCGGGCGACCAATCCACAGCCGTGCTCTGCGACGACACGCTCGCCGGCAAGCTTGCTTCGGCCATAGACGTTCGCCGGAAGCGGCACATCGCCTTCATCGTGGAACCCGCCGTTTCCGTCCCACACGAAATCGGACGAGGCATACAGCATCCAGCCGTTCGTGGAGGCGGCGTAAGCCGCCATCCTCATCGCGGCGCCAACGTGGAGCGCATGGCAGGAGGCGGGATTGGACTCGGCGACCACCGGCGGCACTGCAGCAAGGTGCAGGACGCGCGTGGGCGCCGCGCGTTGCAGCAACTCCATCAAAGCCGCGCCGCTTCTGAGATCCACCCATTCGGTGACATGGGCACCCGGCAGCGGGGCACGGCCAAGCGCATGCACATAGTCGCCAGGACGACGATGCGAGAGCGCACGGAGGATATGACCGCCTAACTGCCCCGATGCACCTGAAATCAGCCAGCGCTGCATCGCACTCTCGGAGATTGCAATATCTATCAACAGCAAACGTATCGACCAATAGTTGTAATTTTATCGGATACGCTCTGAAGCTTCAAGGAGAATTCGCAGATTGCGGCGCCGCTTGCGAACTGCCTCGGGAGGATTTCGCCACCGACGATGTCGGGAAGGCGGTTCGTCAGGCCGCCGGCACATATTGATATCCCGCGCCCTTCCGCTCGGCAAAGCCCAGGCCGGGATAGGGCCAGTGGAAGCCCAGCATCTTCATCCTGTCGGTTGCGGGGCGGTCGAGCAGCTTCTTCCGGTTGGCGACGGCCACCCCGTTGTCCATGTCGTAGGCGAACTGCCATTCCGGATGAGGAAAATAGACCGCGGGTTCCGTGATCGCGTTGGCGGGAGGAAGCGTGACTGCCGAAGCCTACGCTTCAAGCCGGCCAGCCTGTTGTCGTTAGAATGACGGCAATACAATAGCGTGCAAGATCGAAAATCGTAGATGGCGTCTTGCAAATGGGTTGTCAGCGCTTGCGTCGCTCCTCCGTACATCCGCTAGGGACAGCAAGCGTTTTGCGCATTAGCAGCCCGTCTGTTTTGAACCTTCAGTTGGCCATTCCGACACACGGCTAGGGGGCATCCGTCTTCGATTGAAATTGCAAAATCGGAGGAAGCGCCATGAGATCTAGTTCCAAACTCGCAATGGTATTGCTAGCGGGCGTCGCAATTGGAGCTATCGCGGTCCAAGGCCTCCACGCTCAAGGAGCTAAGCCGAAAGCTTACTCCGTCGGCGAAATTGAGATCCTCGATGCTTCAGCCCAAGCCGCGTACTTGCCTGCCGCCCGGAAGGCGATCGAAGCAGCCCATGGTCACGCTTTGCGCACCGCGGCCGGACGGATTGTTGAGATAGACGGTGGGCCAGCCCCCAAAGGGGTGGGAATCGTCGAATGGAATAGCTTGGATGACGCCGTAGCGTTCTACAAGTCGAAAGCCTGGGCGGACCTTGCACCGCAGCGTGACAAGGCGGTCAAAGTCGTACGGAGGTACGTCGTCGAAGTCGAAAAGTAGTCGCGGTCCATCCAGGCCGCGCTGCTGCGGCACGCGTGCGCAGATATTGGCTTACCCCGCTCGAGGATGGCGCGTTCGGAGAGGTTCGAACTTCCGCCCCTCGGAATCGAAATCCGATGCTCTATCCTTATGAGCGCGCACCGTCGTGGCGGCGGTCGTTTTCGGACCCGATCTTCCGGAGTGGCTCGCCACCTGCGGCGATGGTCATTATAGCAATCGCATGCTCGACTTCGCCGCACAGTATGAAGCATTTCGGCGCCGCGATCCGGCGTGGGACGGGCTGGTGTTTGTGGCAGTGAAGACGACGGGGGTGTATTGCCGGCCCGTCTGCCCGGTGCGAACGCCGCTCTCGCGGAATGTGAGGTTTTATCGCAGCGCCGCTGCCGCAGAACACGCGGGTTTTCGACCTTGCCTCCGCTGCCGTCCGGAGGCCGCTCCATTCTGCCCGGCCTGGAAGGGGACCAGGACGACTGTCGAGCGTGCACTGGCCCTCATCGAAAACGGTGCGCTTGATCGGAGCAATATCGAAGCATTGGCCGATCGTCTCGGAGTAGGGGCCCGGCACCTCGCGCGCCTGTTTGCCGAGCACCTCGATGCATCGCCCCTGCAAGTCGCGCTTTCGCTTCGTGTTCAACGTGCAAAGCGTCTCCTCGATGAAAGCGATCTTCCAATTCCTCTCGTCGCCAAGCGTGCCGGGTTTTCGAGCGCGAGGCGCATGAGCGCATCTTTCAGCCGGATCTATGGCCGGTCACCATCGGCGTTTCGCAAGAACACGTCGCCAAGAACGAAAACGAGCTGAGCGAGACGGAGCGATATGATGCTGACCAAGACCTTCGGGACGGTGGATGCCGAGACACAGAAAGCGATGAGTGGATTGGAGTTCGTGCAGGGCCTTGCGAGTGGCACGATTCCTCTCAACACCTTGGCGCAAACCTTGGGATACGATGTCACCGAAGCGACACGCGGTCGCGTTGTCGTGACGCTCATCCCAACTGGCGCCCACTTGAATCCAGCCGGCACGGTCCATGGTGGTCTCACGGCGACGCTGCTTGATAGCTGTATGGGGCTCGCGGTCCAATCGATGCTGGACATGGGCGTGGCCCAGACAACGCTCGAGTTCAAGATTTCTCTTGTGCGTCCCATCACGCCGGAAACAGGCCAGATCAGGGCCGAAGGAACGGTCTTGAATTGTGGACGCCGCATCGGCACGGCCGAAGGGCGTGTCACTGACGTCAAGGGCCGATTGCTCGCCCATGGCACAACGACGTGCCTCATCTTCCCGAGTTGAACCCGACGATGGCGCGCTGCGGCCGATAAAGATGGGCACTATTGCTTCGCCGCAGCCCTATGATCTAGCGGCCTGTTTGCTCCCTCCAGTCACCAGGACCGCGACTTGAGCTTCACCTTAATGCAAGAGACAATAGCGGGTTACTGGAGAGCGGAGAGACAGCGATGCTGTTTCGTCTCGCATTTGCCCTTGTGTCGATGACGGCGCTGCTGGTTGATCCCATTGACGCCGTGTCGCAGGACATGCTGCGCAGCGTCGACCTCAACAGTCCCGAAATGTCGACATCGGAGATGACGCGCGCCGAGGTCGAGGCGCTTCTCAAGACGGCGCCTGAGGACGGCGCGGGCCAACGCTCTGCGGATTTGCAAGGAAAGCGGCTGTCGCATCTCGATCTCTCAGGCCTCGACTTTTCCGGCGGCAATCTTCGCCTTGTCAAGCTCAACCGGACTCGCCTAAAACGCGCGCGCTTCGATCGGGCCACCCTGAACCAGGCCTGGCTGGTCGACGCGGATTTGACGGACGCGTCTCTCGTAGGGGCATCGCTGCTCGGCACGCAGATGCAACGCGCCAAGCTTGGCGGCGCCGATCTGAACAGCGCTCGCATCACCGCAGATCTTTCAGGTGCCAACTTGATTGGGGCCACGCTTGCGGGCGCCGATCTGAGCGCTGATATGCGCAACCAATCGATGGGCCTGATGCGTGGCGTGCTCAAATCTGCCGATCTCAGGAATGCGGATCTGAGCGGTGCCAATCTCTCGCGCGCCGATCTGGGATTCGCGCAGCTGCAGAACGCCAATCTGGCGAATTGTAACCTCAACCACGCCGACCTTGCGGGTGCCGACTTGTCCAATGCCAATCTCGCCGGCGCTGATTTCACCGAGGCAGACCTCGCCTCGGCCCTTTTGCCCAGTGCAGCCGCGTTGGAAAAGGCGCGCAATCTGGACAAGGCCCGGAACTTCAACCTGGTGCGGCGCCCACCCTAGCGATCGCAGTGAGCCAAAACCTGGCATTTCGGCCTGAAGCGATCCGCGTATCGCCGCCAACACGATCATGGAAGGTGCGACCTACCGCCATTTCAGATTTCGCAAAACGCCTTGAGTGTCGCGAGCAGCAACTCATCGTTGGAATTCGTGCCGTCGGAGGGCCAATGGCTCCGTTGCGATGCGCAACCCACACCGTCTCCGGCACATAAGCGGCGGCCAATCAGAACAGAATATGGTCTAGCGCTCTCCGAGCCTGATCACCCGTTCGAATGCCGCGTCGACCCCATCCATGAACGCCAACGCGCGGGGCAGTGATGGCGCCTCGTAGATAATGGCACCGCCAGGGCCGCCCCACATGATCTCGACGTGCCAGTGATCGTCGACCCGGGCGATCGACCCGGCCAGCGTGTTCGGGGCGCGCTTGATGTTCACCCTGTCGTCGTCAACTTGATCGGTTCGGAACGTTGTCATGGTTCGGCCCTTCTTTGTCTCGGGCCTCCCGCCTGGACTACGGCCGTATGTAAACTCGCCCCAACCTTTGGTGTTCCAAGGCTGACCACGTCTGGTCGCCAGGGACAGTACCGGTGATGGAGACGCCAGTGGATATTCTACAACGTGCGTTACCAGGCGCCGGGACGTTGCAGGGCGGCCCGACCGCGCCGCAGCCGCAGGCGTGCTCATGCTCCTATCCGGCCCTGTCGTCGGTCAGGTGCTTCAGCATTGCCTCACACGCATTCTCGGCTTCAGCGAAGGTTTTGAACGGCGAACCGCCCACTCTGATCGCAGGCCTGTTCAGATCGATGGGGCGCCACGAGGCAACAAAGCCGGGCTCTCCGTGAAGGCCGGGGCCGGTTCGGCTCTCATTACTGATCACGAACGAGAACCCGCGGCTTATCGCGCTCCAAACTTGGAAGTCTTCCGTCGGACCGATGATGCGGCTGAATTGCATGATGCACCGAAAGCCCTACATGAGAAGGATATCGCTTCGCCGATCGGGAAAAATGCAGCGCTATTGACGTAACGACCGTTTTCCCCAAGCCGCGGATGAACCGTTGGCGGCCAGAGTGCGAGAAAAAATTCTTAATAATTAAACTATTTAAATTTTAAATAAGGAATTTATTACCATTATTTGCGCCTGGTCAAAATGCAGGAGAAATCCAGTGAAGATTTTATCTGGCATTTCCGCGGCGTTTTTTGTCCTCGCTCTGACGATGATTGCCCCGCCTGCAAATGCCTCCGGCGGTCGCCATAGAGGAGACCACCCCCACCACATCAGCGGAGCCCCGGGCCGATTGCTGGCGCCGGTCTTCCGGTGCTCGCCATCGGCTATGGCGTCTATTGGCTGATTAAGCGCCGCCGCAGGCACGACTGAGGTTCTGAAAGGCGGCATATATCGGCGAGGCGTACATGCGGCATGCACGCGACGTGGAGAGGATGCTGTCCCGGTATCGAACCCTTTAGGGACCTCGATAGTGGACAGTCGTGTAACGGCCGCCTGTCACGTCCGGAGAGGAAAGGTCCCAGCTTGGCCCGGTGCTGGGACCTTTCTTTCCGCAGAGCTTCCTGCCAGATCAGCGATTTCAAATAAGCATCTCGGCAGCTTCAGGCGTGATCTTCACGTAGGTGCCGCTCTCGTGCATCCACAAGCTGCGCTCGATCGCGAACTTAAACCTGGCGCCGTGTCCGGGCGGCTTGGCCTTGTCCTGAAAAAGAAACGCGTAGGTGATTTTCTCGATGTGAATGCAGTCCGTCTGTTTCGCTCGACTGCACGCACGCACTTCACGAGCCGGCGAGCGGCTTTCTCCGGACCGGCATAGGGGGATCTAACGCTGGCTTGGAGAAGGCATCGTACTGCTCGTCGTACTGCTCGTCGGAGCCCACATGCCCGGTTTGGCTTTTCACGACCTGCTCCAGCTCAAGTGCTTCGATGGCAAGCTCATCCGCCAAACGCTTAAGCAGCTCGCGTTTGTTCGGATCCGTCGCCGACATGGCCATGACGGCACAATTGTTGGCATCCACCCGAAGCTGGTGCAATCTTCCGCTGAGGTCCTTCATGGCTCACGTCCTCGCTGGCCTGTACGCTACGCGGACGTGGGACTCTAGCCAATCGACGCTAAGTCTCTGTTCGGTTGAGCACAGTTCGCTACTATTTTTGCTCGGGGGAGCTGCAGAGGGGTGTGCGCCCGCCGACCCTGCGGCGCATTCGAATGCATCCAAGCTGAACCCTGGCCAGCACTTTGCGGGGAGCTGAGTTACGCGTTTCTCGCAGTCGATTGCACGGAGGTGTCAAAACGGAAAAAACGAAAAAATGCAAATAAACCAGTGCGTTACGTCGTGCGGAAGTGGCGTGCCGCGGCCGATGAAGATAGGCACTATTGCTTCGCAGTTCCTTTATGACGCCGTTGCCTGCCGCGCGCTACAACCGGTAGTGATCCGACACCGTGCGATTTCGTGTGTTGCAGCCCGTGGGGCGCTCTGGCCGGATAACCTGCGATCTTGCGGTAGCTGTGAACTTTCAGCCCGGACGCGAGGCGACGCGGAACAATCTCCTTGCCCAGCCGGCTATTGACTGCAGGGCGGGCATAGCTCGGATGAGCCACTCCGGAGTCCCGATGTCTCGAAGCATCTCAACTTGACCATCGGCGTGGCGCTCGATGAATTGAGCATCACGAAAATAGTCTGGGTTGGCTTGGTACCAATTTAGATCTCGTGCCCGGTCTTCCCAGAGCTGGGCGCCGTCAGGCAATCGAACGGCAAAGGCCAACTCTCGACGAAAACAGATCGCCTCGATTCTCGCGCGCTGATCTTCGTCGTATTCGATTCCGAACCGCTCCAGCTTTGCGTGCGTGGCTTCGTGCACGATAGCTGAGGCGATCTGTTCTATACGCACAGCCGAATCGGCCACGAATCGCTTGTCGAGCACACACGCCTTGAGTGAATGCTGGTATTCGGCAGGGCCGCCCGGCAGCAGGAAAATCCAAATACGCTCAAGGTCCCTGATAATGCGGGAATACTGCAAGGGACTGTGCTGCTTTACGAGAAGCAGCGCACGTTCGACGCGCGGCAAGTGCTCCGGCGCAAAGTAACTTCCGATCCAAATCCCATCAACCTGCCGACCATAGGACGCCGCCAGCTTTATCCTGTCGATAAGGCTCGGACGAACTTTGGGCGGCTTCTGGCGTTCCCTGCGCATCCTGAACTCGGCGTTCGATGCCTGATTGATACGATACGGTACTTTCGGCCCGCTTACCGGCACGGCCAAAATTCTTACCGGTTGCGTTAGGGGGCGCTAACGAAAACTACGCTCGTTGCGGCTTAGTGTTGCTCTCAACCTCAGAGGTGCCGCAGAAGGGCAGTATCTTGTGCGAGAATTGTAGCACCTCAGCGAGAAGAGGGATCATTTCCACTTCGGCCCAGCAGAGATCGGCGAAGTCGAGGTGTCGTCTGTGGCCCTACAGGTCGAACGACCGAATATTGGAGTATGGCAAGGTCTACTTCCGAACCGATGCATGCGGACGCTGGTCACCGCGTACGAGGCGAAGAACGCTTTCGCATAGCGGTAGACTGATCGCATCTCTGATGGAGCCGACGGCGCTTGCTTCGGGCCGCAACGGCTGTTTGGGCGCCGGAGCCTACATCAGCCAAATGGCTGTCGCCAAGGCTAAAAATCCGACCAGCGCGCAAGCGAGGAAACCACGCTCAACGGCATCCATGGCGTCATTTCCTCTCGTCATCGGCAAATACCTCCGGGGGCACATTATCTACCTTTAAAGCCGTGGTGAGCGGCATCGTTCCCCCGCAAGTTGCCGCGTTTTCCCGGTTGTCTGGCTGAGGAACGCACGCGCTAGCGCCGGAGTTTTTCGCTGAAGACGATCTAGTCAATCTCGCCGGCTCGATTTGCGAGCATTCAAGCGGAGATCAGCGCAGGTAAGTTCATTCTGATCTGTCGGGAATCCGACTCGTCGGATTCGCTCAGATAGGCTGTCTATGTTCAAGAGCAGAATAAATCTCGCTTCGGCTTAACACAGGTAAGTGGACCGCAGCTCGGGTGAGGCGATGCTATTTTTTCCCGAGTGGAGGCGTAAATGGATTTTCCAATCGAAGGTGGTTCTAAAGAGGACTTTCAAATCGTGATTATCGTTATGGACAGGCTGGAACAGGAAAGGGCTCAGCTGCTTGCCCTTCGAAAGAAGGTGTCGGATGCGTCCGCTAGGCGAAAGCTCTGCAGTGCGCGTCGCACTCAACCGCCAAGAACGACGCCAAACCGAGGACATGAGCCATGAAGGACCTCACCGGGAAGTGGCACCAACTTCGAGCTGATGCGAAGCACTTTGCCGACCTCGGCACGTCGGCGACGGATCCACGTCAACGCGAGCTGTTTAAGCGTTTAGGTGATGAGCTTGCTGTCGCGGCGCTTGAACTGGAACAGGTCGTGAAAAGGCAAAACCCGCATTTGGACTTCGACGAGCAGTGCGATGTTCTGTCCAAAGCCATCGCCGGGAAATGAATCATCGGCGCTTGGCTTGCCCGATCGCTGTATTTCATGCTTGCGAGCTTATCTTCCTTGTCGGGGCCGCACCGGAGATAGGCATCAGGGGAGAGATTGCGAATGCCTCGCGGGATCAACCCTCACCGATATTGAAGCTGACGATCCGGATAGGGTTGCGGTACTGGCCCTTCATGAGGTGGCACCGACCGCCGCAACCAGAGTCCCTCATGTGCGTTGATAGCGATGCTCAATCGACGCCCGATAGTGCCGTTGAAGCACTTCTTTCGCACCTGCGTTGCGAAGGGCAGCCAGTTGGAGCGCTTTCTGCTCGAACACGGCCCCGCCTACAACGATCGACGTCCAATAATAGTGCCGTTGAAGCACTTCTTTCGCACCTGCGTTGCGAAGGGCGGCCAGTTGGAGCGCTTTCTGCTAGAACACGGCCCCGCCTACAACGATCGACGTCCAATAATAGTGCCGTTAAAGCACTTCTTTCGCACCTGCGTTGCGAAGGGCGGCCAGTTGGAGCGCTTTCTGCTCGAACACGGCCCCGCCTACAACGATCGACGTCCAATAATAGTGCCGTTAAAGCACTTCCTCCAAACCGGCGCCGCGAACGGCGGCCGGTTCGAGCGCTTCCTGCTCGAACATGGCACCGCCTACAAAGGGCGTGCGTTGCCGAAGAAGTACGGTGCGGCGCGCGGTGCGCTCGGCTGGTGCTTCCGAAATGCGGCTGGCCTCGCGCTCGTCGACGACAACCTGACCTACGTCGAGGGTTACGCCGTAGACCACGAGAGCGGCGGCAGCCCTATCCATCACGCGTGGTGCGTCGATCGTCGTGGCCTCGTGATCGAGACGACATGGCAGAACGTCACCAAAGCCGAATACTTTGGGGTGCCGATCGAGGCCGAGCTGCTGGCCGTCGAGCTGTCGAGGGTCAACCATTGGGGCGTGCTGTTCGCGGACGGCCAGCTCAACGAGCCGCTCGTTAAACGACTGACCGGCTGACAGACTCGTCCGGCCAGCTCCTTCGCAACAGCCGGACCCGCTCAATGCGCCCGCATTGATCGCAGCGATATTGAATGATGTCCTTGTGGTCGCCGCCCGGGTGACTTCCCTCAAGCCGCATCGATTTTTTGCATATGATGCAGGAGATCAGGGTCAGCAGTGGGCTGCGATCGTCGTTCATCCCCCGTCGAACACACAACGCCTAGCACCGTTCCAGCGCGATCTATCGCCAGAACGCAGCGAGGGCGATCACCAGGGCCGCCGCCAAACAGGCGAGCCCGACGATGTAAGGCATGTCGCGCTTCTCGCGTGGCGTCATCGATCGTTCCGGAGCTGTTGGATTGCAAATGGCGGGCTGGAACGCTGCCCCGACGCGACCGGCGTAGGGGAGCACGCCGGGGCTGCGCTTCCTCTCGGCGAACCGTCGGGCCGAGGAGTCGACACGGATCGACCGGGAGGTTACGTGGCCGATCCAAGCGCCCTTGGGCAGGGAAGTCTGTGCACTTTTGCACCGAACGGCGGGGGCGCAGCCGAAAAAAAGCCCCCGGTAGCGCATTGCGGGGGCTAAAGGGAGTCGTCACATTTAAGGCCGCTGAAGTAGAAACGCCGCGAAAGGCATCTTCATCAGTCCGCCATGGCAGTTGCGGTCCATGATTAACGCTTAGGCGAACAGTTCAGGCCCAGCCGGCGTGATCTTTACATACGTGCCGCTCTCGTGCATCCAGAGCCAGCCGCGCTCGATCGCCAGCTTGAACCCACGCCGTACTCAGCCGGCTTTGCCTTGTCCTGGAAGAAAAACGGATAGTTGATCTTCTCGATATGGATGCGGCCGTCCTGCACGGGCTCGACGGCGCGCGCCAGCTCCATCAGACGATGCGCGGCTACTTCCGGCTTGTCGTAGTGGGGTCGATCTTCAACGTATTTCATGCGGCGAGTTTATCTTCCTTGTCGGGGCCGCGCATCACTATCTTCAGGACATCGTTGGGCAGCGGCCGTTGCAGCGCCTTGGCCTCATCCCATGGCGCGCGGAGCCAGACGTCGCGTTCCTCGTCCGTTGTCAGGATCACCGGCATGGCTTTGTCATGGATCGGTTCTACGACCGCGTTCGCCTCGGTGGTCAGGAAGCCATAGACGAGGTGAGGGCCAGGGATCGGCTTCGACTTGGTGCCCCGATCACCCTTGAACTCGGTCCAGATCCCGGCAAAGGCCGTGGGCGGCCGGTCATCACCGAGCGCGAACCAGACCACGTCCTTTTTCTTCGTGGCCGGGTTCGGCTCTGGTGCGTATTCGGCGAAGCTGTTGAAGGGCACCAGGCAACGGTTTTGCGGATTAAGCCAGGCGCGCCAGTATTTCGAAGGGGTATTGCGGATGTTCGTTACTGGTCCTCCGGGTTTTTGCGGTGGCGGCGGCATGCCCCAGCGCATCAGCACAAGCTCGCGGCCGTCGCCGGCGTTGCGCACCACGGGTGCCGGATAATCCGGAAAGACGCCGGGCATCGGCGGCAGGTTGCCGACGTAGCGGTTTACGACCCGGAACAGCGCGCGGATTGCTTCCTGGTTGCTGGTTATCGAATAGAGATTGCACATTACGAGTTTGCTCGGGTGGTTATGGTGATATGCGGCAAGACCATAAATCCCATATCCGAACGCGGGTGTTGTGGCAGCCCATGGGACATGTTCCCTTTTGGTTCACGGAAGATGGAGCGCGCAAAATGGTTCGCGACTGAAGTTCGTAAATAAATTGAAGGACCAGCGTGGAGAGTGTCGGAACAAGCCTTGCTCGATCGTCTTGAATCCAACCGCCTTGGAAAACCGGAGTTCTGCGTAAAATGGCTCCCCGCGCCAACTGGAAAGGCTTCCTGCGTCTATCCCTCGTAACCTGTCCGGTCGCGCTGTACCCAGCCACATCGGAGAGCGAGAAGATCTCCTTCAATCAGCTCAATCGAAAGACCGGGCACCGCATCAGGTACCTGAAAGTCGACGCCGATACTGGCGAGGAGGTCGCTAACGAGGACATCGTCAAGGGCTACATGCTCGACAAGGAAACCTTCATCGAGGTGTCGAAGGAAGAGCTCGAGGAGGTGGTGCTCGAATCCACCCGGACCATAGACATCGACGAGTTCGTCGATCGTGAAGAAATCGACCCGCGCTACTTGATCCGCCCTTACTATCTCCGGCCGGATGGCAAGGTCGGCCACGACGCCTTTGCGGTAATCCGCGAGACCATTCGCGAGATGAACAAGGTTGCGATTGGGCGGGTGGTGCTGACGAACCGCGAGCACATCATCGCGCTCGAGCCGCTGGACAAGGGCCTGGTCGGGTCGTTGCTGCGATATCCGTACGAAGTCCGCTCCGAAGATGAGTATTTCGACGAGATCCAGGACGTCAAAGTCACGAAAGACATGCTCGATCTCGCCAAGCACATCGTGAACCAGAAGAGCGGCCGTTTCGAGCCAGACAAGTTCGAGGACCAGTACGAGACGGCTTTGATCGACCTTATCAACCAGAAGCGAGCCGGCAAGCCGATCACCCCAAAGGAGCGGCCGCGTGGCGACAACGTCGTCGACCTGATGGAAGCGCTGCGGCGCAGCGTCGGCAGCGCCGCGGACGAGACCAAGGCTCCGAAGAAGTCCACCAAGAAGGCGAAAAAGGCGGCTGGGCAAAAGGAGATGCTGATGCCGATTGCCGGCAAGAAGGCGAAGGAGGAGACCGCGAAGAAGCCGGCGGCCAGGCCGCAACGGAAGTCCGCCTGACGCCAGAGTAGGAGAGCCGCATGGACATGAAAGAAGCCTCGGCAATGACGGAAGCCTCCGGGCTGATCAACGAGGACGGCGTCGAGCGGACTTCGGAAACGCGCCGGCGACCCGTCGATTCGCCTTCACAAGATGCCGCGATGCGCTGGGCCGATCGGCTGCGCGAGATCACCATGAACGCTCCGTTGCAGTCGCTCTTCGCTGCCTTCCTGCTTGGGGTCTGGGTCGCTCGCCGGCGGTAGGAGACTCCGCGAGCCTGCACGCCTCATGGTCAGGAAGCTCAAGACATTTCAGACGTCTCTCGGCTTCTTCGATCTCGCGATCGCGGCGCCTTCGATGAAGGCGGCGCTCGAGGCCTGGGGAGCCGGCAGCAATCTTTTCCACCAGGGCATCGCCAAGGAGACGCACGATCCGGACGTTATCGCCGTGACGATGTCCAAGCCGGGCGTGGTGCTCAAGCGCCCCGCTGGATCTAACGGGCGCTTCGCCGAGCACTCTGATCTCCCTTCGGATTTGGGATCTGGCGAGAACGGAGCTCGGCGGGAAAGGCGTCGGCCGACGCGGGCGAAGCGAACCTCTCCCAAGATCAGCGAACGCGACGCGCGAAAGGCCGCCGCCGAATTCGAGAAGGAGCAGAAGCGCCGCGACGCCGAGCGCCGGCGCGAAGAGGCCGCCAGGCAGAGGAATCGCGAACGGCGCGAAAAGGCGACGGCAAAAGCCCGGGCCGCGCTGGACAAGGCCGAGCGCGAGCATGCGAAGAAGGCCGCGGATATTCAGGCTGAGGTCGAGGCTATCGAGAAGCGAGCGCGGGCCGAGGACGACCGGTGGGAAAAGGAAAGAGAACGGCTGCAAGCCGCCCTGCGGCGCGCGGAGGATTAGCCGGCAAGAGCCATTCGCGTCTCCGGAACGGAGTTCGACCGGATCGCGTTGACTGCTCGATCTTCGTGACCGGAGGAACGCACATGAGATGGATTTCGGCGGCAGCTTGCGTGGCCGCGATTTCGCTTGCTTTCGCGCCCGCGGCGGACGCGAAGGGCTGCATCAAGGGTGCCATCGTCGGCGGCGTCGCCGGCCATATGGTGGGACACGGCAAGCTGGGCGCCGCGGCCGGGTGTGTCGTCGGCCATCACGAGGCGAACAAGAAAAACCCGAACAACGCGAACGCTCAGCAGCAGGCGCCTTCGGGGCAAAGGTGAGAACCGCGACGATGGCGAAGCGCTAAGGTTTCGCCGGAGGGCATCAGGCCTCGGGCGGGCACTCCGGGCAGGTGTCGCCGATCGAGTCCAGCACTTCAGCGATCGCGACGGCGGCCGCTTGCGACGAGACGCCCGGCGGCGGGTACTGGCGGGCGATGCCAAAGGCGCGATCACGGGCGTGCGGGTCGCCGCGCTCCTTCATCCACCCGTGCTCTTCGCATTCGCGGACGGCACCGGCTTCCTGAAGCACGGAGATGGCCCATCCTCGCAGCGTCTGGATCGTTGCGCGCCGTTCCCTGGTCATCAGCATTTGGAGGGCTCCTGGTGCGCGAAACGGATCCGCGAGCTCAACTTGCGTTCCGGCGAGCTAGCACAGGGCAGGGATTCGCAAACGCGGGAGCAGTTGCTTTTCCACCGCGAGATCGGTGCGGAACGGCGGCCGTTGACGGGAGGGCGGGCTATTTCCCCAACCCGACCTTCTTCCGCAGCTTCTCGATCAGCTCGGACGCCTCTGCCTTCGTGAGTTCCTTCTCTCCTGGGACGGGCTCGTGCGCCTGCTCCGCAAGGGTTTTGAGGTACGACGCTTGGGCGCCCGTCATCGGATCATGTCCTGAAACCCACTCATTCGGGTCCTTTTCCGTGTTGTCGGCCATGATGAACCTCCAAAAAATCTGGCTCCGGTCCCAACTTGTAACTTGAAAGAATGTTCCCGTTTCGTTCTAATGATGGGCTCCACGCAAGAGGGGCCTCCATGCCGGATCTCGAGTTCGTCCGTCGGGAAATCGAATACATGCGCGTCCAGGTCGGGCGTCAGCGAAACGATATTTTGAAGCTTCAACGGGCGGGGATCTGTAGCGCGTCGGCCGAATTGCTCCTGCAGAGGATGCTGGCGAAGATCGACACGCTTTGCACCGAGCGCGACAGGCTCAAGAAGGTGGCGCCCGGGTCGACCGCCGGCAAGGTGCTGGGAGGCCGGAACTGGTGAAGCGATACTTCTCCGACTCCGAAGATCATCCGCCGTTCCTCAAGGCGTTGGCCGAGGTTCGAAAAATCGGCATGCACGAGGGGTGGTGCTATCACCACGTTCAAGCGATCATGCTGGCCATCGATCAATACGCCGAGGCCGCGACAGGCAACCGGGAATTTTTCTGGAACAGGCCGCATTCAGTCGGCGGTGGTCGGACGCGCGGCGACGATATCCCGTAGCGGACGGTGACAGCGCCAGCTCAGTGAACGAACTGCTTTGGCAGCACCATCACGACGTTGACCTCGCGCTTCAAGATCTTTGAAGCCGTGATCCAGGATATCGCCATCGAGCTCATCGAAGTGAATGCCGGCGAACAGTCGGTCAAACGTCTTCGCGCCAACGATGAGTGCCATGCGGGCTTGTATTGCTTGGTCTTGGACTTCTGTCAGGTTCATGCCCTAGAAATAGGCCTTCGGCTTGATTGAAAGTATCCAAACGGAGGCGGTATGGGGACTTGGTCCTTGCAGGCAGCGGAATCCTGAGTGGCGACCCAACTGCCGCTGCTGCACTGGAGCAGATGACGCCGCCCTGAGCATCGCGCCCGAGTGATTCCAGGGCATGTGGATTGATGTGGAAAGGCGCAGCGGGAGCGTGGCCAACCCTCTCCGAAATTCATACGGACAGCACCCCCCGCCGTTATGGCGAACGTATCAATGCACCCGGAATGATGGTCGTGCCGACCACTCTCGCGAGGCGCACATTGCTCCATGCCAGAACGTTGAGCACTCCAGTTCTGACAGCCGCTATATGGAAGCCAGGGCGTCCACCCGGAGTAGCGAAATAGCAATTGGTGAACGCGACATTGGTCGTCGTGCCGGGACTTGCGAAGATGAAAACGGTGCGATCGCCGTTCCAGAAAATGCAGTTGTTGTAAGTTACAGTTCCCGAGAAATTATCAGCCCACTGCATACAATCTGAACTGACAAAGCCAGGTTGAGGCTCATTATCATTGTAGCACTTGAAGCTACAATTGGTGAAGTTGACCGTCGCCTTGTCTCCCAGGTACGGGTACGCTTGGAACGCGTCAGAGTGATCGCCGACCTTGGCGACACAATTAAAGAAGCACTGGTCCATATTCGTGATACCGCCGCCGTTCTGGCGGGGACCTTCACGCCAATCGATTCGGCACTGGACAAAGTTGCTTACAAGAGAGCCGCTCGATTGGATCGCAAAGCACGCATCGCCATTCTTGTAATTGGGACTGTCGATCCAATCTTTGTTGGCTTGCGTACCAGACGAGAATGGACCGCCGGGTCCTGGAACATTGCCGGCGAACCTCGCGTCGCTGAGTGACATCGGGATCGTGATTTCAGACGGTGGCGGCGCGGCCGCCGCTGATGGACGAATAACGCAGGGACCCGCAATAATCAGTCCCGAGGCTCTCTTTATAAATTTCCTGCGATCCATGTTTGGCCCTGCTTCCGGCTTGTACGTCATACGCAGCACGCCCAATCGCCATTTGCGCCCCGCAATCGTACTTCCCCCGACCGGGAGATGGTAGCCGAGCCCATCATCGATTGTCATGGTGCCCCTCTGCTGCTCGCAACCAAGCAACCGCAGCGCGAGTGCAAGGGGACGTTCGTCTTATATCCTCAGCTAAGCTGGAAGACTCTATGTTCGGACGCGTCGCGCGGGATGGCAACTCCAACTTGTGACACGCAGGCAACGAAGCTAGGCTGATTCAACAAGGGGCTAATGATGCGAATTGGGGCGCTTATTGTAGTCTTTTTCGGGCTGATCGTGTCTGCTCACGCTGCGCCAGCGACGCTGGTTTGTAGTGGCAATCTAACGGCCGACGGCAAGCCGATAAAACGTAGGTGGCGAGACGGCAATATTGGACATTGAACGAATGTCCTTCAAGCATCCATTGTACCCAGAATTCCCGCTAATCCGAGTTGACGAAAACGAACTAACTTTTGGAAGTGAGCTTCCCAAGCTTTCCACTTGGTAGGTGGCTCATCGGGAAAAACGTAGAGGATTTCCAAGACATTTAGGAGGTGCCGGCTGGCGCGCTCGGAGAGATTCGAACTCCCGACCCTCGGAATCGAAATCCGATGCTCTATCCAGCTGAGCTACGAGCGCGTGCGGTTCGTGTCGATTATCAGAGTTGGGCCGGAACGGCCAGCGGGGGAGAGCGGGAAAGATGCTCCCGCACGTCGTTCCGCTCCCGGTCCCGCTTTCAGAAGCAGGGATGCCGGCGGCCGTCCTGGCCGATATAGGCGGAGGCGCTCTGGCGGCATTTTACCGTCGCCGGGCCGTCGTAATAGGCGAACGTACCGGGCGTCGGCCCCGGGCCGTAATTGTGGAGGTAGCTGATCTGATAGGGCAGGTGCCCGGCGTAGTGCCGGTGGTGGTGGTGATGGCGGTAATGGCGGGCGTCGGCCACGCTTGGGGCGGCAGCCATGGCGGCGAGAACCGCTGCGGCGGCGAAAAACTTCAGTCTGGGCATTGTGCGTCTCCAGGGCCAGCCGGGGCGATTCTGGCCGATCCGGCCTTTCATTTAGCGCGGTTTGGAGGGAAAAACTGCGGGAAATCGGCCACATCACGTCAATTTTTGGCCCATTCTGGATGCTTAACGGTTTCCCAACACAGTCCGGCCAGAGTTTTGGGGTCTGGTCCGGGGCCCGCAGCCGGCTTTGTTTGAGGCGACCAAGGCGACTGTCACATTGTTCATGCGCATCACGCTTCTCGCCCTGTTGTTCCTTGCTCTCGCGATGGCGCCGGCGCGTGCCGTGCTGCACATCACGCGCGACCACGGCGGCTACGTCGATGAGTACAAGGCCAAGTACAAGCGCATCCGCGATCGCGGCGATCGCGTCATCATCGATGGCATCTGCAATTCCGCCTGCACGCTGGTGTTCGGCATCGTGCCGATGAACAAGATCTGCGTCACGCCCAGGGCGAGCGTCGGTTTCCACCAGGCCTATTACGACAAGGCCTTCACCTTCGGCATCAAGGTCACGAGCCTCGACGGCACCTCCGACCTGATGTCCTATTACCCGCAGACGGTGAAGGACTGGATCCGCCGCAACGGTGGGCTGACCACCGAAATGAAGAAGATCAAGAACGGCGTTGAGCTCTGGAAGATCGTCGATCCCTGTCCGGAAGAGTGGTAGGGCGGGCCGGTTTCAGTCATTTGCCTCACCGCAATTTCCCTCGTCATTCCGGGGGCCCAATTCCCACGCCCTCCGTCATTCCGGGGCGATGCGAAGCATCGAGCCCGGAATCCATCTGTCCGCTCGCGCATGTGGCGCAATGGATTCTCTGATGTGCAATTGCACATCAGAGCTCGCGCCAAGAGGCGCGCCCCGGAATGACAGCGGAGGAAAATTCGCAAGCGATTTCAACCTGATTTGCGCCGTCCAGCCCTCACACAAAAAACATTCCGCTTCCGCCGTCGGGCAAATCAGTGATTTAACTCCGCGCGTCTCACGGCGGATGAGGGGCGGGTCGCGATCGTCACGAACGTTGCGGTGGGATGCGGTGGACGCGATTGACGTGACTGACGAGCACGCGCATCGCGGACGGCGAAGTCGTGTGGTCCTGGCGCCCCGACGCTGGCGCTAAGTCCTGGGGGATGGAAACATCCCTGAGGATGACGGTGGCAAAAGAGCCCGGTCACCGGGGAGAGCACGAAGGAAACCGTAACACCATCGCGCAGGGAAAGCCGGAATGCTTCGGTTGAACCTGTGGTCCTACCCCCGTGCTTTTTGTTGCGCGGGACCCACGGGTGCAACCAGCACCCGGCTTTCCCTGCGCCCTCTGCGATCGAGGAGGGTGAAAAGTAAAGCAAAACTCGGGCACTTCATGCCGCGAGAGCGCGAACGCACATCGTCACGCTATTTGAAATTTGAATCCGAACCTCGCCCCTCGTCGTCCCGGCGTTCGCCGGGACGACGAGGGGCGAGGGCCGCGGCTTTGCTCAGCGCTTCGACTTCTTGGCCTTCTTTTTCTTGGAGGTTTTCTTGGTGGCTTTCTTGGACGTTTTCTTCGGCGCCTTTTTGGCTTTCTTTGCCGACTTCTTGGCGGCCTTCCCGGTCTTCGTCGGTCTCTTCTTCCTGGCCGCCGCTACCTTCTTCGCCACTTTCTTGGCGGCCCTTCGCACCTTCTTCGCGGCTGTCGCGGCGGCTTCGATGGTGGCCGTTGCGGCGGCGCCGAGCGTGTCGGTGACCTCTTCGATTACGGGCTTGTCGTCGTCCATGTCATCCCCCAACAGTTGAACGAGAGCACAACGATAGCCGGATTCTTGAAAGCGTCAAATCGATGTCGTCATTTGCGCACCGCTCAGTTCGGCGTAGTCGGCAAGCGCGATCGCTCTCAGGGACAGATGCCAGCGACCGGCGCTTCGATTGTCGTCCTGTCTTCGCTACTGCGCGGGCGTGGCGCGCCTGCGGTCGAGCGCTGCGACTGCATCGCTCAGGATCGCCTTGATCCGGTCGATGCCCTGCGGATCGAGCACGGATGGATCAAGGTAGAAATCCAGCCCGGCCGTCCGCTCGACGATGACGTCGCCTTTGGCGGCGTCGTCCAGCACGTTGTCGATGGAATAGGGGATCACCTCGCGGCTGATGCCCTTCATGGTGATCGCGGGCAGCGGGTGGGCCTGGATGATGTCCCTCGCCAACGCGAAGGTCTCATAGCTGACCACGATGCCTCCGGGCTCGGCGATCGATTGCAGCCGCGCCGCCAGATTGGCTTCGGCGCCGATGATCGTATAGTCCATCCGGTCCACGCTGCCGAAATTGCCGACATTGCAGTAGCCGGAATTGATGCCCATGCGCGACTTGAAGGGCTGTTCGATGCCGGCGGCGCGCCACTTGGCGTTCAGCTCGAGCAGGCGGCGCTGCATCTTCCAGGCCATCTGGACGCAGGCCTCGGCGTCCGCTCGATCGCCCTTGGTTTCGGGATCGCCAAAGAAAATCAGCATGGCGTCGCCGATGAACTTGTCGATCGTGCCGCCATGCTGGTGGGCGATCTCGGACATCTCGGTGAAATACTCGTTGAGCAGTTGGGTGATCTGCTCCGGCTGCAGCCGCTCGGTGGTGGCGGTGAAATTCTGGATGTCCGAGAAGAAGATCGTCAGTTTCTTCCGCTCGGTGTGAATGGTGACGTCTTTCTGGCCGCTGAAGATGCTCTTGTAGATCTGCGGCGGGATGTAGCGCGATATCTTCAGCGACAGCGTTGCGAGGAAATCGTTGTTGGATTCGAGCTCGCGGTTCATGGCCTGGATCTGCCGGGCCTGGCGGCGCTGCATCATCAGGAAGGAGAGGCCGCTGATGCTGGCGAGCGCCAGGTAGGCGAGCAGATATTTGAAGGAGAACAGGTTCGCCGCGATCGGCTGCATGATCGCGACCTCCTGGATGCCGCGGACATCGCCCACCTTCCAGTCCGTCTTGGGGCTTTCGGGATGGGAGTTGTGGCAACTGACGCAGGCCGGCCCCATGACGACCGGGGCGACCAGCCGGACACGGTCGCTGAACAGCGATGTCGTCGTGTCGACGATCTTCTGGTCCGGGTTGGTGCGCAGGCTCTGCAGCGAAGCTCTCTCGAACTCATCGAGCTGGTGCGGTGCCCGGTTCTTGAACGGGAAGTCCGAGACGAAGCGGTAGGTGATGTTCTGCTGCTGCTCGCTGATGACCTTGCCGAGTTCGAGCGACAGCGTCGCCGGGATCGGGATGGCGCCCGGAATCGTCTCGTAGTTGTGGACGACCTGGGTCTGGCCGGGATGGGACAATATCCGTCCGACGACGTTCGAGGCGTAATAGGAGCGGACGCTGCTGACGAGGGAATTGAGGTCATTGGCCTGCCGCCGGAGCGCGACTTCAGCGAGACTGGTCAGGTCGAGCCATACCGCGACCGGAAGGGCGGCGAGCAGCAGCGCAATCAGGAACCCCGTCAGTGCCGCGGAGCGTATTTGTCTGGGATTGCTGTCCATCGCGATGATCCGATTCCTGCCCGTTCGCAGACTAAACTTCCATTGCAGCCATCGCCTGTAAAGCGCGGCTACCAAGCAGCTTTCTTCAAATTGATGCGTAACTGGAGCGACTTGCCGCGGCGGATGAAGGTGCGGGTGCCGGCAGTCGGTGACGGCCCTGGGTTAGGCGGAGAGGGCGATCCGGAGGGAGAAAATGCAATTCGGAACAGCTCCATCATGCCCGGCGCAAGGCCGGGCATGATGGTCGGATATCGATGGCGCGAGCCGCTACTTCGGCTGCGGGACGATGCGGATATAGGGCTTCGGCGCCTTCCAGCCCGCCGGGTAGATGGTCTTGGCTTCGTCGTCGCTGACCGAGCCCGCGATGATGACGTCTTCGCCCTGCTTCCAGTCGGACGGCGTCGCGACGCGATGCTTAGCGGTGAGCTGCAGCGAGTCGATGACGCGCAGGATCTCCTGGAAGTTCCGGCCGGTGGTCATCGGATAGACCAGCACCAGCTTGATCTTCTTGTCGGGGCCGATGATGAAGACGTTGCGGACGGTCTGGTTGTCCGCCGGTGTTCGGACGAGGGGATCGCCCGAGGTCGAGGCGGGCAGCATCCCGTAGAGCTTGGAGACGTTGAAGTCGGTGTCGGCGATCATCGGGTAGTTCGGCGCGGCACCCTGGGTCTCCTTGATGTCTTCAGACCATTTGGCATGGCGGTCGACCGGGTCAACGGAAAGGCCCATCAGCTTGACGCCGCGCTTGTCGAATTCCGGTTTCAGCCTGGCGAGCGCGCCGAGCTCGGTGGTGCAGACCGGGGTGAAGTCCTTGGGATGCGAGAACAAAAGCGCCCAGCTATTGCCGATCCAGTCATGGAATTTAATTTTGCCCTCGGTGGTTTCGGCTTCGAAATCGGGGGCGGTCGCGCCAATGGGAAGTGTCATCGTGTTGCCTCATGCTATTGAAGTGGCTAAAGAATTTTCTGTGCCGGTGTGCACGCGAGTATAGGAGCTGCAAGGGCTTAAGTGAACCACTGTAGCTAAAAGGTGAAATCATTCTCTTTTGTGACGGAACTTCGAGCAACTTCTTTTGATCGGCCTGCCTGCGGCGAAAAAACCCATAATGCCCGCAAGAGCACGGATTGCCGTGGAATTGCCTTTTATGGTCCCCATCTGCGGGGTCCGATCTGCTAACGGGCTCGAACCGTGACAGCGGTCACAGCGACCAATTGGCAACTATGTACAAATGTCGAAACCCCGGTTTCGAATCGGTAACCACTCGTTTACGCCGGCATGGAAATGCTGGACTGAAATAAGGAACTGAGAAGTCTCGCTATGTCTGCCCCCAGTATCGAGGCGACCGATGTGGTCGCCCTGCAACCGTCCTGCCGTAAGACCGCCGCGCATGCGCTGACCATTGTACGCGATGGCGTGATCACCGGCGAAGGCCCCACCACCAAGGGCCGTATCCATTTTTCCCGAGCGCTCGATGCCGATGACACCGCCTGGTGCGCGCGCATCCTCACCGCTTCCGCCGTCGCCCACCAGCCGGTGAGCCGGGAGGAGGTCGCGGCGCTGTTCGAGATCAACGAAGCCGCGGCCGAGCGCAGCGACGATGGTCGTTTCGACGACCTCTTGGCCAAGGCGGTCGCCCATCACGCCGCCTCGATGTCCGGCCTGCCGGTGCCGCCGCGCACGGTTGCGCTGTCGCCGGACACCGACATCGAGAGCTGGGCGCCCACGCACGCCGGCAATATCGACATCAAGGTGCTGGAGTGGATCGCGAGCCAGATGCGTGGCAAGCGCCGCACCAGCCACGCGCTCGCCGCGATGGTCGCCACGCTGGTCGGCGCCGCGGCGCTGCCGCTGGTGCAGCTCCCGAATGTGCTCGATATCGGGTTGATGTAAATCGCCCGACAGCGAGAAGAGGATCAACGGCGGGGCTATTTCCCCGCCGTTTTCTGTTTGCCGCTCTCGACCTCGAGGCCCAGCGTCCGCCCCGGAAAACCGGCGACGTCGAAATAGCGGGTCGACAGCACGCGCTGGAACTTGATGACGGTGCGCAGCCCGTTGGTGTCCGGCTTCGAGGTGACGGTGCCGTCGGCCATCTTCGGGACGATGCCGTTCGGGATCGCTTCCGACATCACCCGACCCAGCAGCCCGCCATTGGCGCTGGCGCGGAGGTCCAGGAGCTTGGCGATGGTCATGCCGACGTCGGCGTTGCTGACGGGAAGGGGATCGACATAGCCGGATTTGAAGTCGGGTCCGATCGCCGCCATGAAGTTCAGCGTGTCGCCCCGGCTGAAGCTGCCGTGCATGCCCTGGCCCTGGCGCAGGACCGTGTCGGCGACCTGGACCGAGCAATTGGTCGGCTCTTCGCAGCCCGACGACCAGGAACGGAAATTGACTACGATCGACGGCGTCGGCGTCGCCGCCTTGCCACGAAGGTTGAGCTGGGAGATCGGCAACGTGCCGGGGAAGCGCCCGAGCCGGTCATCGACGAACAGGCCGCTGACATAGTCCTGCTCCAGCAGCGCCTTGATGACGCGCCCAGTGAGCTTCTTGTCCCGGTTCGGCAGATAGATCAGGTCCGATCCGCCATTGGTGGCCACGACGACGTCGGGCTTGGCGGGGTCCTGGCCGAGCACGCCGTTGCCGGCCTTGGGATGGGCGTTGTCTGCGACACGGGCGTTCTTGTCGTTGGGATCGAACAGCGGCAGGTCCAGCGCCTTGGCCAGATCGATCGCCAGGAAGCCCATCGGCAGGAAATCCTTCGGCGTGTCGTCGTAGGAGATCTTGGCGGAGGGGCTGGTCTTGCTCTCCTTCGAGATCGTCGAGAAGCCATGGTCGGCGGAGACGATGATGTTGGTCGAGGCGGCGAGCCCGAGCTCGTCGAGCGCCTTGCGCAACTGCGCGAGGTTGTCGTCGGCGTTCTTGATCGCGGCCATCGAGGTCGGCCCGTTGATCCCGGGCGTGATCGTGTTGAGGCTGTCGCCGGTGTTGTGCTGGCTGCCATCCGGGTCGCGCGACCAGAACACCAGGACAAACGGCTTGTTGCGCGCCTTGAACATCGGCAGCACGACCTTGGTGGCGACGTCCGCGAAATAGGCCTGCTGGGCGACATTGGCGACCGTGGTGCCGGGTGTCTTGGCGTCGCCGGCCTTGCCATTGTCGCCGCGGCTTGGCGTCGTCAGGGGCAGGTTGGCCTTAGTGAGCGCATCCTTCACCTCCTCGGATACGGGAACGCCATTCTTGCCGCCGGTGGAATCGTCGAAGATGATGGTGTGCTTGCCGCGATCGGTGTGGTCGAACAGCAGCGTCGGGCCGACCTTGCCGATGGCGGCGGTGCTGAAACCCTTCTCGCGCGCCATCTTCAGGATGGTCTCTTCGTTCAGATAGTCGCCGTTGAAGTGATCGTCGATGTCGGCCAGCACCGCGTCATTCTCGATGAAGGGCACAACGGTGTCGCCTGCGGGGGCCGAAGAATAGCCAGTGTAGATGGTGTTGCTGAAGGTACCGGTGTCGCCGAGATAGTGGCCGGTCGACATCGCCGAGCTGTTGGCCATGGTGAAGGTCGGAAACAGCGAATGCGAGTTCTTGAAGTTGACGCCCTTGTCGCGGATACCCGCCATCGCCGGCGCCGTCTGCGGAGTGACGATGCGCGAGCGCAGGCCGTCGGGGATGAACAGGATCACGTTACGTGGCGTGCTGTTCTGGGCCGATGCGGCCCCGGCCGCGAGCGTGATCAAGCCTGCCGATAGCAATGTTATTGTGCGGCGCATCTTCATTTCCCCCTGTCAGAAGCGACGATCCTGCGATCGATCGTCGCACCCGTTTAGTTTTGCTATATGACAGAATTGTTACAGGCGGGCTCCTGTGCGTGCTCTGCGACAGGTTTGTCAACGCGCCGTCCGAACCGTGCGTAGAGCGCCGGGAGGACGGCCAGCGTCAGCAGTGTTGCGCTAATCAGGCCGCCGATGACGACGGTCGCCAGCGGCTTTTGCACCTCCGCGCCCGTGCCGGTGGCGAAGGCCATCGGCACGAAGCCGAGCGCCGCCACGAGTGCGGTCATCACGACCGGGCGAAGCCGGGTGAGGGCGCCATTCTCGATGGCCTGCCGCAGCGGCATGCCGTCCTCATAGAGCTTGCGGACCAGGCTCAGCATCACAAGGCCGTTCAGCACGGCGACGCCCGACAGCGCGATGAAGCCGACCGCTGCTGAGATCGAGAACGGCATGCCGCGAAGCCAGAGTGCGGCGATGCCGCCGGTGAGTGCGAGCGGCACGGCGCTGAACACCACCAGCGCATCGCGCGCCGATCCCGTGGCCGCCAGCAGCAAGAGGAAGATCAATGCAAAGCAGGCCGGCACGACGATGCCGAGCCTCTGCCGGGCCGCGGCCAGATTCTCGAACTGTCCGCCCCAGCTCGTCCAGTAGCCTGGCGGCAGCTTGACCTGCTGGCCGACCTTGGCCTGGGCTTCCGCGACCACCGAGCCGAGGTCACGGCCGCGCACGTTGGCGGTGATGACGATGCGGCGCTTGCCGTTCTCGCGGCTGATCTGGTTCGGCCCCTCGGTGAAGGAGAAGCGCGCCAATCGATTGAGTGGAAGGCTCTGGACCGGGGCGTTGGGCGTTGCCTTCGGCAGCGCCACGGGAAGGTTGCCGAGCGCCTCGAGGTCGGATCGCAACGCTTCCGGCAGCCTTACGACGATGTCGAACCGGCGGTCGCCCTCGAACACGACGCCTGCGTCCTGGCCGCCGACCGCGGCGCCGATCACATCCTGCACCGCCGCCGCGCTCAGACCGCGACGGGCGATCGCGGCGCGGTCGACCTTGATATCGAGGACAGGAAGGCCGCCGGCCTGCTCCACCTTCACGTCGGTCGCTCCATGCACCGAGCGCAGGACCGAGGCCACTTCGTTGGCCGCTTTCAGCATCGGCTCGAACTCGTCGCCGAACACCTTGACGGCGATGTCGCCGCGAACGCCGGCCAGAAGCTCGTTGAAGCGCATCTGGATAGGCTGGGTGAATTCATAGACGTTTCCGGGCACGCGATTGACGGAGCTTGCGATCTGCTCGACCAGTTGCTCCTTCGTCATCGACGGATCCGGCCATTGATCGCGCGGCTTGAGCATGATGAAGGTGTCGGACGCGTTCGGAGGCATCGGGTCGCTCGCGACCTCGGCCGTTCCGGTCTTGGAGAAGACGAAGGCGACCTGCGGCAAACGGCTGACGGCGTTCTCGACCGCAAGCTGCATCGCCTGCGATTGCGACAGCGCGGTGCTGGGAATCCGCAGCGCATGCATGGCGATGTTCTTCTCGTCCAGCGACGGGATGAACTCCTGCCCGAGGCGCGCGAAGCCAGCGAGTGCGACCGCAAACAGCACCGCAGCCGTTGCGATGACGGGCAGCGGGGCGGCAATCGCATAGCGCAACAGCGGCCGGTACAGGTGCTTCAAGGCGCTGACGAGCCCGCTTTCATGCTCCTGTACGCGTCCCGTGACGGCAATGGCAATCGCTGCGGGAACGAGCGTCAGCGACAGAACGAATGCCGATGCCAATGCCAGGATCACGGTCACGGCCATCGGCGTGAACATCTTGCCTTCGATGCCGGTGAAGGTGAGGAGCGGCACGTAAACCAGGAGGATGATGGCCTGCCCGTAGAGGCTCAGGCGGATCATCTCGACCGCGGAGGCGCGCACGGTGGCCAGCCGCTCGTCGCGGGAGAGGGGACGCCCAAGGTCGCGCTGCCGCTCCGCCAGATGGCGCAGGCTGTTCTCCGTAATGATGACGGCGCCATCGACGATCAGGCCGAAATCGAGTGCGCCCAGGCTCATCAGATTGGCGCTGATGCGGCCCTGCCACATGCCGATCGCAGTCATCAGCATCGCCACGGGGATCACCAGCGCGGTGATCAGCGCTGCGCGAAAATTGCCCAGTAGGACAAACAGCACAGCAACGACCAGCAGTGCGCCCTCGCTCAGATTGGTCGCAAGCGTTCTGACGGTGGCATCGACCAGCTGGGTGCGGTCGAGCACGGTCTTGACCTCGACACCCGGCGGCAGTGTCGGCGCGATCTCGCGCAGTCGCGCATCGACCGCCGACGACACGGTGCGGCTGTTGGCGCCGATCAGCATCAGCGCCGTGCCGACCACCACCTCGTGGCCGTTCTCGCTGGCACTGCCGGTCCGGCTTTCGCCGCCGATCGTGACGGTGGCGATATCGCGGATCCGCACCGGAACGCCGCCGCGCGTAGTGACGACGATGGTGCCGAGTTCCTCCATGTTCTCGATGCGACCGCCGGAGCGCACGACGAATCCCTCGCCGTTCTTTTCGATATAGCGCGCGCCGCGGCTGACATTGTTGGCCTCGATCGCGTTCGCAACATCGGCAAAGGTCAAGCCGAGGGCGATCAGCTTCGCCGCATCCGGATGGACCTGGTACTGCTTGAGATAGCCGCCGATCGTATCGACGCCGGCGACGCCCGGAACAGTCTTGATCTGCGGCCGGATGATCCAGTCCTGTACCGTGCGCAAATAGGCGTTCTTCTCGATGTCGCCTTTGAGCCGCGCGCCGTCGCTGGTGACAAAGCTTCCGTCCCGTTGCAGGCCCGGCGCGCCGTCGGCTTCGACCGGTTTGTCGGCGAACCGAACGGTCCACATGTAGATCTCGCCGAGCCCGGTCGAGATCGGACCGATCCGCGGCTCGATGCCTTGCGGCAGGCGTGCGCGAACCTCGGCGAGGCGTTCGGTGACCTGCTGACGCGCGAAGTAGATATCGGTCGATTCGCTGAAGACCGCGGTCACCTGTGAAAAGCCGTTGCGCGACAGCGAGCGGGTGCTCTCGAGGCCGGGCGCGCCGGCGAGCGCCGTCTCGACGGGAAAGGTGACCTGCTTCTCGATCTCGAGCGGCGACAGCGCGTGGGCCGCGGTGTTGATCTGCACCTGCTTGTTGGTGATGTCGGGCACCGCGTCGATCGATACCCTCGTCAACGCAAAGCCGCCGAGCGCCATGACGACGGCGCAGAGCGCAACGACCACCCAGCGGCGGTGAACGGAGAAGCCGATGATCGCCTCAATCATGGCCATGCTCCGCTTCGGCCTTTTCCAGCTCGGCCTTGAGCGTGAATGTGTTGGCGACGGCGATCGTCTCTCCGGGCGATAGACCGCTCACGATCTCGACGTCGTCATCATCCTCGCGACCGGTACGCACCTGTCGCGCCTCGAACCCTTCGGCGTCACGGACGAATATCGTGGCGTTGCCCTTGACGGTCTGCAGCGCCTTCTTCGAGACGATCACCTTGGAGGGCTCGCCGCCGAGCGGCACTTCGGCGGTGACGAAAGTGCCGGGCCTCCACCGGTGATCCCGGTTCGGCAGCGTCGCGATCACGCGAGCATTGCGGGTCTCGCGATCGAGCAGGGGGCTGACAAAGATCACCCGCGCGACCGCTTCGTCGTCGCTACCGATCGCGCGGATCGTGACCAGACCGCCCTCGCGCACGGCGGCGATGTCTTCCGGGGAGACCGCGAGATCGACCCAGATATCGTCGAGATTGACGATGACGAACAGTTCGCTTTCCTGGCCCTCGCGGCCGATCAGCCCGCCGAGGTCAACGCGCCGCTCCGAGACCCGGCCCGAGATCGGCGCACGTAAATATTGTTGGCGCAGGCTTTCCGGCGGCTGGTTCGGGAGATCGGCGATCTCCTGTTCGGACAGACCCAGCGCGAACAGCTTTTGCCTGGCGCCGTCGAGCTTGATCCTAGCGTCGTTGGCGGCGAGCTGGGTCCGCAGGAATTCGTTTTCCGACATGGCCCGGCTTTCGGCCAAGCTTTTTTGTCTGTTGTAGAGGGTCTGCTGCAGATCGTTGGTCAGCCGCGCGGCGAGGTATTCGCTCTTGGCGTCCGCCACTTCGCGGCTTTCGATGACGGCGACGATCTCACCTTTTTCGACACTGTCGCCGAGGCGCTTGCGCAGTTCGCCGACCGTTGCCAGCACGCGTACGGAGACGCGGCCGACGTGGTCGGCGTCGGGAATAAGCGAGCCTGGCGCCAGGAAATGGCGTCTGAGCGTACCGCCCGCAACCGGTGCCAGCCTGATGCCGGCATCGCTGATCTGCTCCTCGCTCAGCACGATGCGCTCGGTGCCGTGATCCTCGCTTTCGGCTTTTGCTGTCCCGGTCGTCGCCGCTTCCGGTTGCGCTGGCGTTCCCGACAGCGGCCAATGCGACCAAACCGTGATGCCCAGGCCGCTGCCGATGATGATGCCGGCAACGAAAAGAAGAATCCGTCTCATATATGCCTTCCCGCCGCGCGCGGGTCCGAGCCCGGCGCTGCTGCCATAGCCATGCGTGCAAGTTGGGCGCGCTGCCGGGAGGCAGCGCGGCCGGATCGGTCATGCTGATCGGATCAGGCGCGGGGTGGCTTGAAGGGAGAGATCGGTTCGGCCGCTTCGGGGGCACGTATGGCAAGGAAGCGATAGGCGTGCGCGGTATACTCGATCGTGATCGACGTGTCCTGTGTCGCCACGGTCGATACGTGGGTCAAGCAATGATCGCCATGGGGCAATGCTGGATGGACGGGAGCGTTGTCGGTGGCATCACCGGCGAGTTGCGCGATCGACAGTGCCGGCACTGCATCGTCGCTGTCGAAGCCGAGACCGTGAAAGAAGGACAGCACGAGCGCTAGCGAGATCAGTCCCGCAAGCAGGCTGCGCCACCGGCGCGACGGGGCCTTGCAGGTCGAAGAATCCGGTGCGGCGAAGCGAGAATCCATGCCGTTAGTTAGCGCCGCCCCGGTACCGATTCAAGTCAGCAGAGTGCTGAATGCTATAACGTTACGCTTTCGCCGGCGGTCGCTTGTTCCTTGTGACGCGGAACATGATGGCGCGACGACGGAGTCGCGCAGTTAGGGGCATTGTAAAAGCCGGCTTCCGATCGCTGCGGCGGATCGCCTCGCTTATGGTCGGGCAGGCTGAGATGAAGTAGAACTTCCTGGACAGCCGGCTTGGCGGAGGTGGGGAAATGCTCGCACGAATCGTGGTCGCAACTCTTCTCATGATCTCCAGCGCGTTCGCGCAGGAGCGCTCAATCACGGTGGCATCGACGACATCGACCGAGCAATCCGGGCTGTTCGGTTTCCTCTTGCCGCGCTTTACGGCGGCAACCGGGATCGGTGTCAAGGTCGTCGCGGTCGGCACCGGCCAGGCGCTCGACATCGGACGGCGAGGCGATGCCGACGTGGTGTTCGTGCATGATCGCCCGGCGGAGGAGAAGTTCCTGGCCGAAGGATTTGGCGTCAAGCGCCAGGACGTGATGTACAACGATTTCGTGGTGATCGGGCCAAAGGCCGATCCGGCGCATATTGCCGGCGGTAAGGACGTCACGGAAGCGCTGAAAAAGATCGCCGCCGCGAAGGCGACCTTCGTCTCGCGTGGCGACCGCTCCGGCACGCACCAGGCCGAATTGCGGCTATGGAAGGAGGCGGGCATCGACATCGCGACGGCGAAGGGATCCTGGTATCGCGAGATCGGGCAGGGCATGGGGCCCGCACTCAACATGGCCGCATCCGACAATGCCTATGTGCTCTCCGATCGCGGCACTTGGCTGTCGTTCAAGAATCGCGGCGATCTCGCGATCCTGACCGAGGGCGACCGGCGCCTGTTCAACCAATATGGCGTGATGCTGGTCAATCCGGCCAAGCACCCGACCGTGAAAGCCAAGGATGGCCAGGCCTTCGTCGACTGGCTGATCTCCGCCGAGGGACAGAAGGTGATCGCCGACTACAAGGTCGGGGGCGAGCAGCTATTTTTCCCCAACGCGTCCGACTAGCAGGAACGCGACCGTGCTGACGGTCACGCTGAGGCCGAGCAGGATCAGGCCGAGCCCGAGCGCGAGTGGCAACTCGCCCTTGCTGGTTTCCAGCGCGATCGCAGTCGTCATGGTCCGGGTGTAGCTGCGGATATTGCCTCCGACGATGATGATGGCGCCGACTTCGGCGATGGCGCGGCCGAACGCGGCGAGGAACGCGGTCAACAGCGAGGCGCGGCCAAGCGACGACAACAGCGCCATGCTGCGCAGACGCGACATGCCATCGGTGCGCATGAGGTCGGCATATTCCGCCCACAATAGCGAGACCGGACGGTGCACGAGTGCGACCACGATCGGCGTGGCGAGGATCGTCTGCGCGACAATCATGGCGCTCGGCGTGAACAGCAGTCCGGCAAAGCCGAGCGGACCGGAACGCGACAGCAGGAGGTAAAGCGCCAGTCCGACCACCACGGGCGGCAGGCCGAGCATGGCGTTCACCAGCACGATCGTGGCCTGCCTGCCCTGAAACCGGCTAATCGCGAGCAGGACGCCGAGGGGGGCGCCGATCAGCAGCGCCAGCAGGCTCGCCGTCAGGCTGACGCGCAACGATAGCAGGACGATGCCGATCAGCTCAGCGTCAAGACTTGCGATCAGCGAGAGCGCCGTCGCCACCGATTGCGTGAAATCATTCATCCTGCTGCGCGCTTGGCCGCCCCGGTGAAATCGCCCGAATGAAGATTGCCGGCTGCCACCATCCAGCAAACACCTAAATCTCTCATAAACTGCGTAACGTCCAATACCGCACAAGCGATGTTGCGCGGTCGAAATCTGGTAACACTCAGAAACAAAGTTCCATGTTAACCGGCTGATAACTCATTTTCCTAACGCCCTCTTGGGTTGTGTCTCCTACAACAAGCGCTTGTAGGGGCAGGGAAATGTCAGACAGCTCGGCCAAGAGCGATATTTTGCAGAGCCGGTGGTGGCCGAAATGGGCCGCCGCGGCGCCACCGCGATTGAGCGCAATTCAGTGGCTCGTGCTGTGCGCGGCTGCGCTCGTGGCCGCGATCGGGCTCGGCACCGGGTACCTGGCGCTGCAATTCCGGGAGCGCGCGCTCGATCTTGCCGAACGCGAACTCTCCAACACGGCGCTGCTGCTGTCCCGCCATTTCGATCAGCAGCTCTCCGATCTCCAGCACGTGCACGATGATGTCGTCGCCAACATGCGGGCGGACGGGGTCGATACGGCCGATCAGTTCGAAAAGGTGATGTCACTGCTGAGTGCGCACGAAATGCTGCACACCAGGCTTGCGGCGCTGCCGCATGTTGGTGGTCTCAATCTGTTCAATGCCGAGGGATGGCTGATTAATTCCTCCGAGATGTGGCCGGTGCCCGACCTCAATGTCAGGGATCGGCGATATTTCAGGGAGTTCACCTCCGGCAAGCCGACGCCGGATGTCATCGTCGAGCCCGCCGTGAGCCGCGTCACGGGCAAGTGGACGACGCTGTTCGCCCGCAAGATTGTCGACGGTAATGGCGCCATCATCGGCTTTTCCAGCCGGGGTGTCGAGCCCAGCCAGTTCGAGGATTTCGTCGCCTCTTTGGCGCTGAATGGCGACACAATCATCTCAATGATCCATCGCGACGGCACGGTGATCGCCCGCTATCCCAAGGATGACGGGGCGGTCGGTAAGAGCGTAGCCGGTCTCCGGCCATTCCAGAAGGCGCTGACGCTTGACGGGAATATCTCGGGGCGCTTCAGCACTGAAGATGCCGAAGACAAGATCGGGGCAGTTCGACCGCTCACTCATTTTCCGATCCTGATCGTTGCCACGACCAAGACCTCGACCGCGCTCGCCAACTGGCGGGCGCAGACGAAACTGCAGTTCAGCGCTGCGATCCTGGCGATCGTCGTCGTCATCGTCACGATCTTCCCGATCGTGAGACAACTGCAGCGACAGCATGAGGCCGCGCGCCAGAAGCTATCGGAGAAGAGCCTTCATCTCGACACCGCCATCAACAACATGACCCAGGGGCTGTTGCTGTTCGATGCGTCGGGCCGGCTCGTGGTCTGCAATCAGCGCTATCTCGATATGCTCGGCGTATCTCCTGACGTCGCCAAGCCCGGATGCCACCTGCGCGATCTCGTGCTGCACCGTCAGGCGATCGGATCCTTTATCGGCGATGTCGACGAATATTGCGCGCACTTCATCGGACCCAACAGCAGCGAGATCGGCGAACGCCATTTCTCGACGCAGGACGGGCGAATTATCCGAATGATCTTCAAACATTCACCGGACGGGGGTTGGGCCACGACATTCGAGGACGTGACCGAGCGGCGCCGTGTCGAGGCGAAGATCGAACATCTCGCCCATTACGATCCGCTGACCAATTTGCCGAACCGGACGCTGTTCCAGCGCCACGCCGAAGGCTTGCTGCTCGAAACAGCCGATGTGCAGTTCGCGATCCTCTATATCGATATCGACGAGTTCAAGCGCATCAACGATTCGCTCGGCCATCTGATCGGTGATGAGTTCCTCAGAGGTGTCGCCGAACTGTTGCGGCAGTCGATCGGACCGGAGGATTTCATCGCGCGTCTCGGCGGGGACGAGTTCGCTATCGTTCAACGCGGCATCACGGCCGATGGCGATGTCAGCGCGCTGGTTGAACGGATCTATCAGGCGCTGCGGACGCCATTCGATTGCCACGGCCATCACTTGTCCGGCGACGCCAGCATTGGCATCGCGGTCGCGCCGCGGGATGGTACCGATCTGCTCGGCTTGTTGAAACGCGCGGACCTTGCGATGTACGCAGCCAAGGCTGCCGGTCGCCGCACCCACCGTTTCTTCGAGCCGGAAATGGAGAAGGAGGCCAAGCTCCGCCGCGAGCTCGAAGCCGATATGCGCACTGCGCTGGTCGAGGGCGGGTTTGAAATCCATTACCAGCCGCTCGTCGACCTGCGCAGCGACGAGGTGACCGGCTGCGAGGCGCTGGTGCGCTGGCGGCATCCGGTGCGCGGCATGGTATCGCCGGCCGAATTCATTCCGGTCGCGGAGGAGACGGGCCTGATCGAGGAGATCGGGCAGTGGGTGCTGCGAACCGCCTGCACCGAGGCTGCCACCTGGCCCGCCCATGTGCGGGTGGCGGTCAACGTATCGCCAATTCAGTTCAAGTCGGATGCGTTGTCGTTGAAGGTCGCAGCGGCATTGGCCGAGAGCGGGCTCGATCCGCGCCGCCTCGAGCTCGAAATCACCGAGGCCGTGCTGATCGCGGACGATGATGCCGCGCTGATCGCACTCAACCAGCTCCGCGCGCTCGGCGTCCACATCGCGCTGGATGATTTCGGAACCGGTTATTCCTCGCTGCAATATCTGCAGCGCTTCCCGTTCGACAAGATCAAGATCGACCGCAGCTTCGTCAAGGAAGTCACCCGCAACAGCTCGTCGGCGTCGATCATTCGCGCGGTGGTGAGCATCGCGGCCGACCGCGATATGATCACGACGGCGGAGGGCGTCGAAACCGAGCAGCAGCGCGACACTGTGCACATGCTGGGCTGCACCCAGATGCAGGGCTATCTGTTCAGCGCGGCGCGCACGGCGCAGGAAATCCGGGCGATGCTGGCGTCCGAAGCCGCCGAGGTGGAGAACGCGGCCTGATCGGCGACGCTTCAGCGTTCGCGCCGATTCTTGCCGTAGCCTGTGATGGGGCGCAACAGCCGTTCGGTCAGCACGCCGATCGCAAGGCCGGCAACGACATCGCTCAGCCAATGCGCAAGCAGGACGACGCGTGTCAGCACCAAACCTCCACCGATCGCCCATACCACGTTGCGCTTTGCCGGCGGAAGCACGGTTGCGGCTGAGGCGATTGCACCGACGTGAATCGCATGGCCGGACGGAAAAGCGTCCTCTGGCTGGCCGGAGAACGGCACGCCATGAAGGTGACCTCGGGCTGTCCGTCGATCGGGGCGCTCCTGGTCGAATACCGTTTTCAGCACGTGGGGCAGGATAGTCGCGACGATCGTGGTCAGGAGGATGTGGTTGCTGTTGCGGCGCTGCTTCGCGTCCTTGTCGCGAGAATAAAGCCACCAGCCCAACGCAAGCGCGCTGAGCACGTGCTCATCCGCGCCCCAGGTCAGGACCTCGGCGACGCGCTCGGCTGTCGGCGTCGTGTATTCCGATACGGTGTCGGCGATAGCCTTATCAGCACGGGTTGGCTGCACCCGGAAAAGCGCCATCGTATTCTCCCTTCGAGAGTACAAACCTTTGACGGCCGTGATGGTTTCGCGGGCGCACCCGCGCATAGGAACGAAAATTTCGGCCACGAGTTTGCCGCTCACGATCCCGAGGAGAGGCAAGCACCATGAAGAGATCGATCGTGGTGACGGCGGTTGCCGTCGCCCTTATTTCCACCTCGGCAGCCGCGCAATCGGTCGGCGAGAAGACCGGCGTCAATTCGGTACTGGGCGTCGCACCCTCAACGGCGGATTTCGTGAAGGAAGCCGCGATCAGCGACATGCTGGAGATCGAGGCGGGCAAGGTCGCCGAGCAGAAGGGCAATGCGGAGGAGAAGAAGTTCGCGTCCCAGATGATCGCCGACCACACCAAGACCAGCAGCGAGCTGAAGGGCCTGGTCACGAGCAGCGAGGGCGTGCAGATTCCATCGGGCTTGGATTCATCTTCGCAAAGCAAGCTCGACAAGCTGCGCGACACCAAACCGAACTTTGCAAGCCAATATAACCCGATGCAGGTGAGCGCGCACAAGGATGCGGTGTCGCTGTTCGAACGCTACGCCAAGAGCGGCGACAATCCGAAGCTGAAGGATTGGGCCGGCAAGACGCTGCCGACGCTGCGGCACCATCTCGAGATGGCGCAGGCGCTGGACAAGAATCGCAAGTGACGCCGCGGCGTCACGCCTTGCGCTGGTGGCGCGTCCATTGCACGATCAGCGGCAGAGCGTACCAAAATCCGACCAGGCCGAGAAAACTCGCCGTCGCGCAAGTGGCGGCGAGTTCGCGGTTGGTGATCCTGCCGAGAACGACGTAGCTCTCTGCGGCTATGCCCGCGGCCAGAAACAGCGGCGCCGCTGTCACCAGCGCGGAGGCTGTGCCCAGAAATCTCGGAGAATCTGCGCCGCCATAGGAGAGCCGGTGCAGGGCGGCTGGCGTCATCAGGAGGATGACGTTCACGGCGACGAGGCCGAGCGCGACGGCATGCACGATCTTTGCCGTCTGCGGCATCTCATCAAATCCAGCGGTAAGCATGGCGATGAATTGAAAGCCGAACAGGGCCTGTGCGCCGGGGATGATGACCCGCGCTTCGGTCAGCAGTTGCTCGACTTTTGTCGCGAGCGGGGTTGTTCCTCCTGAATCGGGCATTGGTGTTCTCTCCCGGTGAAACAGCTCCAATCCGAACCACGCAAAGCTTGATGCGAGTATCAGCGCGAGTCCGCTGGTGGTACCCGCGAACCAGCCGAAATGTCGTTCGATCACGACGTAGGCGGCAACGCCAAGGCTCAAGGAGAAGGGAACCAGGCCGGCGGTCGCGTACAAAGAGGTCGCGCGGACGAGGCGCTTCGACGATGAACCTCCCTCGACCATCCGGTGTTCCATCGAGGGGATGATCAGGAGCCCCAGCGAAAGCGTCAGCAGCGCAAGCCCAACGGCGCAGAGCATTTTCGACGCGGAGGAGAGCGATGGAAAGCTGGTCTGGAAGAAGGCCTGGAATTGAAATCCGAGCAGGACCTGGATGCCGAGGACAAGCAGACGAGTTTCGTCAAGCGCCGTCTTGACCATGCGGTCCAGCTTCTCGGACATCCTGGCCGCACTCCTTTCTCGCCGCGCGGGAACCGTCGCCGATGTCGTGTTGTTAACGCGACATGTCATCTAACGTTCATCTACGGCGGGGTGCGACATGACGGCGCCAGACGTCCGCAAGGGGATGCCATCAGTCAAATTGCCGCGCGAGGAGTTTGCGGAACGCTACCGCAGCCGTTTCGTCGATCCCGCCTTCAGGCCGCTGCAGCGGGAGATCGATGCCATCATCGACGCGGCGTGGGATGCCTACAGTCATTCGCGCAAGTCGCCGCTGACGCGCAAAGCGGGGCCGGGCTTCGCCGATCCGGAATACGAACTGGCGGTGGACTGGCTCGCGGCGCGCGAGGCGATCCTGGCGGCGCAGCGGCGTCACGACGATGCGGCGGAGAGACCGCGCATCCTGATCATCAACGGCTCCTCACGCAGCGAGCATACTTGTCCCGGTGAAATGTCCAAGAGCTGGCGATTGGTCAAGCTCGCCGAGCCTGCGTTCGTCGAGATGGGGCTTGCCGTCGACATCCTCGATCTCTCGCGACTGGCGTCCGAGTTCGGCAAGCAAATCCATCCCTGCAAGTCCTGCGTCTCGACATCGCCTGCGCTCTGTCACTGGCCCTGCAGTTGCTATCCGAATTACGCGCTCGGCCAGACCGACGACTGGATGAATGATATCTATCCGCTATGGGTGGCGGCGCACGGCATCCTCATCGTATCGCCGGTGAATTGGTATCATGCGCCGACGGGGCTGAAAGCCATGATCGATCGGATGGTTTGTGCCGATGGCTGCAATCCCGACCCGACCTCCACCCACGGCAAACACGCGGATGAAGCCAAGGCGCTCGAGTTGAAGGGCTGGCCTTATCCGCGGCATCTCGCTGGCCGCAACTTTGGTCTCGTCGTGCACGGAGATTCCGTTGGCGCGGAAACGATGCGACGTTCGCTATCGGATTGGCTGACGGATATGGGGCTGATCCCGGTCGGCCGAACGGGTGAGCTCGACGGCTATATCGGCTACATGGAGCCTTACGCGACCTCACATCAGGCACTCGATGAGGACAAAGCGTTCCAGGAACAGACCTTGAACGTCGCACGAGCGCTCGGCAACGCCGTGAAGCTTGCGCGTGAGGGCAAGTTGCGGGATCCGGCAGCGGGCCTAGTCGAGCCGAATCCGAAATAGTGTCACCGGCGGTTCCCGGCGAACGGGATCAATTCGCCGTTGCGCAGGAACGATGCTCGGCATTGCCGATTGGTCGGCATCTCCCATCCACTGCGACGGAGTTTCCCATGGACTTGAAAGGCAAGAAGATCGCAATCCTCGCAACCCACGGCTTCGAACAGTCGGAACTGGAAGTGCCGCGCGACCGGCTCAAGAAGGCTGGCGCGGCCGTCGACGTGATTTCGCTGGCCGCAGGCGAGATCAAGGGCTGGGACATCAAGGATTGGGGCCGGCCGGTGAAGGTCGACAAGACGCTCGACCAGGTCTCCGCGTCCGACTACGACGCGATCGTGCTGCCGGGCGGACAGATCAATCCGGACCTGCTGCGGGCCGAGCCGAAGGCGCTGAAGTTCATCAAGGAGATATTCGACGCCAAAAAGGTCGTCGCGGCGGTCTGCCACGCGCCCTGGCTTCTGATCGAAACCGGCATCGCCAAGGGGCGGCGGATGACCTCGTACAAGTCGATCAAGACCGACGTGATGAATGCTGGTGCCAAGTGGGAAGACTCCCAGGTGGTAACCGACCAAGGCGTGATCACATCCCGCAATCCCGGCGATCTCGAAGCCTTCAGTGCCAAGATCATCGAGGAGGTGAAGGAAGGCCGCCACACCCAGCGCAGCGCAGCCTGATGAAGCGAGCCAGCCGATGCAAAGCAAATTGATCTCCGACGAGCCGGGCGCGCAGGTCCATGTCGTCATCCTCGACACCGGCGAGGAAGCATTCGCGGCGCTGACGAAGTTCGCCAACGAGGCCAGGATCTCGGCGGCGACGCTGACCGCGATCGGCGCGTTCGAGAAGGCGACCGTCGGCTGGTTCGATTTCGGCTCGAAATCCTACCGGAAGATCGAGGTCAACGAGCAATGCGAGGTGCTGAGCGCGATCGGCGACGTCGCGATCGGCGATGACGGCAAGGCCAGTCTGCACGTTCACATCGTGCTCGGGCTGTCGGATGGCTCTACGCGCGGCGGCCACCTGCTCGCGGGCGTGGTGCGGCCGACGCTCGAGGTCGTGCTGACGGAAGCGCCGGCAAAGCTTCGACGGAAGAAGAGGGCGGATCTCGGCATCGCCCTCATCGATATCGCGGCCCAATAGTGCCAATAGAAAAAGGAGACGCGCTTAGCGCACGCCGAGCGCGTTCTCCAACTGCTGCTTCGTCATTTTCGAGCGGCCTTCGATTCCGCGTCGCTGCGCCCTCGCGTAAAGCTCTCGCCGCGTATGTCCGTCGCGCTTGCGGGCGCGAGAGCGTGCCGCTTTGCGTCCGCGGGCGGTGAGCTTGCGGGCATTGCGGCCGCCCATCGCGCGGCTGCTTTCCCGCTTGCCGGAAGCCCCGACATGCGACTTGCCCTCGCGTTCCTGCTGGGCGGTACGGCCCTTCGCTTCCTTTTGTTCGGTGCGGCGCAGGTCACGAGTGTTGCGGCGCTCGCTCTGGTATTTGGAGGCGCCGGCTTCCTGCAGCGCAATGGCGATCGCCTGCCGGCGATTCTTGACCTTGCCGGCGCGGCCGCCACGGCCGCTCTTCAGTTCGCCATGCTTGAATTCGTGCATCACCCTGCCGGTGACGCGTCGTTGACGCGATGAGGGTGCCATCGTCTTAATCCTCCGTTTATCGGCAAGAACCGCCGACGGCGGATGTCGTTCCAACGGAGGGCAGAGGTTAAGGCCGCAGACGTTAAGGCTCAGACGGTCGAACTGATCGACCCCCGATCGACGATCGCTTTCCGTAAGATGCGCGACAGCGACTCGACCGAATAGGGTTTCTGGATCAGCTCGAATCCGCGATGCGCATTTTCGGCGAGCACGTTGCTGTATCCGCTGGTCAGGACGACCGGCAGCCCGGGATAGCGGTCGCGGATCACGCTGGCGAGCTCCACGCCGTTCATGCCGGGCATGATGACGTCGGAGAATACGAGGTCGGCGGAAAACTCGTCTTCGGACAACAGGGCAAGCGCTGCATTGGCATTCGCCACGCGTTTGACCGAGTATCCGAGATCTTCGAGCAGCTCGGTGGAGAACTGCCCGACCTCGTCATTGTCCTCCACGACCAGGACGCGGTAGCCGCGGCCCGTGGTTGCGGGCTCGCTGGCGATGGCTGCAGCGGACGCCGCATCGGCCGGTCGTGCTGCCTGCGGCAGATAGATCGTGAAGGCCGCGCCTCGTCCGAGCGTACTGACGACATCGATGTCGCCGTCGGACTGCTTGGCAAAGCCAAATGCCTGGCTCAGGCCAAGCCCGGTTCCCTTGCCGACTTCCTTGGTGGTGAAGAACGGTTCGAAGATCGATTGCAGATGATCGGGCGCGATGCCGCTGCCGCTATCGGCCATGGTGATCGCGACAAAATCGCCGCGGCGCGCCGGCTGGGCGCGCAGGGCAGGGATGCCCCGCACCTTCCGCACCGCAATGGAGAGGCGGCCTTCGCCGTCCATGGCGTCGCGGCCGTTCACCGCGAGATTGATCAGTGCGGTCTCGAATTGGGCGATGTCGGCGATCGCAAAGCAATCGGGGTCGTCGATCTGGACGTCGATCTGGATGCGCGCACCGACCAGCGGCCGGATAAGCTGGGTCACGCCCTCGACCTGCGCGCCGACATTGAAGACCTGCGGCTTCAGCGGCTGGCGGCGGGCGAACGCCAATAGCTGCGCGGTCAGCTTGGAGGCGCGCTCCACCGTCTCGGAGATCGCGTCGATGTAGCGATGACGGCGCTCTTCGGGCAGGTCGCGGCGGCGCATGAAGTCGGTCGCGGAGCGGATGATGGTCAGCAGATTGTTGAAGTCGTGGGCCACGCCGCCGGTGAGCTGGCCGACGGCTTCCATCTTCTGCGATTGCCGTAGCACCTCTTCGCCCTGGCGGCGTTCGGTGATGTCGACGGCTTCGGCCACGGCGCCAATCACAGTGCCGTGCTGGTCGCGAAGCGGCCGCATCGCGAAATCGAAATAGCGCTCGCCGACCGGAAGCCGCAGCATCATCTCGGTCTTGACGTCGTCGCCCTTCATGACCGCCATGAAGGCGTTGCGAACCAGCTTGGGCAAGTCGTCGGTCGCGACGAACCAGGGCGTTTCCCAGAACGGCTTGCCGATGGCATCCCGGGCCTCGGCGCGGATGCCGGCCAGTGCCGTCCGGTTGGCATGGAGCACGTCGCCGTGCTGATTGAGCAGCACCTGATACTGGTGGCTGGTCTCGAAGATCGCGCGCATTTGCGCTTCGCTGGCTTCGAGCTGCGCGGTGCGCTCGGAGATACGCAGTTCGAGCGTCTCGTTCAGCCGGCGCAGCTCGATCTCGGCCTGCTTGGCCGCGGTGATGTCGTGGGCGACCCCGATGAAGCCGATGTGGTTGCCGGTCGGATCCCAGCGCGGTTGCGACTCCGACCTGAGCCAGCGCCATTCGCCGTCGGCGCGCAGATAGCGCGCCTCCAGCACGAAAGGCTTGAGCGAAGCTTCGCCCGCGATCGATTCCTGCACGATGCGCGACATGTCGTCAGGGTGCAGCCGTTTGCGCCAGTCGAACTTGATGGCTTCTTCGAAGGGAAGGCCGAGGAAATCGATATAGGCCCGGTTGGCGAAGGAGCGGGTGCGGTCGAGTTTGGTCACCCAGATCGGAACCGGCGCGCTGTCGGCGATGAGGCGGAAGCGCTCTTCGCTTTCGCGCAGCTTTTCCTGGGCGAGCATGCGTTCGGTGATGTCGATATGGGCGCCGACCAGACGGAGTGCGCGGCCGTCGCGGTCGCGCTCGATTTCCCCGATCACCGCGATCCACCTGACCTCACCGTCGCTCGGACGGAGGATCCGGTATTCCGCCATATAGTCTCCGCTCGTCCCGGCCAGCGCATCGAAGAAATGCCCGATCGCGCGGTCACGATCGTCGGGGTGGATGCGGTCGACCCAATCCTCGTGGGTTTCGTTCACCGCATCCGACCCCAGTCCATGGATGATCAGGTATTCCGGCGAGCGGCGGTTGCGGAAGCCCTCGCGGAAATCGACCTCGACACCGCCGACGCGGCCGATACGCTGGATCCGGGCAAGCTCCGCCTCGCGCTCCTGCAATTCGCGATGCGCGCGGTCACGTTCGCGGGCAATTTCTTCCAGATGCTGGCGCAGCCGTTCAGCGGCGACCGTCTCGGGAAGGACGTTCATAGGGTCTGGCGGCATCGGGGCGGGCGACCTCTTTCCGTAGTCTCACACAACGAAAGAGGGCTTGCCAGCATCATTTGGCCTTGGTGCCGGGCCTGCAGTTATAGGCCCTGCGGAACCCCGCCGCCTGTGCGTCATCTTCAGAGCAGAACCAGCGGTCTGGTCTGGTTAATCCAGGGTAACTGCGGCACGCCTGCAAGTGGTAGATGCCGATATCGCCGGTGACGCGGGCGCGCACGGCGAACTTACCCTTGATGTTGCAGCTTGCCGGCATGGGAAGATCTTCAGGGAAGAGCACGTCGCGGATCGCGCGATCGCGGTCGGCGGGACAAGATGCGCCCAGCAGCGCGCCGTCCTGCTTGCCGCGGCGGAACTCCTGCGGGGCAACAAAGCAGCCTTTCCACATGCCCTGGCGCTCTTCCCTGGCGCGCGCCTCGTCAGGCTTGAAGCGGCCGGTGGCGGAAGCCTCGACGTTCAGGGCAAAGCCCCGCTGGACCATCACCTCGCTAAGGCTGGTCGGGTCGCCTTCGATCTTGCACACGCCGAGATGTCGTTTCTTGTAGGCCGGGTCGGGACCGAGATCGTCGCAGCGGACCTGACGATCGCCGATCAGCTTCGCCAACTGGTCGCGGGCCTCGATGCCGCAGGTCCAGCTCTCGGCATGCTCGTCGATGCACAATTGGTCGATCGGAGGCACGTCGATGCCATCGAGCCGATAGGTCACGTTGCCGAGCTGCAGCGTGCTGCCGTCCCTGACGGTAGCGTTGGCGGCGAAGCCTTGGCTCGCCGGAAGGGCTATCAGGATCAGCCCTGCGATCAATGTGCGTAATGGCATGGTCTGCATCGATGGGGTGGCGTGCGGGGGCAAAGGTTCAAGATCATGAGCCGATTGGACGGAATCGGATCATGATCTCATCTTTCTTGTTTGAGCATGATCTCCGCGCAAACGCTTCGCGTTTGTCGCGAGGGAAAACCGGTTTCCACCGGATCATGCTCTAGCACGAAGCTCCCGCGAAGCTATTCCGCGTTGGGAAAAAGCCGCCGGAACTGGTCGACAGTGACCGATCCATGGTTGACTTGTTGAGAACAAAAAGAGAACATAAGTGCTCGCCCCACATCCCGGAAACCGCCAGATGTCCTCTCTTCCCAGTGCCAGCAGCGAGGATATCGACGGCTTAGAAGCTGCCGTGGATGAGGCGATCGCGGCCTGCGGCGGGGATATGCGGGCGACCGTCCGCGCGCTGATCGTGGCCAATGACTATCTGGAAAACGAGGTCAGCGAGCTGATGAAGGCCGTCTCTCGCGCCCATGTCCGTGGTAGATTTAATACCTATTCGGGTTGATGGCTTCGGGCGCCGGGTGCAAGCCGGCCGCCTCCATATAGACCGTTGCCTCTCCTGAGTTTTCCTGTACCACGTTAATTGAGACGACCGCCCGTACCACATTGCGGGCGAAGATCCTGCCCAAACGCTCAAGCAAGAAGCACATGTTCAAACGAATCCTGATCGCCAATCGCGGCGAGATCGCCTGCCGGATCATCAAGACTGCGCGCCGTATGGGGATTGAGACGGTCGCGGTCTACTCCGAGGCTGACCGCGATGCGCTGCATGTCGAGATGGCCGATGAGGCTGTGCTGATCGGCCCGCCGGCGGCGGCGGAGAGCTATCTGTTGATCGAGAAGATCGTCGAGGCCTGCCGCAAGACCGGCGCCGAGGCCGTGCATCCCGGCTACGGCTTCCTGTCCGAGCGCGAGGCGTTCCCGCGCGCGCTGGAGGCCGCCGGCATCGTCTTCATCGGTCCGAACCCCGGCGCCATCGCCGCGATGGGCGACAAGATCGAATCCAAGAAGGCGGCCGCGAAGGCCAAGGTCTCCACCGTGCCCGGCCATCTCGGCGTCATCGAGGACGGCAAGCATGCGGTGCGGATCGCCGACGAGATCGGCTATCCCGTGATGATCAAGGCTTCCGCCGGCGGCGGCGGCAAGGGCATGCGCATCGCGCATTCGAAGGCCGAGGTCGAGGAGGGCTTCAATCTCGCCAAGGCCGAAGCGAAATCCTCTTTCGGTGACGACCGCGTCTTCGTCGAAAAATTCATCGTCGATCCCCGCCACATCGAGATCCAGGTGCTCGGCGACAAGCACGGCAATGTGATCTATCTCGGCGAACGCGAGTGCTCGATCCAGCGCCGCAACCAGAAGGTCATCGAGGAGGCGCCGTCCCCGCTGCTCGACGAGACCACGCGCCGCAAGATGGGTGAGCAGGCGGTCGCGCTGGCGAAGGCGGTGAGCTACGACTCGGCCGGCACGGTCGAGTTCGTCGCCGGCCAGGACAAGAGCTTCTACTTCCTGGAGATGAACACGCGCCTGCAGGTCGAGCATCCCGTCACCGAACTCGTCACCGGCGTTGATCTGGTCGAGCAGATGATCCGTGTCGCCGCCGGCGAACAGCTCAGCCTTACGCAGAAGGACGTGACGCTGACGGGATGGGCGGTGGAATCGCGCGTCTATGCCGAAGACCCGTTCCGCAACTTCCTGCCGTCGATTGGGCGCCTGGTGAAATATCGTCCGCCGGCCGAGAAGAGCCAGGATGGCGTCACCGTCCGCAATGACACCGGCGTGCAGGAAGGCGGCGAGATCTCGATCCATTACGATCCGATGATCGCCAAGCTGATCACGCACGCGCCGTCGCGGGCGGCGGCGATCGAGGCGCAGTCGACCGCGCTGGACGCGTTCTATGTCGATGGCATCCGCCACAACATTCCGTTCCTGTCGGCGCTGATGAACCATCCGCGCTGGCGCGAGGGAAAGCTCTCCACCGGCTTCATCGCGGAGGAATATCCGAAGGGATTCTCGGCGCGGCCACCGGAAGGCGAGATCGCGCGACGGCTGGCGGCGGTGGCCGCGGCGATCGACCACGTGCTCGGCGAGCGCAAGAGGCAGATCTCGGGCCAGATGAATGGCCGACTGGTGCAGCGGGAGCGGCGCCGCGCGGTGTGGCTCGAGCGTGATGAGATCGCGCTCGACGTCGCGCGCGAGGCCGACGGCATCGCGGTCCGCTTCATCGGCAGCGATGGGCTGCCGGGCAATCCGCACAATCTGGTCTCGAGCTGGGTGCCGGGCGAGCCGGTGTGGCAGGGCACGATCGATGGCCAGTTCGTGGCGATGCAGGTGCGCCCGATCAACAACGGCTTCCGCCTCGCGCATCAGGGCTTTGAGGTTCCGATCTATGTCTTCACCGAAGCCGAAGCAACGTCGGCGCGTCTGATGCCGGTGGTGTCGGCCGCCGATACCGGCAAGAAGCTGTTGTGCCCTATGCCGGGACTCGTGGTGTCGATCGCAGTCAGCGAGGGGCAGGAGGTCAAGGCCGGCGAGACGCTTGCGGTCGTCGAGGCCATGAAGATGCAGAACGTGCTGCGCGCCGAACGCGACGGTACGGTGAAGAAGGTCCACGCCGCTCCCGGCGCAACGCTGGCGGTCGACGCGCTGATCCTCGAATTCGCCTAGAGCATGATCCGGAACGTGGATACCGGTTCCGCGAAAGGGTCGTGCCCAAGCTGACATAGAGAGAGCTCCCATGACCTTCCGTGCGCGACGCGAAGCACTGCGTTCGATCCTTGCGGGCACCGGCTGCGTTCGGCCAGGTTCGGTCTACGATGCGACGTCGATCCGGATTGCCGAGGATCTCGGCTTCGAGGTCGGCATGTTCGGCGGATCCGTCGCCTCACTCGCGGTGCTCGGCGATCCCGACATCGCACTGATCACGTTGACCGAGCTTGCCGAGCAGATGCGGCGGATGTCACGGGCCTCCGCTCTCCCTGTGCTTGTCGATGCCGACCACGGCTATGGCAATGCACTGAACGTCCGCCGCACGGTGCAGGAGCTTGAGGCCGCCGGCGCCGCCGGCCTCACCATCGAGGACACCTTGCTGCCGCAGGCGTTTGGCGAGGCCAAGACGCAACTGATTCCGCTCGATGAAGGCATCGGCAAGATGAAGGCGGCGCTCGACGGCCGCGGCGATCCATCGCTCGTCATCATTGGCCGCACCGGCGCGGTGTCGATCACCGGCCTTGACGATGCAATCGCGCGAGCTAAGGCCTATGAGGCCACCGGTGTCGATGCGTTGTTCTTCACCGGCATCAAGGTCAAGGCGGAGCTGGAAGCGATCTCCGCGGCAACGACACTGCCGATCGTGCTCGGCGGTGCGCCGGAGGAGATGGCTGCGCCGGATTATCTCGCGGGCCTGCGCGTGCGGATTGCGCTGCAAGGCCATGCGCCGTTCGCAGCGGCGACGCAGGCGGTCTATGAGACGCTGAAGGCGCTGCGCGAGGGCGCGTCGCCGAAAAGCCTGAAAGGGCTGCCATCCCCGGAACTGACCGGCCGTGCGATGCGCGAGGCTGAGACGAAAGCGCGCGGCAGCGAATTTCTCGGACTGAAGAAGTGAGCGACACGATCCGTCATGTCATGATCCGCGGTCGCGTCCAGGGCGTCGGCTACCGCGCCTGGGTCGAACACCAGGCGCACCTGCGGCGGCTCGATGGCTGGGTGCGCAACCGCCGGGACGGCAGCGTCGAAGCGGTGTTCGCCGGGCCCGAGGCGGTCGTGTCGGGAATGATCGCCGAGTGCCGGCGCGGGCCCACCGCAGCACGCGTCGATGCCGTGCAAGACGAGGCCGGCCGCCCCGATCTGCTCAACCTGCGCGAGGCAGGGGAGGCTTTCTCGGTGCTGGCGACGGTGTAGGTGCGATCATGTGAGGCCGTGCGCGGCCCCGTGCTGAATCGTCTCCAGCAGTCGCGCTTGGGTTTCGCCGAACACCTCGGCAAAGGCCTGCCGGAGCGCGACGTCGACATCGGTGAGCGTCACCGGCAGGCCGAGATCGACCAGTGACGTGACGCCATAGCGTGGGTCGACCACGCCGCAGGGCACGATCGCGGAGAAGTGCGCCAGATTCGGCTCGACGTTGATCGCGATGCCGTGAAACGAGACCCAGCGCTTCAGCCGGACCCCGATCGCTGCGATCTTGTCCTCGAATCCTGATCCCTTGTCCGGCCGCTTGACCCAAACGCCAACGCGGTCCTCGCGGCGCTCGCCGCGGACATTGAAGGCGGCAAGGGTGCGGATGATCCATTGCTCCAGCGAGGCGACATAGGCGCGCACATCCGGCCGGCGCCGCTTCAGGTCCAGCATCACATAGGCCACTCGCTGGCCCGGGCCGTGATAAGTGATCTGACCGCCGCGCCCGGTCTGGAATATCGGGAAGCGCGCCTCCAGGAGGTCGCCGGCCTTGCCGCTGGTGCCGGAGGTGTAGAGCGGGGGATGCTCCAGGAGCCAGACCAGTTCGGGCGCTTTCCCGGCCGCGATATCGGCGACGCGTGATTCCATCGCGGCGACAGCGTCAGGGTAGGGCACCGGGGTATCCGAAATCCGCCATTCCACGGCTTCGCCGCCGTCTGGGTGCGCGAAAATCGTCAAATCAAGGTCTTGGCGGACATTAACCATTGGCTAACCATCACGTGGTCAGGTGGAACCACAATCTAATCCCGGTTTGGCGGTTCAAAAGTGCCTACCCTCGATAAAGTCAGTGTCGATCTCATGGTGGTGCTCGGCACCACTACCATGCCCATCCACCAGGTCATGCGGCTTTCCCGCGGCGCCATCATAGAACTGGATGCCACCGAGGCCGACGAGGTGAAGATCCTCGCCAACAACCTGCCGATCGCCAGCGGCGTGGTGCTGGTCGACCGCAACCGGATCGCGGTCGAGGTCAAGCAAATGCTGCCGAAATCCCCGGATGTTAGGTAGTTGATAGGCCACTTATCGGCTTGTCCCCCACCTTCCGATTTGTTACATCCCGCGCCGTCGATCCGGCGGCGCGCCCTTTAGGTTCCCTCCGGCATCCCAAGCGCTCGTGGCGGAATTGGTAGACGCGCTGCCTTGAGGTGGCAGTGAGTAAAATCGTGGGGGTTCGAGTCCCTCCGAGCGCACCAATGGTCTAACCATTGATATAAAAGGCGTTTTTTCCGTTCCTTGTTCCCGCATTGTTACTCGCAGCGAATGTTAGTACCAGCGAGTGTTCAGCGTCTCACGCGCTTTCGTGTGGCTCCTTATGAGTTGGTCACCTCCGGAGACACTCGCGTTGCAGCCTGTTGTCCAAGCCTTGTACCCAGTGTCTCTCGAAGAGAGTCCGGCGTTTGCTCCCGTGGTTCTCGTATCTCTATTTGAAGAAGATCCGGCGAGACAAAAGCACTGTTTCGTTGCGAGAGAGCTGCGCGTAGCTCAGCGTGGAAATCGGCCGGCTCTTCTCGCATTTGTAATCGCCACGAGCCCCGAGCAGCGTTCGATCAAGGACAATCGGGCAGGGTGCGGTTGGGCATATTGTGCGCCCCTGTTCTTCAGCGCGCGCACCGCCGGACGTCGATGCTGGCCTTTGCCGCCAGTATAGACTAGAGGCCAGAATGTTTGCGTCCTGGGTTCGAGTCGTCCCCGCTACCATCGAGATCTGTAAGAATAGCTTAGTCCCACACACTTCCTAGACGTGCGGGTCTCGGAATTTGTTCCGATACCGAGCGTACCTACCGTCGCGGAAAGGGACGCGATCGATCTGCGGCCCCTGCTGCGCGCTGCTCGCCATTTCGACCGGCAAGGCCGGCAGCTTCGCTGGCCTGCGCCGCGATTCAGCAGGTTGCGGTGCCCGGCCTTGCCGCATCAGGGTGGTCAGGGGCGATCCGGCGGAACGATGGCTGTGCGGGGACGCTCGTGCCGTCATAAAAATGTAATGGTGCCGACCTAGCTACCGTGCCGCAGATCGCTGCGTTTGTAAGGGGGCAGGGCGTTTGATGCGAGATGCGCTCGCAATCGCGCGCGTCCGCAGGGCATGTACCTGCCGGCCGCTTAGTCAAGGATTGGCGTTGATGCTCGCGCTGTCCCCGATCGGCGGGGCGATGGCGCGCGAGCGGCACATCAACTTTGATCTGGCCGCGCAGCCGCTCGGCAGCGCCTTGGTTGAATTCGCCAATCGGACAGGCATGACGGCGCTGATCGACGGCGAGTTGGCGAATGGGTTGCACTCGCCGCCCGTCAAAGGTCGTTTTTCTCCGACCGACGCCCTGCAGGTGCTCCTTGCCGGAACGGGCCTTGCGATCCGCTACGTCGGTGCCAACGCTTTCACGGTAGGCCCGCCGCCGCCGAATCCAACAGTCGGCATCCCGGGATCGCAATCGACGCATCGCTCTGACGAGAGTGCCTATTTTGCCGAGCTTCAGAATTCCGTCGAGCGCGCGTTGTGCCGTAATGACGACACGCGGCTTGGCACTTACCGCGCTGCATTTCAAGTGTGGATCGAAGAGAGCGGGCGGATACGGGCCCTGCATCTCCTTGGTTCGACCGGCAATGAAAGCCTCGACGCGGCGATCACGACGCGAATTACGAGTGACACCGTCGTGCCCCCGCCACGGGATTTGCCGCAACCGATCACGATAATCCTGCGCGCCGCGTCGTCGAATGGTGGTTGCTCTCGCTCCGCGGGGGCACGACCATGACCGGCGCGCGAGCACGAATGATGAAGGTTTTCGAAGCAAGCTACCAACGGTTTCGCGAACGTCTTCGCTGGAGGCTTGGCTCGGACGCGTTGGCGACCGAGGTGCTGCATGAAACCTGGCTGCGAATAGCGCGCATAGACGATGTCGGCTTGGTGCAGCAGCCCGAGGCCTATCTGTTCCGGATGGCTCTCAATGTCGCCGCGGATCAAAGGGAGAAGGACAATCGGAAACTCGCCGCTTCTGAGATCGAAGCGATTCGTCACACGATGGATGGCGCGCTTGATCCAGAGCGCATAGCTGAGGCGCGAGCGGAGCTTGCGATGCTCCGGGCTGCACTGGAAGAGCTGACGCCGCGCCGCAAAGCCATTCTGCTTCTCGCGCGGCTGGATAATGTGAAGCACGAGGAGATCGCAGAGCGGTTTGGCATTTCTCCCCGGATGGTCGAGAAGGAGCTCTTGAATGCGCTGCGGCATTGCTCCAATCGGCTTGAAAGAAAGCTGAATCGCAGGTTCAGTTCTGGTCCCCGAAAAGGGTCTTAGAAGTGCCATGCGCGAAGACGATCCGATCACACCGCCCGACATGCGGCCGACCATTAAACAAGAAGCACAGCAATGGCTGGTGCTCCTGACCTCCGGACGCGCCACCGTGGCCGATGCCGCGGCGTTGAAACGCTGGTGCGAGCGCAGCGAACTGCACGCTGAAGCCTTCGCGGAAGCGAACCTGCTCTGGGACAACATCGCATCGGCATCGCGACGTCCCCGGCGCGCGGTCTTCAACCGACGCACGATGTTGGCTGCCGCGGGGGCATCTGCGGCGGTTGCGGCACTCGGCTACCTTGTGAAGCCGCCGCTTGATCTTTGGCCGTCGGCCTCCGAGTTGCGGGCGGACCTGCGGACCGCAATAGGCGAGCGACGTCGGATTGCGCTGCAATCGGGCGCCTCGATCGATCTCAACACGCGTACGAGCCTCAACATGCCACACGCGGCCGGTGAAGGGCCGCTGGAACTGGTGTCGGGTGAAGTGGCCATCGTCACAAGCAAGTCGCTCGATGCGCCGCTGACGATCACGGCAGCAGGCGGCCGCATCCGCGCTGTCGACGCGCATTTCAATGTACGCTGCGAAGGTGTGCGGGCGACCGTGACCTGCGAACGCGGCTCGGTGGCGATCGACTACTCCGGAAACTCCGTCACGCTGTATGAAGGCCGGCAGGTCGCCTATGCCCAAGGCGCTTTGGAGCCCGTTGTCGCGGCCGATGTTGGAGCCGTCCTGGCTTGGCGCGAAGGCCAGTTGGTGTTTCGTCAAACCCCACTTTCAGAAGTGATCGGCGAGGTCAACCGCTATCGGCCAGGGCACATCGTGCTCATGAACGAAGCGCTTGGTCGGCGTCGCGTGGAAGTTCGGCTTACGCTCGACCGTATCGACGATCTCATTGCGCTTATCCAGGACGTTTATGGCGCGCGCATTACACAACTGCCCGGCGGTGTCGTCGTGGTGTCATAGAATACGCCGAATGCGTGTGCGACGAGAACATTCCCTCTCCTTCGAATTTTTTTCTCCGGCGCGGTTCAGTAACGCGCTGCTCGGCCGGTCTTACCGGGTGACATTGAGGGGATAGGCTCAAGACGCGTTTGTAGCGTGCATCCGACAGTTGGATGTCCGGGCGGCGTCGTCTGAACGGCATGTTCCCGACCGATTAAGAACCGTCGAGGAATGATCATGGCGTCGAGCAGTCGCAAGTCGCAGTTCACAATACGTCGTGCCAAGTTGTTTGCGACCGTCAGCGCTTTGGCTCTCATTGCGACTGTGCCGGGCGCAATGGCGCGGCCTCTTGGCGGACAACCATCGTCTCCCACGGCCGCTGCGGTCGCGGCCGCTCAGGCCGTCCAGCTCGAGGCTTCGCAGGCGGCGCGTGATGCGCAGAATTCCTTGAAGCGCGCGACACTTGCGGTGCAGGCCATGCAGGCAAGCCAGCAGGCCGCTCGCGATGCGGCGCGCGTCCAGCTCGGCGCCACGCCGGATATCGTGCCCAATGGCTTGCGGCCGGGCGGTCTTCAGGTGGCTCCGGGCGTGGCCACAAGGGCGAACCTGTGGCAGGGGGCGGAGCTCCCGACCGAGACCGTCAGTGGCGGCAACGCCAACGTCACGATCAAGCAATCGCAGCAGAAAGCCATCCTCGAGTGGAAGACCTTCAACGTCGGCGGCCGCACCCAGCTCTATTTCGACCAGCGCGCAGGCGGTTCAAATGCGTCGGATTGGATCGCGCTCAACCGCGTTCTCGATCCTTCGGAGGCACCGAGCAGAATCCTCGGCTCCATCAAGGCCGAAGGCCAAGTCTATATTATCAATCGGAACGGCATCATCTTCGGTGGCGCGAGCCAGGTGAATGTGGGGGCGCTCGTTGCTTCTTCGCTGGCCTTGTCCAATGAGCAGTTCCTGGCCGGTATCAACAAGCAGCTTTACGGTACCGACGCGAGCGGCAACACCTACGTCTACAAGCCCCAGTTCGGTTATCTGGAGCAACGGCAGCCGAACCAATTCGTCTCCGTCAACGACCCCAGTCAGGTTCCGGGTGCGGTGATCGGCGCGGCGCCGGGCAACGTGAGCGTTGAGGCCGGCGCTCGGTTCGAGACCGCGAGCGCCGGCAAGGTCATGCTGTTCGCGCCGAAAGTGATCAATTCCGGTCAGATCTCCGCCCCGGATGGCCAAGTGATCATGGCTGCCGGTGAGCAGATCTATCTCTTGACCAGCCAAACGGGCGTGCGCGGTCTGGACGTCGCCGTATCGTCACCGATGCGCTGGCTGTTCGACTATTATGCGATGCAGGCCGCGACCAATCCGTTAGCTCCGACCAATGCCTTCACGCAGGATCTGCGCGACATCGTCTTCCCCGAAATGGCGGCGAGGGCGGCTTCGGTCGGCTACCGCGTCGCCAATGACGGCGTGATCCAAAGCGACCGCGGGAATATTACGATCATGGGTCGCGAGATCGTACAGGACGGCGGGCTTTTCACGACCACAAAGCTGAACAACCGTGATGGCTCGATCCGGCTGCTCGCCTGGGATCAAGGCATGATGGCGAACGGCAGCTCGTTCAGCGGTTCGCCCCTGCAATACTGGTCGACCGGAAGTCTGACCCTGGGCTCGAACAGCGTCACCCTGGCGACACCCGACCTGAGCGACGTCGAAGAGATCGAGCAGACATCGCTCAAGACACGTTATCAGCCCGGCCGCGTCGAGTTGCGCGGAAACCTGATTGATGTGAAGGCAGGCGCAAGCGTGATCGTTCCGGCGGGCAAGATCAGCATCGTGGCAAGCACCTCGCCGCTTTCGGGGGAAGAGCCGATATCCGGCGAGCCGACCGTTCGCGACGGCAGCCGCGTTTACATCGGCGAAAATGCCTACTTGAGCGTCGCGGGCCTGCAGGACATCGCGGTGTCGATGGACCGCAACTTCGTCGAGGCCCAGCTCTACATAAACGAGCTGCGCGATACGCCGCTCTATCGTGATTCCTGGTTGCGCGGCCTCAAAGTGATCGTGGATCGACGGCGATCGGGTGACTTCACCAGCGGGCCCATGGCCGAGGTCAATTGGATCGACGGCCAGCCCGGCCGTTGGGTAGGCACGCCTTTGGCCGACGTCTCATCCTGGGTCGGCGTGGGCAAGACTGATCTTGCCGAACTCTCCACCAAGGCCGGCTCGATCGTCATAAAATCCAGCGGTTCGATCATTACCCGCAAGGAGTCGTTGCTCGACGTCTCGGGTGGGTCGGTGCGCTATACGGATGGTTGGAACACGACCACCAAGCTGCGCGGCGCCGATGGACGAGTCTACAATATTGGCGACGCCTTGCCCGACCAGCTCTACACGGGGGTAGCGGGGGGCTTTACCCGTCGCCATGACCGGTGGGGTATCAGCGAAACATGGACTGACCCGCTCGGCAAGTCAGCGCGCACGTTCGAGAAGGGATACACCGAGGGGCGTGACGCCGGTTCGATTCAACTCTTCGCAGCCGAAGCACTCGTTCTCGAAGGTAGCTATTGGGGCGGCGTAGTTGTCGGCGAGCGCCAGGCGGCGCTCGGTAATCTAGCGAAGGCTGGTACGTTAAGGATTGGCGCCAACAGCGATCCGGCCCGGTTGTGGCTACCGGGCGACCTCATCATCGCGAGCGATCCGGTTCGCTTGCCTGATGATTTCAACGTCTCAAGCGGGCTCGACACCATCTGGTACAATCCGAATTCGGCCAATCCGCATCGCGACAAAGCCACTTACCTTGACCCCGCCGTGCTCGCCCAGTCCGGCATGGGTTCCTTCGAGTTCTATGTCGCCAAGGGTTTCACGCTCGGTGAAGGCGAAGCGCTCGAACTCTTGCCCGGCGCCAAACTAAACGTTATCTCCAACGTGCCGAGCAACCTGCCGACCACATTCATTATCGGCGGGACGATCCGTATCGCCGGCGGCGATATTTGGCTCGTCGGCCAGCACAACATTTTCGGGGCAAATTCGCGGATCGACGTCAGCGGACAGTGGATCAATGAACTTTTGAACCCGGCGGCGTCGCTCTTTCGGAAGATCGATGGCGGTACGGTTCAGGTCGCCGGAGACTTCGAGCGAGGCGCTGTTATCGACGTTTCGGGCGGGGCAAAGCTCAGCGGTGGCAGCAAGCCCAACATCACAGCCGGTGACGCGGGACGTATCAGGCTGGGAATTGCCGATGCCGATATGCTGTCGAATATCGATCTTCGCGGCTATGCGGCGGGCTCGGGCGGCGAACTGGAGCTCATCACGAGCTCCGATGTCGAATTGGGCGGCGCCGGCACAAATACCGCCGCTTTCCATCTGAACGATTCTCTTTTGGGTGATCGCGGCTTCCGCTCGCTGGCGATCACGACGCAAGGCACGATTACGGTTACCGAAGGGGCGAACATCGACCATCGCGTCTCCAATCTGGTGATCGATACTAAAAAGGCATTCGCTGCCGAAACGGGGACGTCCATCGCGGCTCTCGGAACGCTTGCCGTTCTGCCTGTCTACGAGCGGGTCGAACGCAAGCCCAATGCTCTCAGTCTGGCAGGCGGAACCAATGTCACCGTCGGTGCTGGCGCCGTCGTCAGGACTGACATCGGCGGCACCATTTCTCTTGCGACCTCCGAAACCGGCAGCCAGGTTGTGGTCAAGGGCACGCTGGATGCCCCTGCAGGAACGATCCAGCTTTCGGCGAACAACGGCGACGTTATGCTCGCTGATCGCGCCGAATTGCTGGCGCGTGGCGTATCGACGCTGGTCAAGAACGGAAACCTTCAACCTGTCGTCGACGTTCGTCCTGGCGGCTCCGTGGGCATCAAAGGCGTCATGGTGGACCTCGATGCCGGTTCGCTCATAGACGTCTCGGGCGCGAGCGGTATTGTCCAGGTTCCGATAGGGGGCCTCCAGCACAGCAACCTCGACTCCCGCATCGATAGCAACGGCGGTTCGATCTCGCTCACGCTGCAATGGGGTGTGATTGCAGGTCGTCTGGTCGCTAAGGCGGGCGGCCCTGGTGCGGTTAACGGCAAGATCTCGATAAACGCGGAGGTCTCGGGCGGCTTCAATCCGATCGAGGCGATCAAGAACGATGCGGGGCTCGGACAACTCGATCCCGACTGCTGGGGATATGCGGCCAACGGTGCGTGCGACTACAACCCGCTCGACGTGATCGGGTTCGACCTTGCGCGAATCGCCCGGGATTTGGGGATTCCAGCATCGGGCTCATGGCTCATTTCAAAGGAAATGATCGAAGCCGGAACCGGCGGAAACATCATCATCACCTCCGCGCCACCGGCAAGTGGTAGCGGTGTTGATCCGAGAAATTACGGCTGGACCGACGCGACCATTCAAGAACTCCGGGATACTGTCGGGACGGACTTGCTGGCGATTTTCCCGTCCACTGTGCAGGTTCGCAATGCGTACATTCGACCGGGTGTGCTGGCGTCGGGCTCTTTCGCCGACGTGTCGCTGACGACGGCAGCAAGCATCAAGCTCGACAACGCGGTCGTCAAAGCGGATCGTTCTCTTCAGATTTCGGCACCGCTCGTCAATCTCAACGGCGGCCGCTCCAGCCTGATCGCGCCATACATGTCATTGACTGGAACCGGACAGTCCAGCACCAGGCGCGAAGGCGGGCTCACATTGGTCGCATCCGTGATCGACGTGAACAGTGAGATGAATATCCGCGGCTTCGCGGAAACGGCCTTCGATACATCCGAGTTGCGGCTCAATGCACCGTTCGACGCCAGCATCCCGCCGCTCTCTGTTCTCGATGTCGATGGAGCGTTGGTTTTGAGAGCCGGGCAGGTCTATCCGGCGACGGGCACCAAGGCGACAATCAAAGCGTCCGATCGGATAACGGTCGACCGGAAGGACGTGGTCGCTCCGCCGTTGTCGGCCGGCGGCAGTTTGACTCTGGCGGCGCCTGTCATCGAACAGAATGGCGTGCTTCGAGCGCCGTTCGGGCAGATAACGCTAAAAGCAAGCGAGCGTCTGATCCTCGGTGCTGGCAGTGTGACATCGGTGTCGGGTGCTGGGCTCATCGTGCCATATGGAAATCTGTCCAACGGAGAGAACTGGCTCGATCCGACCAAGCCAGGTGCGGTAGGCGCCGACGGTGTTCTGACCTCGCCTCCCGAGAAGCGGATTTCGCTTGAAGCCCCGGTTGTCGAGAGTCGGGCGGGGTCGGTCATCGACGTCCGCGGCGGCGGCGACCTCTACGCCCGTGAGTTCGTGCCTGGGCCCGGCGGTTCGCACGACATCCTGACGTCGGCCAACGGCTATGCGGTGATCCCCGGTTTCAATGGCGCGGCACCGGGCGGCATGGTCGGTGATCGAGTCTGGCTTGCTGGCGGCAATGGTTTAGCGGCCGGTTGGTACACGCTGCTGCCGTCGAGCTACGCGGCGCTGCCCGGAGCCTATCTGGTGTCGCTTGTTTCCCGGGCGACGACCACGCCGCTCGCCAAATCTGTGGCTCTCGCGGACGGATCGGTCATGATGAGCGGTCGGCGCGGCGATGCGTTGCTAGGCAGCGAGGACCAGCTCTCGTCAGTCTGGCGGGTGATGACGGGCACGCAGTTGCGCCGGTACACCGAGTACAACGAGGCCTTCGCCAACACCTTCTTCGCCTCCGATACATTCAAGCTCACACAATATCGCTTGACCGGGCTCAATGTGGTGACGCCGCGGCTGCCGCTGGATGGCGGCGCCGTCGTGTTCAAGGCGACGCAGCAACTGATCCTCGACGGCAGCCTGCAAGCGCAGACCCCGGAAGGGGGCCGCGGTTCTCTTATCGACATCGCCGGAACCAAGATTGCGATCGTTGGTGCAGGCGTTGATGGCTCGGATCTGCGCGCCGACGGTTACCTGGTCATCGATTCCGCGAGCCTGTCCAGGTTCGGCGCCGGAAGTCTGTTGATCGGCGGCACGCGCACAGGAGATCCTCTCGGCTTGCGTCTCGACGTGACCGCGAGCGACATCCTCGTCCGGAACGACTCCGGTTCGGCCCTCACCGGGCCGGAGATTATCCTTGCGGCGAGCGGGCTCGTCGACATCGGCGCCGGCAGCGTGATCAGGGCAGAGGGAACGGCGACGCGCGGCGCCGGCAATCTGATCATGAAGCCGCAGGTGGCGGCGCGCTACGAGGATCCCGACGGTTGGGACGATGGCAACCCGGCCGACGACGTCATGGTGGCGCCGTCCAAGGACTATGGCGCGCTGATCCGCGTGTCGAACGGTGATGTCGTCCAGGTGATCCGCGAGAACGTGGACACGACGATCGGCGGCACAATTCGGGTCGGCGAAGGCGTTCGCCTTACGGCTGACCGTGCGCTTCTGATCGATGCGACGCAGACGACGGAGCTTGCCGGAAGCGCGGTGCTGTCGGCGGCCTCGCTGTCCGTCGCGTCGGGCCGGATCGGCTTCGGCGGCGGCACCAACGGCCTCGTCCTGTCTCTCGAATCCTTAAAGCAATTGAATCGCGCCGAGAGCCTGACGCTCCGCAGTTATACGACGCTCGATTTCTATTCCTCGTTCAACCTGAGCGGTGCCGGACTTGCCTCGGTGACCTTCGATGGCGCCGGCCTTGCGGGATATGGCGCCAACGACATCGAGGTGTCCGGCGGCTCGATCGCGCTCATCAACAGCGGTGGAGGAGCTGCGACTGCGGGCACTGGATCAGGCACGCTGACGCTGGCCGCGGACCAGCTCATTCTCGGGACCGGAACGAAAACGATCTCCGGTTTCGATCATGTCGTGATGGCGGGACGTCGCCACATCACAGGGCAGGGCAATGGCGGGATCGACACCGGCATGGCAGCGCTGACGATCGACACCCCCTTGCTGACCGGGCGCAGCGGCGCTGCGCAGTCGTTGATCACGGGCGGCATGCTACGGCTCGCGGAAGCCGGCACGGCATCGACGAGTCTCGAGGAGAGCCTCGGCACCCGGCTTACGCTCCGCGGCCAGACGATTGAGGTCGCGACCCGCATTGCCGCGCTCGGCGGCGCGGTCGAACTGACGGCCGGCGCAGGTGGCGTGACGTTGTCCAACGGCGCGGTGATCGATGTCGGCGGCTTCGCCAAGCAATTCTTCGACGTCAGCGCCTATGGCGATGCCGGACGCATCAGCCTGACCGCCGTCGACGGCGGCAATGTTGTCGTTGGCTCTGGCGCGATCTTGAATCTGGCTGCGCACGCTGGCGGTGGCAATGCCGGCAGTCTTGCGGCGACGGCATCTGGTGGCGGCACGGTTGTGCTCGATGGCATGGTCGCCGCGCAGGCCGGAGCGAACGGGAAGGGCGGCACATTCGTGCTCGACATCGCCGAGTTGCCGGATTTTGCAGCTTTCGCCGACCGCCTTAATGCGGCGGGCTTCACCCGCTCGCGCCAGTTCCGTATCCGATCCGGCGATGTCGTCGTTTCCGGCATGACCAAGGTCGAAGACTTCCAACTCGCGGCCGACCAGGGACGGGTGACGATCGCCGGTAGCGTTGATGCGCGCGCGACTTACGGCGGCAACATCTCGATTTCGGGCGGCAATGGCCTGGTGATGGAGAGCTCTGCTCATCTTCTTGCCGGTGCGACCGACACCACACTTGGCTCTGGCCGAGTAACGCTTGAGGCGGCGCGCGGAAGGCTCGATGTTCGCGGAGGCACGATCGATGTCGCGGGCGGCGACGGCGGCAGGGTGCGCTTCCGGGCGTTGCAGAACGAAAACCACGATGGCATCGCGGTTGATGCTTTGGCAGCCCGCATCATCGGTGCCGGCTCGGCTGTGCTCGAGGGCGTGAGTGTCTACACCAGCGGCACCACCAGCGCGGTTCAGGTGCAGGCGGTTAGCGATGCCCGGACGTTCGGTACCCATGCTGGTGCTATCGCGGCTGCCTTGGGGCTCAGCTCACGCGGCATCGAGCTCATGTCCGGGATCGAGATTCGCAGCACCGGCGACCTGTTGATCGACCAGGACTGGAACCTGTTCGCCGACTTTGGAGCTTCACAGCGTGAGGGCACGTTGACGCTCCGCGCTGCCGGCAATCTGATCATCAACGGCAACCTCAGTGACGGCTTCGATCGGGCCGACCGGTCCGGGGTGTTGCAGGATGCCGCATCCTGGAATCTTCGGCTCGTCGCCGGGGCCGATCTCGGCTCGGCCTCGGCGATCACTACGATGCCGCTCGCCGGTCTCGGCAGCAATTCTGGCACGATCACGGTAGGTAACAGCAGCAGTGGCATACTGGTGCGCACCGGCACCGGCGATATCGATCTCCGCGCCGGGCGCAACCTCGACCTCGCTCACTATCAATCGGTCGTCTACACTGCGGGGCGCAAAGATACGACGACCTGGGACAACTTCACTGCGCCCTCAGCGGCGACCTACGGAATCGAGGGTGGACACCTTACGATCGCCGCGGGAGGCAGCATTTCGTCGGCGCTTCCGGCCAACCCGAAGGACAACCAGCTCTTCGTTGAATGGCTCAAGCACGTCGGCGGCACGGATCAAGACTATGTCTTCCGTCCGGGCGAGCAGAGCTCCTGGTGGATTGACTACGCAAACTTTGCGCAAGGCGTTGGCGCGCTCGGTGGCGGCAATGTCTCGGTCTTCGCCGGAGGCGATCTCGACAATATTCTCGTGGCTCTCCCGACCAACGGTCGGGTGCGCGGCGGTCGCACGAGCGGCGAGGCCAAATCGTTGGAAATGCGCAATGGCGGTGCACTGACTGTCGACGTCGAAGGCGCGCTCCGCGCTGGCTACTACTATGTCGGCCGTGGCACAGGCACGGTCACCGCGGGCGAGACTGCGACCGGGCGATCCGTAACCATCAGCGGACGCGCCGCCGGAATCTACAACATCGCCCCTGTGTTCGCTCTCGGCGACGCCGAATTGAGTGTGCGCACGGCCGGCGATTTGATCGTCCAAACCGTGCTCGATCCGCTGATGCTGAGCGGTGACCCTCTGTTATTGGGCGGTATCGCTCGTCAGAGCGCGATCATGAGCGGCTATACAAACCGCACCGCTCTCAATCTGGTATCGATCGGCGGCGACGTTCGACTCGTCAATCAAGGTCAATTCCTGTCGAAGGACCTGAACCTCAGCTACGTTTTCGATGGAGATTCCGACTACGGTGCGATCGGTCTTTTCGCCACGAATCTCTATCCTGCGATCACGAACGTGCTCGCGCTGAATGGCGACATCGTCAACTTCGGGAAGCTCTACACCGCGCCCGGTGCACATCCGGAGCTGCAGTTGCTCGCCGACCGGGACATCATCCTGGGCTCGATTACCCAAACGCGCGCCATTCCGGAGATGATGCCGTCTCCGTTCCAGCCTGTGGACGGCATCAACGGTGTCGCAATCAGTTTCGCGGGCTCGCCTTTCGACGACATATTCCAGAATCCGCGGCAAAGCGGAAGCAGCTTCCACTTCATGCTGCAGAATGCCATTTCTACCGACCGGGTCACTTACGGAGTTCACGGTCTCTTCCTGCAGAGCATTCGCAACCCCGCGGTGCTGCCCAACGCCGAGGACTATGAGCCGAGCCGCATCTACGCCCGTCGTGGGACCATCTCCAACGTGCTCTTGCGGAACGACGGCGATCCACTCTCGACGCAGGTCATGACCGCGGAGCAGACATGGTTCCGTGCCGGCACGGATATCCGCGACATCAACTATCAACTGCGCAATCTGCATGCGACTGACGTCTCGCTTCTGGAGGCCGGCAACGACATCATCGGCGGCACCATGCAAGTTCAAGGACCGGGGCTGATCACGCTGAGCACAGGCCGCGACGTCTACGGACAGGCTCTGTCCATTACCACGACCGGCAATCGCAGTTTCGACGGCAATAACCGGCCGGTCGTCGGCACCGACATCAGAGGGCTACCGGAGCAAGGCGCCTCGATCTCTGTGATGGCAGGCCTGCAGGACAAGCGGCCATCCTACGATGCTTTCATCGCCGCTTATCTCGATCCCTCGCGTGTCGCGGCCATGCCGGCCTATTTGACGACAACACTGCCGGACGGCACGTTGGTGCCGCTCTATCTCACCGATCGGAGCGAGGAGCGCGACGGCCAGCAGAAGCTGCTCAGATTTGGCCTCGTTTCTTTCATCGAAGAGAAGACCGGCGAGACCCTGTCGCCGCTCGACGCGTGGGCGCGCTTCCTAAGCCTGCCGGAACTGGTTCGCCATGCGTTCGTCAATCGCGTCTATATGCAGGAGCTGCGTGAGGCCGGCCGCGATCAATTGACGCCCGACAGCAAGGGCCGGCCGCTCAATGGTGGATACAACCGCGGCTACGCAGCGATCGCGGCGTTGTTCCCGGGCGAGGGCTGGAAGGGCGATGTGCTCGGCCAGTCGCTGACATTGCGCACCATGGCCGGCGGCGGCATCGAGGTGCTGGCTCCCGGCGGCGGATTGCAGGTTGCAGCACTGGGCGCTGCCATCGGGGACGGGCAAGGCCTCGTTGCGCTCGGGCCGGGCGATATCAGCGTCTTCGTGAAGAAAAGCGTCACGGTGAATCGGTCCCGTGTCCTGACGTTTGGCGGTGGCGACGAGACGCTATGGGCTACACTCGGCGATATCGACGCCGGCCGCGGCGCAAAGACGGCCCGCGTTCCTTCGGCGCCGGAGGTTGCCACTAGCGTTGATGCGGTTACCCGTGTCCAAGAGCGGGCGGATATTTCCGGTAGTGGCATCGGCACCATCATCGGTTTTGCTGGCGTGGTTCAAGGCGATGTCGACCTCGTTGCGCCCGAAGGCACGGTGAATGCAGGGGATGCGGGCATCCGGGTTGCGGGCAATCTCAATCTCGCGGCGCTGCATGTCCTGAACGTCGCCAATATCGAAGTCGGCGGCCAGTCCAAAGGCGTGCCGGTGATCGAGCCGCCGAATATCAGTGGACTGCCGGAAGCCGGAAACCAGGCCGGGGCCGCGGCCCGTCAGGCGGCGCCCCCGCAGCAGCGGGCCAACGAACCATCCTCCGTCATTATCGTCGAGTTCCTCGGATTCGGCGGCGGCGATGGCGAGGAAGAACGTCCTCGCAAGCGCGAGCAGCGCTCACAAAACCCCGATAGTCCGGTGCAGATCGTCGGCGCGGGTAATCTTGGCCCAAGCGCGCTGCAACGACTGACGGTGGAAGAACGCAAACGGGTCGTACCGGCGAGTAGCGACGACGGACTTGTCCACTGAGACCATGCAGCCGATGCGAAGCGACTATGACGATCAAACTCGTTGCGTACACATACGTTCCTCAATTCATTCGACGACCACGGCGCGGCGCATGACTTTCTGCGCCTTCGCCTGGTCGACGCTGAACGCCAGCGTCCCGTAATGCGAACCCCATGATCCCGATGCGTTCGGTGCGCGGGTGGCGAGGAAGAGGTCGACGACGTCCTGCGTGCTGTGACGCAGGAGCTCTGCACCCTGCAGGACGCGTGCGACCGCTTCGGTCATCGGACGGGCGACGAACTCGTCCTCAACGGCTTTGCGAACCAGTGTTTCGGTATGAAGGACCAGCGCGTCGAAGCGGGCGTCCTGACCGAGCAGGGGACGGGTCTCGTCGAAGAGTGCCTGGATCGTGCGCGGGTCCTTGGCCATCGCCCGACGGACATCCATGCACATCATGTTCGCCGTGCCCTCCCAGACGCTGTTCAGCGGCGCTTCGCGGTAGAGACGCGCTATCGGATTTTCTTCGATGAAGCCGTTCCCACCATGACACTGGAGCGCTTCGTAGGCGATGGACGGGGCGCGCGAGCAATTGAAGAGTTTGGCCGCTGGCGTGGCTACGCGGGCGAGCAGCCGTTCGTGTTCGGAGGCCTTCTGGTCTGTCGCCTTTGCGACGCGCAGCGCCAGAAGCGTGGCAGCTTCGACTTCGACGGCCATGTCGGCCAGCACGTTGGTCATCATCGGTCGGTCCGCGATGGAGGTGCCGAACGCCCTACGGGTGGTGGTGTGCTGCAGGGCCAGCGTCAGCGACTGACGCATCAGACCGGCGGAGCCAATCGCGAAGTCCAAGCGGGTCAGGTGCGCGTGCGAAAGTATCTCGCGGATACCGTGGCCTTCCTCGCCGACGCGGATCGCCATGCTGCCGGCGTACTCGACTTCGCTGGAAGCGTTGCTCTTGTTGCCGGCCTTGTCCTTCAGACGCTGGACAAAGAAGTTGTTGTAGCTGCCGCCGGGCAGCGTACGCGGCAGGAAGAAGCAGGTCACGCCGCCATTGACCTTGGCGAGCGTGAAGAAGCCGTCGCTTTGCGGCACCGAGCAGAACCACTTGTGGCCGGTCAGTTCGTACCAGTGCGCCGTCTTGCCGTGATAATCCTCGGAGTGGGAGAAGCGAGCAGTCGTCTGTGTCTCGCGGAGATCGGAGCCGCCTTGCTTTTCGGTCATGGCGTAGCCGATCACGACCGAAGGCTTTTCGCTCACCTCGCGGCGGCTGAATTCGTATTCGGTCCCCTTGACCTTCTCCGCCCAGATCGCCAGCGCGGGCTCGGCCTCGAAGCCCGCGTACGAAGCGTAGGCCATGCCGGTCGGACAGGCGGTGCCTTGTTCGACCTGATTCCAGACGTAGGACAGCACGGCGCGGGCGTAGTGGCCGTTCTTCTGGTTGGTGCGCCAGGCGAGGTTCGGTACTTCATGCTTCCACGCCAGCGACATCAGTTCGTGCCAGCTCGGATGGAAGTCGACCCAGTCGATGCGGTTGCCGAACCGATCGTGGGTCTTCAGTTCGGGCAAGTGGCGGTTGGCGAGGCGGGCGAGCTCCTGCACATCCTCGTCGCCCGCGATCGCGCCGAGGGCCTCGCAGCGGTCCGCGGCCCAAGGAGCCTCGCGCTCGATCGCGGCGCGCAGCACGGCGTCGCCAGTAAAGGCGTTGAAGCCGGCGGCGGGCTCGGCTTGGTTTAGGACCTTGTGGGTGCCGTAACGGCTGGCGGGAGCCTCGAGTGTTTGGGTCATGGGACGCCTCCAATTCGTTCCTAGGTTCGTGGCTCGCTGCGTTGGCGAGCATTCTCGAAACCGAACCGACCCTCAGGCAGAGTCGGAAAGCCCACAAAACTGAATCGATCGTTCAGTTTCAGGTCGGCCCAAAAGTGCTGATTTTGACGCTAAATTACATCATCTCTTGACACCGATTGATTTCCAAATCAAGATGAAAATGAATTCGATTTCATCTTTGGTGACGAGATGGCGACTAGACAGGTCCGTTCCCTCGACAAGAAGACGCATATCCTGCGGGCCGCGCGCGCCGTCGTGATGGATGGCGGATTCCAGGAGCTTCAGATGAACGCGGTCGCGGCCGCAGCCGACGTCGCGGTCGGAACGATCTATCGATACTTCCCGTCACGTGCGGATCTCTGCGCCACCATCGTCAGCACGGTTTCGCAGCGCGAGGTCGACGTTCTATCGGGGATCGCCGTCGCGGAAGGAGAGCCGTCGCAGAAGGTGAGGGACGCGGTCCGCACTTTCGTGCTGCGAGCCGTGCGCGGCAAGCGCCTCGCCTACGGCCTTATCTTCGAGCCGATCGATCCGGAAGTGGAAAGCACGCGACTGAAGTATCGACTTGCCGTCGCGCGCGTCTTCGAGACCATTATCAAGGAAGGCCTCGCCGCCGACGAATTCCGCAAGGTCGACGTCAGGGTCGCCGCAACCTGCCTCGTCGGAGCCTTCATGGAAGGTCTGATCAGCGTTCTCGCGCCCGGAGCCAGCGGCGTCCCGGTGCAGACCGAAGAGTTCGCGGATTCCATCGCGGATCTATGCCTCGCCGCGGTCGCGAAGCCGGACAACCGCCTGCTCGAGGGAGAGCGTCCCGCGACGGTGCGGTGGAAGCCGTCTCTCTGAAGAAGTCCTGAGCGGCCGAAGAGCGAGGGGCCGACGGGGGCTCCCGCGGCCATCGGCCGACTGCTTCGCCCGATCAATGGACGCGGTAACGCGTCGGTTCACTTGGAAAGGACAACACAGATGGGCAACATGAAGGTGCTTTCCCTCGCCAACATCAAGTCGGCGGTCTCGCTCGATGAGTGGCAGACCCGGATCGATCTCGCCGCCTGCTACCGATTGATGGCCGTCTTTGGAATGACGGACCTGATCTATAACCACATCAGTGCACGCGTTCCGGGCGAGGAAGGAAGCTATCTCATCAACCCGTACGGGATGCTGTACGAAGAGATCACGGCGTCGAACCTCGTCAAGATCGACGTCGACGGCAACACGCTCCTGCAACCCGATCACGGCTACAACGTCAACGTCGCGGGCTTCTATCTGCACGCTCCCATCCACAGGGCGCGACCGGACCTTCACTGCATCATCCACACGCACACCCGCGCCGGCACCGCCGTCAGCGGTCTGAGCGAAGGCTTGCTCCCGTTGTCCCAGACCGCGATGCGCTTCCACGGTCGGGTCGGCTACCACGAATTCGAAGGACCGGCGATCAGCGGCGAGGAGTGCGATCGCGTCGTCCGCGATCTGGGCGAACACGACGTGCTCCTGCTGCGCAATCATGGGCTGCTCGCCTGTGGCCGGACGATCCCGCAGGCCTTCAACGCCATCTACTGGCTCGAGAACGCTTGCCGGATCCAGGTCGATCTTCTGGCCTGCAACCGGCCGGTCCATCAGCCGTCTCCCGCCGCGATCGAGAACACGGTGACGTGCTTCTCCGGCAGCGAGATCACGCTGCTCAATGAAGCGGACACGAACCCCACGCTCAACGAAGGCGCGAGGCGGAATTCGGGCGGGTACGGTTCGCTCGAATGGGCGGCCCTGCTGCGCAAACTCGACCGGCTCGATGCCTCGTTCCGGAGCTGATCGGGATGCCCAGCGCAAAATTCGGATTCATCGGGTGCGGCAGCGTCGGACGTACGCTCGCACAAGCCTTCAGTCGGGCGGGGTATCAGGTGGCCGCGGCCTGGAGCCGGGGCGGCGAGGGCGCGCTCCAAATGCGGCAGGAAGTCGAGGGGCTGCGTGCGCTGGCGAGCGCGCAGGACGTGGTGGACGCGTGCGACTTCGTCTGGCTGACCGTATCGGACGATGCCATCGCGCGCGTCGCCGACGGCATCGCCTGGCAGTCGCATCATAAGGTCGTCCACTGCAGCGGCGCGACCGACATCGAAGCGTTGGCGAAGGCGAAATCGGACGGCGCGACGATAGGTGGCTTCCACCCGCTGCAGATGTTTACCGATCCGGCCGTCGCTCTGCGGGGCTTGCCGGGCGTGACGGTCGGCGTGGAGGCCGCCGAACCCGCATTCCTCGAGACGCTCAAGCGGCTGGCCGGCGACATCGGTTGCACCACCGTGGAGGTACCCCGAGGACAACGCGCGATCTACCATGCCTCGGTCTATTACGTTGGTCCTTTCTTCATCGCGCTGCTTTCGGAGGCCGTGTCGATCTGGAAGTCCTTCGGCGCCAGCGAACGTGACGCCTTGAACGCCCTGCTGCCGCTTCTCGCCGGAACCACCTCGGCAGTCACCAGCAGCAGCCTGGCCAAGGGAATGGGCGGCTGCGTCGCGAGAGGCGATGTCGGCACGGTGCGACGGCACATAGCCGCGATGGACCTCTTCAGCCCTAACGCCGGTGAATTGTATCGCTCCTTGACTGAGCGAACCATTCCACTTGGGCTCGCGCGAGCAAGCCTGACGACATCGGTCGCGGACCAGATCCGAGAAGCGTTGTCGACCGCCCCGACAGCGAAAGGCTGAGAAGAAGCCGACATCCCGAGAGATGGAAATGCAGTGGGTGCCATTCCGGGACTAATACAAGACAAGCAACTGATGATCAGCGACTTCATCGGTTATGCCCAATAGTATCGCTTGCTCCTTGAGTATGCCTAAGGCTTCAAGCCGCCGTCGGGAATGTCAGCCAAGTTGGAATCGTATGCCGGTTACGGCAATGGAGGCTCCGGCCAAGCTCGGAGAGGGCGGTACGACGGCTGTACGAATCTTGCGGCGTCCTTGGCGGACCGCTGCTGCAGCTCTGATCGAGTGGAGCGGTACGGCTTCAGTGGTCCATCGATGCTTCGCGGATCTAGGAAGGGTCATCTGGATTGGGTGTTTGCATCCCGATCGATGAGACTCTCGGCTCGCGCGCTGAGGGCGACGTTACAGTTTGGTTACAGCGATCCGCTCCTCGCATTACAGATGCAGCCATATCGCCCTGAACTCTCCGAAAAGAAAGCATACGAACGCGTGAGGGCGTCGGTTCAGGGCCCGCAGGATTCTTTGTCAACCTGCAACTCGCCGAGGCCCCGCATGTGAAGCTGAGGCCCACATCTGAAAGGGAGAATGCCTCATGTCCAATCTCACGGGAACCAACGGCGACGATATCCTGACCGGCACCGATGGGCCGGATCGTATCTTCGGCCTTGCCGGCAACGATACGATTGACGGCAACGGCGGCAACGATACGCTGTCAGGCGATGACGGTGATGATACGCTCAACGGCGGTGATGGTGACGATCATGTCCTCGGCGGCGCGGGCAACGACGTCATCACCGGCGGCAACGGCAACGATCTTCTCGAAGGCGGATCGGGAAACGACCACATCAGCACCGGAGCGGGCAACGATGTCGTGTTCGCCGGTGACGGCATCGATACGATCGATCAGATGGCCGGTCACGACGTCGTCCACGCGGGTGCGGGCGACGATCTGATCTCGTGGAACGACAAGGTCGGTGATGTTGTCTTCGGCGATGAGGGCAACGACCGGATCATCGGTTCCGACACCGCGGCCGACGAGAGCCATGGCGGCGACGGCAACGACTTCATCCAGGCCTTCACGACTGACGCCGCGCACGCCACCGCAGGCGACAAGATCTTCGGTGATGCCGGCAATGACACCCTGATCGGCGGCGACGGCAACGACCACATCGAGGGTGGCACCGGAAACGATACCATCAACGGTGGAGGTGGCAACGATTTCCTCGATGGCGGCGACGGCGATGATCACATCAGCACCGGTGCCGGCAACGATACGGTGTTTGGCGGCGATGGCAACGACACCATCGACCAGATGGCGGGCCATGACGTCGTCCACGCCGGCGACGGGAACGACACGATCTCCTGGAACGATGCCGTCGGTGACACCGTCTATGGCGACGGCGGCAACGACAGGATCATCGGTTCCGACACGGCGTCCGATGAAAGTCACGGCGGCGACGGTGACGATTTCATTCAGGCCTTCACCACGGATGCCGCACATGCGACGGCGGGCGACCGCATGTTCGGCGACGGCGGCGATGACACGTTGATCGGCGGCGATGCCGCGGACCACATCGAAGGCGGTACCGGAAACGACACCATCAACGGTGGAGGCGGCAACGACTACCTCGATGGCGGGTCGGGAAATGACCACATCAGCACCGGGGCCGGCAACGACCTGGTTTACGGTGGCGACGGCAACGACACCATCGACCAGATGATGGGACACGATGTCGTTCATGCCGGCGCCGGCGATGACGTCATCTCCTGGAATGATGCGGTCGGAGACACCGTCTTCGGCGACGGAGGCGATGACCGGATCACCGGTTCCGATACCGCGTCCGATGAAAGCCATGGCGGCGACGGTAACGACATCATCTCCGCGTTTACGACGGACGCGGCGCACGCCACGGCGGGCGACAAGATCTTCGGTGATGCCGGCGACGATACCCTGACCGGCGGTGACGGCAGCGACCATATCGAAGGCGGCACCGGAAACGACATCATCACTGGAAATGGCGGCACCGACATCCTTGATGGCGGTGACGGCGACGATCATATCAGCGGCGGCGGCAGCCATGATCAGATATTCGGCGGCCTTGGCAACGACGTTATCGATCATATGGGTGAGCACGGCTTCGCCGATGCGGGTGACGGCGACGATATCGTGCAGTGGACCGAAACGTTCGGTGACGTGGTTCATGGGGGAGCCGGCAACGATAGGATCACCGGTGAACTCGCCTTCAATCCGCCGCTCGGCGGGGAGGCCGCTGCTGACATCCACGGCGATGCCGGAAACGACTTCATCCAGGCAGCCAGTTCAGGCAGCAGCACGGTGTCTGACAAGCTCTTCGGCGACGAAGGCAACGACATCATCATCGGAGGCAGCGGCGCGGACCGCATCGATGGCGGTGTGGGCAACGACACTATGACCGGCAACGGCGGTGCCGATACCTTCACCTTCCAGATGTCGCAAGCCGGGCACGACGTTATCACGGACTTCGACGTGAACAACGACGTGATCAATTTGTCGGGCTTCGGCTCCAATTTTGATGCGCTTGCGCACGTGCATGACACCGCCAACGGCGCCGTTCTAGACCTCGGCGCTGCTGGGGACGTGACATTCCAGGGCGTCCATGCCGCGGACCTCTCTCACCACGACTTTGTCCTGAGCTAAGTCCGATCAGGATTGCCTGTCCTCGAAGCGACGTAACCGCGCTTCTGCCAAATACGGTCGCCCTCCTGTTTGGGGAGGACGACCGTACTGGATGGGTTTTGAAGTCGCGACGTGCCTGTCAGATACGGCGGGAGCGCCGAGACTCGAATGTCACGACGAAGACATCAGAATTGGAAAATTGGGGCGCCGCATATGAAGCCGATGTCGAAGCTTGCGGTGGTCGATCCACATGAGAAAAGCGAGACAATCCTCAGCCGCGCCATCGGCTGTTGCAAGATTCAGCTGCTGGCGGTGGGCCTGTTCAGCGGCGTGGTCAATCTGCTGCAGCTCACCATCCCGATCTACATGATGCAGATTTTCGACCGCGTGCTGACGACGCACAATGTCGATACGCTTCTCTATCTGTCGCTGATCGCGGGTGTGTCCATCCTGTTGCTGGCTATTCTGGAAATCTCGCGCAATCAGACCCTGCAGCGCGTTGCAACCTGGGTCGAGCAGAAGGCCGCGCCGGAGGGCTTTGCGAGAGCGATGGAGAGCGTGCTCGCCGGTCATTCCTATCGCATGGAGGCACTACGCGATCTCGCCATTTGCCGCGGCTATCTCGGCTCGCCTGCTTTGCTTGCCCTCTACGACCTTCCCTGGGTGCTGATTTTTCTCGCCGTGATCTTCGTCCTGCATCCGGTGCTGGGTTGCATCGCGACGGCAGGAGCGATCGTCCTTTTCACTCTCACCTTGCTGAACGAACTGACCACGTCGCGGCTGATGAAGGAGGCAAATGTTGCGGCGGCTAATTCGCAACGTCGCGCCGACAGCATCGCGCGCAATGCGGAAGTGATTGACAGCATGGGCATGTTGCCGGCGGTGATGCGCCGCTGGCAGGAGGCGGTGGCCGAAGTGCTGCCGCCGCAGCGGCGCGCGGCGCAGCGAGCCTCCGTTCTGCTGGCAATGGCCAAGTTCGCGCGCCTCTCGGTGCAGATCGCCGTACTTGGCGCGGGCGGCTATCTGGTGCTGCAGCATGAGCTGACATCGGGCGTGGCCGTTGCCGGCTCGATCATCATGGGCCGGGCGCTTGCGCCGGTGGAAATGCTGATCGGCGGCTGGAAGCAGCTTGTCCAGGCCCGGCAAGCTTTCTTTCGCTTGCAGCATTTTCTTCGCCAGCCTCGTCTTCGTCCGCCCGGACGGCCATTGCCGGCCCCGGTCGGCCGCCTGTCGGTGGAGCGTGTCACGTACGGCTTGCCGGGTTCGACGTCCACGATCGTCAAAGGCGTGCAGTTCGCGCTGTCACCAGGTGACAGTCTTGCCGTCATCGGCCCCTCGGCGGCCGGCAAGACAACGCTGATCAAGATGCTGATCGGCACGCTTGCGCCAAGCGCCGGCACCGTGCGCCTCGATGGCGCCGACGTTCATCGCTGGATGCGTGAGGATTTCGGCCGCTACGTCGGCTATCTGCCGCAATCCGTCGAGCTGTTCGAGGGTTCGGTATTCCGCAACATCGCACGGATGGGAGAGGCGACGCCCGAGCAGGTTTACCGGGCCGCACAGCTTGCGGGCTGCCACGACATGATCTTGCGGCTTCCGTGCGGCTACGACACCGAGATCGGCGAGAACGGGCAGTATCTGTCCGGCGGGCAACGGCAGCTGATCGGCTTGGCGCGCGCACTGTTCCGTAGTCCGAAATTCGTGGTGTTGGATGAACCCAACAGCAATCTCGACGGCGATTCCGAGGCCAATCTGGCCGACACATTACGGAAGCTCAAGGCGCGCGGCACCACGGTGGTTCTGGTCTCGCACCGTCCGCGCTTGGTGCAGCATGTCGACCTGGTCTTGCTGATGCGGGATGGAGCGGCAGAAATGTTTGGACCGCGGGCCGAGATCCTGAACCGCGTCGTCGCCCCGGCGCCTGACAACCGCCCAGCACTCAGCGAACCCCGCATCGCCAGAGCCGCCGTACCCGCCCGACGCGAACAGAACCGTGTTGCATCATGACCCGAGCTCTCACGTCTCCATCCGGGCGAGCCGTCGTCGCTGATAGCCACGGCCGATCGATCGCGTCGTCCGCGCCGCCATTAATGGAGGCGCCTCATCCGTCAACACGCGGCGTGATCCTGCTCGGATTGATGGCCATGGCGGTCTTCATCGGCGGTTTCAGCGTCTGGTCCATCTCCGCTCCGCTGGCGGAAGCGGCGATCGCGAATGGTTTGATCGAGGTCGAGGGGCAGCGTCGCGTCATTGCGAACCAGGAGGGGGGATCGGTTCAGGAACTGCTCGTGCGCGAGGGCGATCATGTGCTTGCCGGTCAGGTGTTGATGCGACTGAACGACGTGCAGGCGAGCGCGACGGCCGAGACGGCGCGAGCCGAGCGCTGGGCATTGCTTGCAAAATTGGCCAGACTGGATGCGGAGACAGCCGGAAGGAGCGATATAGGCTTTCCTGACGATCTGCTGGCGGCGGCGAGCGGGCAAGGCTTCGATGCCCTGCGCGCCGCCGATGTGGTCAGCGGGCAGCGCGCGCTGTTCGAAGCGCGCACGGTCAGCTTGAAAAGCCAGGTCGCCGTGCTGCGAGACCGGGTCGATCAGCAACTTGGCGTGATTGAATCGGCAGAACAGCAGCAGCGAGCCACCCGGCAACAGCTCGAACTGATACGGCACGAGGCCGAGATCAAGCAGGGGTTGTTGACAAAGGGCTTGGCGACGCTGTCCGTCGTGCTGGCCTTGCAGCGAAACCAAGCCGGATTGGAAGGGACACTGGGTGACCTGAGCGGACAGATCCAACGCGCGCGGGCAACGATCGCGGAATCTCGTTCATCCATGAAGCAGATTCAAGACCAGCGGCTACAAGATGTCTCGAACGACATACGGGAGGCCCGTATCAGGCTGAACGAGGTGGACGACAAATTGCGCGCCGCGCAGGATGTCGCCGTGCGTCGCGATGTGGTGGCGCCCGAGGACGGCACGGTCCTTGGCATGAGGGTGTTCAACATCGGCGCTGTCGTCAAGCCCGGCGATACGGTCATGGAACTACTGCCATCGCGCGACCGGCTGGTGGCCAACGTGAAACTTTCGCCCAACGATATCGATGTCGTATATCCCGGCCTTGAAGCACAGGTGCGTCTCCCCGCGTTCAAGCAGCGCCTCGTGCCGTTCGTTGCGGGCCGCGTCACTTTCGTTGCCTCCGACGTCACCGCCGATGAGCAGACAAAAAGCAACTACTATAAAGTGCAGATCCTGATCGATCAGGGCCAGCTTGCTCGTCTTCCCAACGTCCGCCTCACGCCGGGAATGCCGGTGGAGGCGATGGTGCAGCTTGGGGAGCGAAGCTTCTTCCGCTACATCACGCAGCCAGTTCGGGACAGCTTTCACCGCGCCTTTCACGAGCAATGAGTGCGTGGTCTGCGCGAAGAGCGTGCAAGGTCGAGATTTCGAGCGATGGCGCCAAGAGCTGGAAGGATGCGCAGCTAAATCTGCCGGTATTGCCGAAGACGCAAACGCGCTTTCAGATGGATTGGACCTGGGACGGTAAGCCGACCAAGATCGTCAGCCGTGCGACCGACGATAAGTGCAATGTCCAGCCCGACCGAAAATCCTTTATCGGCGCAATCGCGACCAACGCAACTTTTCACTAGAACGCGCAGCAGACCTGGAGCATTGAAGAGACCGGGAGGGTTCGAAATGTCCTCGACTAGCAAGGTACTCCTCACTGGCGCTATTGCGCTCGCTTCTCCCGTACTTGCATATGATTTCGGCCGTCCCGCGACACCCGGCGAGATCGCGCTATGGGATATCGACGTCAGGCCCGATGGCAAGGGACTGCCGCCCGGCAGCGGTACCGTGGCGCAAGGATTTCGTTATCAGGAGAGCATGCAATGTCCGCTGATGGATTGATCACGCTGCACAGCAGCTTTGGCCCGGAAGAAACGATGCACCGGTTTGAAGCGGAGGTTCGTACCAGGGGCATGGCGGTATTTAGCCATATCGACCACAGCGCTGGCGCTGCTGCGGTCGGCCTGCCACTGCGGCCGACGAATCTTCTGATCTTCGGCGCGGCGAAGGCCGGCACTCCGCTGATGCAATCGGTGCAGACGATCGGCATCGATCTGCCGTTGAAGGCGCTGGTCTGGCAGGACGAGGATGGCAAGACTTTCCTTTCCTACAATGATCCGGCCTATATCACGCGTCGGCACGGTATCGGTGAATCCGCCAAGGCTGTCATTGAAGCGATGGCGGGCGTGCTGAAGGAAATGGCAGCAAAGTCGACAACGGTTCCTTGAGATCAGCGGGAGCCAACAGTGAGGCGCCCGCCATTCTGCGGATGTCTGCGCAGATGGCATCCGCACGGACACGCGCGGCTCAATAAGAAACATTACACGCGTAGCCAGTTAGGGACGGGTGACGTTGTCTCCAACCGTTCCTACGACAGGCGCCGGCATCGCGACACTCAATCCGATGCCGGAGGTGCCGCCCGGCAACGTCGATCTGATCGCTCCGCTCGGCACCATCGACGCAGGCGAAGCCGGCATCCGCGTCTCGGGCAACGTCAATCTTGCCGCGTTGCAGATCGTGAACGCGGCGAGTATCCAGGTCCAGGGCAGCGCGACCGGAATTCCGGTCGTGCAGGCACCGCCGGTTGCCGCGCTGAGCTCGGCGGGGAACGCCACTGCCGCCACTCAGCAAAGCGCCGCTCCAACGCAGTCGAACAATGACCGCCCATCGGTGATCCTGGTCGAGTTTCTTGGCTTTGGCGGTGGCGACGGCTCCCTCACGCCGAATCCGAACCCCGAAAAGAAACGGAGCGGTGACGACGGGCGAGCCCAAAACCCTGATAGCGCCTACCAGGTGCTCGGCGCGGGCGAGATGACGATGGACGAGGCAAAGCAATTGATTGCCCAACGCCGCCGTCGGATGCAGCCATAGTCGGGCCGAGGCGCGGCGTCCTGAAACGACGTCGCGCCCGTCCTCCACGCGTACCATTCGCATCCTACAGGTTGAGCTGAGCTAGCCGGAGAACGTCTACGTTGTCCGCTCTGGCGCGGCGACAAATTTTCCGCAACCGAGGTCGGTCGATGGCTTTCCGTAACACCCTTGGCGTACGCTAAGGGTGTGAAAGCTCGTGGGCCGGCGATTCCGAACCCGACGGGCGCCGTCGCTCACCGATCGCACGCCCGATTCGGAAATCCGGAAAACAGGATGATCCTGCTCAGCTACATCTATCGCTTCGTCTCCAATTTCGTCTTCCTGGCGCTGGTCTATTTCAGCCTCAACTTCATGGAAAAATACGAGCATCGCGCGCTCGTCGCGCTTCTGGTGCTGGTTTATGCCGCGATGCATGCGGCGTCCGCCTTGCGCTCGTTCTATTTCTTCCAGCGAATCGAACGCCTGGAAGGGGAGACGCGTCGGCTTGGGACGGCGGTGGTCGAGGGACCAAGTTCGACAGCCTCACGCAAGCAGATCGTCGGTGCCGTCACCGAGCTGCGTCATGCCGGCGAGATCAAGTCCTATATCGACCTGCTGTTCCTGGCGCTCGTCATTCTGCTCTGCATCGCCAAGATCGTGACGAATTGAGCGCCTGACGCTGCAATCGCCGCGCCGCGCTCTTCAGCGCTTTGCGACCTGAAGTGCGCGTCTGTTCGGCTGCGCCTGCACGGCATGCTTGGGGACGCCACGACCCGCATGGCCTCCTTGCGGGTTCTGATGCACGGCATGCCGGGAATGCGGCGCCTGGCGTACGCCAATGGTGCGGGCTCTCGCGGAAATCGGCCCCATCGCATTGGCGGCTTCAGGAGATGCTGCCACCTGTTGCGGCCGTTTGGCGGGTGAATGCGACGCGAGCAACGTCACGCGCAGGCCTTCGGGCATCCTGAAGACGGAGGAGGCGGGGACCGGCAGGGCCGAACCGCTGTTCTCGGAGACCCGCAATGGCTCCGGCCATGCCGTCTGCGCGGCGATTGCGGCGCGCGGGCGGCGTCCTCGATCGAACAGGCCCGGATCACGCCAATCCAGATTCGAGAGCCCGGGGGCGGGCAGTTCCTGCGTCTGGACGAACACGAAATTCGCAATCTTCGGCCAGCGCACCGTTGCGACGGTCTCGATCGGCGGGTGCAATAGCCATTGCACAGGTTCGGTTGGCGTGGCCGGCTGCTCCGGCGTCGCCGGCACCACATGGACGATCCGATAGCCGCGCGCCTTCAACTCCTGCAGGATTTTCGGCAGCGCCGCCACCGTGCGCGGTTGGATGTCGTGCAACAGCAGGATGCCTTTGCCCTTCTCCTCGAGCCGCTGGATTGCGAGCTCGTAGACGCGCGCCGGAGGGATATGGCGCCAATCGTCGGCAACGAAATCGGCGCTCCAGTTCTGGATCCCACGCGACGCCAGATAGGTCTCGACCGCTTCGGCGCGCAGCAGCCCTGGAATGCGGAAGAAGGGCGCGAGCTTGCTCGCGTCGCCAAGCGCGGCCACCGTCGAGGCGATGCCGGCATCGACCTCCTGCTTGGCCTGCTCGATCGACATCTTGTTGAAGGTCAGCGGATGGTTCTGGCTGTGCGTGCCGACGGTGTGGCCGGCGGCGACGAGCTTGCGGACACCCTGCGGATTGGCTTTGGCCTGACTGCCGATGATGAAGAAGGTCGCCTTCACGCACTGGCTGGCAAGAATGTCCAGCACCTGGTTGCTGTATTTCGGCAGCGGGCCGTCATCAAATGTCAGCACCACTTCGTGATCGTCCAGCGGCAAGGTCTCGGCATATTGCATGGTGCCGATCCGGGGATGCTCGCGGGGATCGACCACCAGCGTTCGCGAGGTGCCGAGCGCATCAGGGGGACAATCAGCCGCGATTGCGGACTGGCCGCTCGCGCCGATCAGAATCAGCAGGGAGAGGGCAGTCCATGACCGCTTCCAAAATCCCTCGCCAACGCTACCGATCATAACACCCTGGCTGCATTCTCTTTGTCCGACGCCGAATCCTTACAGGCGGCGTCATGAACGCTACCTTAATGCTTTGTAACCCACAGCTGTGCTTTGGTTCAATGTGTTTGATCCGACACGGTTTTCGAGCCCGGCGGCACGACATGCACGATCCTGTAATTGTGATCGCGCAGATAGCGCAAGAAGGCCGGAAGCATCGCCGCGGTCTGCGTCTTGGGATCGTGCAGCAGGATGATTCCCTTGCCGGCGGCGTTCAGGCGCCCGGTCAGAAGCTTCAGCTCCTCCTGCGGCGTCATCTTGTTCCAGTCGCTCGCCCAGAGGTCGGCGCCGAACACGGCGATGCCGCGCTTCTCCAGGTTCGCGAGCGTCTCCGGCGACATCTCGAAATAGGGGAAGCGGAAGAACGGCGTGCTCGGCGTCGTGGTCGCGCGCCCATGCAGCGCCGATTCGACGGCGGCAATGCCCTTGTCGATCTCGCCAATGGCGTCGTCCGGCTTCATGTATTTGAGGTTGTGATGCGTCCATGTGTGATGGCCGATCGTGTGGCCGAGTGCCGCGATCTGGCGGACCAGCTCCGGATGCTCGGAGGCCGGCTTTCCGATCATGAAGAAGGTCGCGCGCACGCATTCGTGAGCGAGTGCCGCGAGGATCTTACGGTCGGTTGATGGCCATGGCCCGTCGTCGAACGTCAACACCACCTCGTGATCCTGCAGGGGGAGCGTGTCCGGAAAGCTCTTGGTGCCAACGCGCGGATAGCTCGCGGGATCGACGGTCAGGACGCGCGACGTTCCGAGTGCATCCTTGCGCGGGCATTCGTCGGCGGCGTGCGCCGCGCCGCTCCACGCGAGCAGGGCAAGAATGGCTGCACCAAACGATCTCATAAGCACACCTGTTCTTCGCGGTTGGCGATATTTGGCATTGCGCGGGACGCAGCCGATTGGGTAATGCGTGCGACGATAACTCAGACGAGTTCCTACCTTCTGTCAAACGGTGAGGCGCGGCATGGCCGAGAATATCGACGCTGCCCATCCCGCCGAAGCATCCATCCTCGATCGGTTGCCAATGCGGGACGAGGAGGGGCAGCTCCGCCACGAATTCGTCGAAAATATCGCGAGCGCGATCCACACTGCCGACCGGCCGTTCCTGTGCGAGGTGGTGGCGGAACTTCATGAGGCGGATCTCGGCGATCTCATCGCCGCGCTCGCGCCGGAAGACCGCGTCAGCCTCGTCGAGATCACCGGCACCGATTTCGACTTCTCGGCACTGAACGAGGTCGACGATGCCGTGCGCGAGGAAATCCTCGAAGAGCTCGAGCCGGAGACCGTCGCGGAAGGCGTCCGCGAGCTGGAATCCGATGATGCGATCGAGCTTCTCGAAGGTCTCGACGAGGAGGACAAGGAGGAGATCCTCGACAGGCTTCCGCCGTCCGAGCGCGCTGAGCTCGAGCGCAGCCTGCTGTATCCGGACAACTCCGCCGGCCGGCGGATGCAGACCGAGTTCATCGCGGTGCCGCCCGCTTGGACGGTGGGGCAGACACTCGACCACATGCGCAACACGCCGGACCTGCCGCACCGGTTCTACGAGATTTACGTCGTCGACGGCGACGGGCACTGGCTGGGCGCGGTACCGCTCGACGTGCTGCTGCGTTCCCGCGACCCGGAGCCGCTCACCGACCTGATCGATGAAGATCGCCGCCGCGTCTCCGCCCTGGAGGACCAGGAAGAGGTCGCGCGGATGTTCGGCAAATACAATCTGGTGGCCGCGCCCGTGGTCGACACCACAAACCGGCTGGTCGGTGTCATCACCATCGACGACGTCGTCGACGTCATCGAGGAGGAGGCTGACGAAGACCTGAAGGCGCTCGGCGGCGTCACCCGCCACGAAGAGTTGTCGGACAATGTCTGGACGATCGCGCGAGGGCGATTCAACTGGCTGCTGGTCAACCTCGCGACCGCCTTTCTTGCGTCCTCTGTGCTCGGCCTGTTCGAAGGCCAGCTCGAAAAGATGGTGGCGCTTGCGGTGCTGGCGCCGATCGTCGCCAGTCAGGGCGGCAATGCGGCGACCCAGACCATGACCGTCGCGGTGCGCGCGCTGGCCACCCGCGAGCTCGGGTCCTACAACGCCGCCCGGGTGATCCTGCGCGAGATCATGGTGGGCCTCGTCAACGGTCTTGCCTTCGCCGTCATCACCGGCATCGCCGCGGTCGCCTGGTTCAAGATTCCGGGCCTTGGCGTGGTGATAGGGCTCGCCATCGTCTGCAACCTGGTTGCCGGTGCGCTCGGCGGGATTTTGATCCCGATGGTGCTTGAACGGGTGCGAGCCGATCCGGCCGTTGCGTCCGGCACCTTCGTCACCACGATCACGGACGTGGTTGGCTTCTTCTGCTTCCTCGGCATCGCCACTTTGTGGTTCGGCCTGAACTAGCGCCTCGCTTAGCGTTAATCGGGCCTTAAGTCGGTTTGCCCACAATGCGGCTTTCCGGAGCAGACCATGAAGCGCCTGCGGCTGAAAGCGGATGGACGGATCGTCGAGCTGCGAGACGGGCAGGAGTTCCCGCTCGCGCCCGAGACGCCGACCGGGTCGCTCACGGTGCGCGACCTGCGCCGCCGATCGCATCTGACCCAGCTCGAATTCGCCGCCAAACTCGGCGTGCCCGTTGAGACGATCCGCAATTGGGAGCAGGGCAAGCGAGCCCCGCGCGGACCGGCACGGGCGCTTCTGGCGGTCATCGCCCATTCGCCGGAAACGGTATTCGCTGCGCTGGCGACAGAGGCCTCTGCGGCGTGAGTTGGCAGCGGAGCTGCGGCGGCCCATAATGGGCGCATGAACATCATCGAAGCCAATGGCGCCAGGATCCCGGCGATCGGGCTCGGTACCTGGGAACTGCGTGGACGCACCTGCGCGCGGATCGTCGAGCAGGCGCTCAGGCTCGGCTATCTCCATATCGACACCGCGCAGATGTACGACAATGAGCGCGAGGTCGGCGAGGGGCTCCGCGCATCCGCCGTGAGACGCGACGACGTCTTCATCACGACCAAGGTCTGGACCACCCATTTCAGGCCCAACGACCTCGAGCGCTCGGCCAAGGAAAGCCTGGCGCGGCTGCGGCTGACCGAAGTCGATCTCTTGTTGCTGCACTGGCCGAACCCGCAGGTGCCGCTCGCGGAAACGATGGGCGCGCTGGCGCATGCCAAGCAGCTTGGGCTCGCGCGCCATATCGGGGTGTCCAACTTCACGGTCGCCTTGATCGAGGAGGCGGTGGCGGCCTGCGCGGAGCCGTTGGTGTGCGACCAGGTCGAGTATCATCCCTATCTCGATCAGGCGAAGGTGAAGGCCGCCTGCGCCGCGCACGGCATGGCGCTGGTCGCCTATAGCCCGATTGCGAAGGGCCGCATCCGGAACGAGCGCGCATTGGCGCGGATCGGCGACCGCTATCGCAAGACGGCGGCCCAGGTCTGCCTGCGCTGGCTGGTGCAGCAGAATGTTGCCGCGATCCCGCGGACATCGAAGCTCGAACGGCTGTCCGAGAACATCAACGTCTTCGATTTCGAATTGTCGGAGGACGACATGAGCCTGATCTCGGCCATGGGCGGCGCCTCCGGCCGCATCACCGATTTCGGCTTCGCGCCGAAATGGGATTGAGACACCCCTCGATTGCCCGCTATGCTGATGACGGGCAAGGGGGCTCAAACCTGATCAGTTGCGAATGAACCTGCGGGAGCTCATTCCTGTGGACGTGACGGCGTCGGCGGTTGCGCACGTGTCCGTGCTGGCCCTGGTGCTGCTCCTGTCCGAAGTCCATCCGTTTGACGTCGTGGCGGCTGACACCGTCCCGGTCGACATCGTCACGCCGCAGGACATCGAGAAGAAGGACATCGAGAAGAAGCCCGAACCGACCCCGTCGCCGTCGCCTTCTCCGTCACCATCCATCGATCTGTCTGCGCTCCAAGAGCCGCCTGTAAGCACGCCGCCTCCACCGGCGCCGCAGCCCGCAGCGCCGCAGCCGGCAGCGTCGCCGCCGCCCCACCAGAACCAGCCGGAACCGGCGGAATCAGGTTCGGTCCGGTCGCAAGCCGCGGCAACACCGGCGGCCGCCCCAGCCTACACGCCGCCGGAGCCTGATCTCTCGATCAAATACAATGTCCAACTCGGCCTGCCGCCGGCCCTTCCGCCGATGGCGGCGCCAGCCCCGGCGCCGGCCGCGCGCTACGGTGGCAAGGTCGACGATGATTTCGATGCACCGGCCGTCAGAGCCGCCGACCTCACTCCGAGCGTCGTCGCCGAGTTTCGCCGCCATCTCAAGACCTGCTCGAAGCTGCCGGCAGCGCTAAAACCTTCCGACGACGTCAAGGTCACGCTGCGCGTGTTCATGACGCCGCAGGGGACGCTCGCCGACGAGCCGTTGCTGATCGAGGCGAGCGCGTCCGAGAAGGGACCGGTGTTGATGCGTGGCGCGATGAGTGCACTGGAAGCGTGCCAGCCCTACAAGATGCTCCCAGCGGATCGCTATGGCGAGTGGAAGGTGCTCGATCTCAGCTTCACGCCGCAGGACTTCGCTTCGTAGCCGCGAAGCCAATGTCGTCGACGTCACGATGCGAGTTGGACGGCCGCGCCGCGCTGTGGCAAAGTAGCAATTCAACCGGATCCCCCGCACATGTTGAAGCTCGTCATCGGCAACAAGAACTATTCGTCATGGTCGATGCGGCCGTGGCTGGCGCTGCGCGCCAACAACATCGCGTTCGAGGAAGTCTTCATCCCGCTGTACACCGATAAGGCGGACAAGGACCGGATCCTGAGTTTCTCGCGTGCCGGCAAGGTGCCGACGCTGATCGATGGCGATGTCACGGTCTGGGATTCGCTGGCGATCATCGAGTACCTCGCCGAGAAATATCCGGAAACAAGGCTCTGGCCTGAGGATCGCGCGGCCCGCGCCCATGCGCGCTCGGTCTCCGCGGAGATGCATTCGGGCTTCATGCCGCTGCGCAATGAATGCGGCATGAACCTGCATCGCCCGATCCGGGCGATTCCGTTGTCGGACGACGCTCGCGCCAATGTCGCGAGGATTCAGGAGATCTGGGCAGACTGCCACGCGCGCTACGGCAAGCAGGGGCCGTTCCTGTTCGGGGCGTTCTCCGGCGCGGATGCGATGTTCGCTCCAGTCGTGCATCGCTTCCGCACCTATGCGATCCCGGTGAAGCCCGAGGCGCAGGCCTATGTCGATGCGATGACGTCGCTGCCGGCATTCCAGGAGTGGACGCGCGACGGGCTTGCCGAAACGCTCGTGATCGAGCGGTTCGAGACCGTCTAACCCGGCCGACCCAGTTCGCAGTCATGCCTCGTACTTTCCGGCGGCCGCCTACCATGCGAGCCCGGATGGCGGGCTGCCCTTAGGTGGCTGGATCGCAGGAATCCGCACTTTCGCCCATTCTCGTCGTGGAACGCGGCCGACTCGCTCGCGGGCCTTCTATCCTGCTGAAAAATATACGAATTTCGTACGTTTGCTCGCCCCCGATCCTGCTGGATTTCGGGGCCCTTGCTGTGCTAACTTGACGCGGGGTTCTCAATGTTGGCCGCCGCTGTGGGACCTAAGGCAGCGCGCCGACGATCCAAGAAAATGGAGAGGGCGTTGAAGCACAAGTACGGCGTTGGAGAGACTGTCTATTTCACTGCGAGCAACGTGTCTCGTCCGGCCGCTACCGGGACCTATCAGGTGGTCCGGCTGCTGCCGACCGACGGTGACGATTGCCAATACCGCATCAAAAGCTCGACCGAAGCTTTCGAACGGGTCGCCAAGGAAAGCCAGCTCGCCCTATCCTGAAGAGAGCTGTGCGCAAGCACCCGGTAGGCGCGGTTCCCTGATGGGTCGCCGTCAAAAGGCCCCGTTCGCAGAACGACTCTGCCGAAGGCCGAATGCCCGAAAGGAGGCGTTCGCCTTTGGCGAATGTGTTTTATGCTGCGTTGAGGGACATCGCGCATGAGCTGGGTTTCTTCGCTGGATCATATCTGGCGCTCCGCGACTTTTCCGATGTGGCTGACGCTGGCCGCCGCAGGATTTTTTGGGGTGATCCTGTTGATCACGCTGTTGCGCGCGGAGAAATCCGTGGCCAACGGCGCGTTGACGGTCATCACCTTGCTTGCGATCGCGGTCGCTGCTGCCTCGACCATTCGTGGCTTCGATTCCGGTAATCGGCTTGCTTCCGCTGATGCGCGATCGGCGCAGCCGGTCGTCGCGGCGCCAGCCGCGCTCGCCTGCATCGATGACCTCGCGGGCGATGCCGTGCTGAACGCCTGCGAAAAGGTGTTATTCGGTTCCGCCGACTCTGCGGCTGCCGCGGTCGCCTATGCGGCTTCCCAGATCTCCCGCCTAACGTCATTGGGGGATATCGCGACCGCCGAGCGCAACACATCGCCCGAACTGCAGGCGCTGCGTCGCGCGGTCGAGCGGGACCGCTACGGGCTCATGGCCTATGTGCTCACTGTGCGCGACCATTGCACGCCGGCCTCATGCGCGGCGTTCGGTTCGCTCGGGACCACCCAGCAGATCGTGTCCAATATGGACGAGCACCTCTATGAGAACTTGATCACCCGTTACGCGCCGTCGTGGAACGCGCCCGCGCCTGCCATTGCAGCGGCGGCCGGAGCAGGGGTGCTCGGAACACTGCCGCCGTCGGTCCCCACCGGCAAACCTACCAACGCCGAATTTCCGTCCGCCGCGAATACCCCTCCGATCAGCATCATGACGCCTGAGCCCGCACCGAAGCCGTCGGCGGCTGCGGCGGCCGCCACGACCGCAGCTCCGCCTGCGTCGCGTCCCGCGCCAGCGGCTTCGCCCGCGCCGCCGGCCGCTGCCAAGAAACAGGCGGTGGCCAAACGTCCGTCGGCACCCGCGCCGGTCCCGATCACGCCGCCACCACCGGCGTCCACAGCCGCTCCCGCAACTTCGGACGAGTGATCTTTTCAAAACCGGAGCCGGCGGCTAAAGCGAAACGATCATGCCGCTTCATCTCATCAAGCTCGCCGTCGGTTGCGACTCGGTCAGGGAACTCAAGACCTGGGTCGCCGAGCGGATGGCGATCGCGAAGAAGAATGCCTTGCCCCAGCGTCACATCCATATCACGCGGATGACGCCGAAACGGGAGGAGGAAATCCTTGCCGGCGGCTCGCTCTATTGGGTGATCCGCGGCGAGATCGCCGCGCGCGAGAAGATCATCGCGATCGAGCCGTTCCGCGACAAGGACGGCATCGGCCGCTGCCGCATCGTGATGCAGCCCAAGGTGATCGCGGTATCGCCGCGCCCGATGCGCCCCTTCCAGGGCTGGCGCTATCTCACCGCCGATGCCGCGCCGCCCGACCTGACCAAATCGGCCGCTTCCGGCGTCGCGGCGATGCCCGAGCCGATGCGGCGCGAGCTGCGCGATCTCGGATTGCTCTAGATTCTTGTTTTGACGCGTTTTCTTCACGCGAACCGGTGTCCACTTCGCTCGAAAACGCTCTAAGGTGCGGCCGCCCTAAACCGCGATATTGTCGATCAGTCTCGTGGTGCCGAGCCTGGCGGCCACCAGCATCCGCAGCGGGCCGTCCTTGATCGAGGCGATCGGCGCCAGCGTCTCGGCGTGGCGCACTTCCAGATAGTCGAGCTTGAAGCCGGCCTTCTCGATCAGCTTGGCGCCTCCGGCGACAGCCGGCTTGATCGCTTCACCGGCGCGGATCCGGCGGGCGGTTTCCTTCATGACGCGATAGAGCTCCGGCGCCACGCGCCGTTCTTCGGGCGAGAGGTAGACGTTGCGGGATGACATTGCGAGCCCGTCGCGTTCGCGCACAGTTTTCGAGCCGATCACCTTGACGCCGAGGTCGAGGTCGCGCGCCATCTGGGTCACGACCCGCAACTGCTGAAAGTCCTTCTCGCCGAAGATCGCAAAATCCGGCCGGCACTGCGTGAACAGTTTGCCGACGACCGTTGCGACCCCGCCGAAGAAATGCGGGCGGAAGCGGTCTTCGAGGCCGACGGTGGCGGGCCCCTCCGGCGCGATCCGCGTGGCAAAGCCATCCGGGTACATCGTCTTGACGTCGGGATGCCAGATCAGGTCGACCTTCTCGGCGGCGAGCTTTGCGACGTCGTCCTTCCATGTACGCGGATAGGAGCCGAAATCCTCTGATGGCGCGAACTGGGTCGGATTGACGAAGATCGAGACGATGACGCGCTGGGCGCGTCGCTTGGCAAGGCGTACCAGCGACACATGCCCGTCATGGAGAGCTCCCATGGTTGGGACCAGTGCTGTCATGGCCTTTCTTCCGCGCAAAGCCTCGACGGAGCGGCGCAAGGCAGGGACGGTGCGGACGACCACGGGACTTCGCGACATCTGGATTCAATCTCTTGGGCTGGTTCGGGAAGGTCTGGTCGGGCGAGACGGGCTTGGACTCGCTCGATGAGGCGGGCACGCGACCATACCAAGGGGAAGGCGTCGACGCCAAGGCGGCAGGCGGGCGCACCTGACCCGCTTGGCGACCTCAAGCGATTGCGGGCTGACATCTCCCGCGATGGATTCATGATTAAGGAAGACAGTCGGCTGCTCCTTGAGCGCATGGCGCATTTCACTTGACCGTCGAAGCGCCCGATTTGAAGATATCGAGGGGATCAGGTTCATGTTGGTACAGGCTAGTCAGGGGCAATCCGGCTCCGCCCATGTGGTGGTGCTTGGCAACGAGAAGGGCGGTTCGGGCAAATCCACCACCGCCCTGCACATCGCCGTCGCCCTGATGAAGGCCGGCCAGCGGGTCGCCACCATCGATCTCGATTGCCGCCAGCAGAGCTTTACCCGCTACATTAATAACCGGCGGGCCTGGGCACGGCGCACCAATCTTGGCCTCGAAATCCCCGTGCATCATTGCATCAAATACGGCGAGACGATGCAGATCGCGGAGAACGAGAACGCCGAGTTCCAGCAGTTCATGGCGGCGATCAGCACGGTCGAGCGCAATTTCGATTTCATCGTCATCGATACGCCGGGCACGGACAGCTACCTGATGCGGCTCGCCCATTCGATGGCCGACACGCTGGTCACGCCGATCAATGACAGCTTCCTTGACTTCGACGTGCTGGGCACCATCGATCCCGTCACCTATTCGGTGACCGGCGAAAGCCATTACGCCGAGATGGTGCGCGACGTCAGGCGCAAGCGGCGCCAGGTGGACGGCACCACCACCGACTGGATCGTGGTCCGCAACCGCCTCTCGATGCTTGGGTCGCGCAACAAGCAGCTCGTCGCAAGCGGCCTGAAACAGTTGTCGCTGCGGCTCGGTTTCCGCTCGATCGACGGCTTTGCCGAGCGCGTCGTCTACCGCGAATTCTTCCCGCGCGGCCTGACCGCGCTCGACGATATCGACGAGCAGACGCTCGGCACCCGGCCCAGTATGGGCCACGTCACGGCGCGCGAGGAGGTGACTGGCCTCCTGCGCCAATTGAAGCTGCCGCTCGACGAGCGCGGCCGCCGCCGCGCGGCCAACCGGGCCGAATGGTTCAGCCAGGTCGACAAACCGCTCGAGCTCCACGACATCATCGCGACTTGAGAGGGCGGCTCACGCCGGCTGCAGGATCGTCATCTTGAAGGGGCCGCCATTGGCGGCCGCGTGCGCCACCGCCTCGTTGACGTGATCAAGGTCGAAGGTGGTAACCTCAAACAGGTCGAGCGGCAGCAGGCCTGCCCGGATCATGCCAACGAGACCGAGCGTTGCTTCCGGCGGATACATCCACACGCCGTGGATGGTGATGCATTCGCGCATGATCCAGGGGTAGGGCAATTCGAGGCCTGGGCCACCCAGCATCCCGACGCCGCCCATAAGCGCCACGCGCCCGTAGGGGCGCACCGTCATGATGGCCGCGCGCACCGTGGTTGCACTGACCGAGGGCGGCATCAGGTCGATCACGCAATCGATCGGGCCGTCAGCCGCCTCGCGCATCCGCCGGCGATCGTCCTCCTCATTGCCGGAAAGCCGGACCGGGCGCACCCTGTGGCCGAAGCGACGCCCCAGGTCGGCGAGCACCCTTTCATTGCGCCCCGGTGCCACCACGCATCTCGCGCCGATGGCGAGCGCGACCGCGACGGCGGCGCTGCCGAAATTGCCGGTGGCGCCGCTGACCAGCACCGTCTCCCCCGCCTGAAGTCTTGCCGCCAGGAAGCCGCCATACGGCACAAGGCATGTGCCGAGCGCGCACCAGGCTGGCGCGTGGACCGCATCGATCGTGCCGATGCGCTTGACGTTCTCGGTTGGGACCAGCGTCTGCTCCGCGAACGAACCGTGGCGGAAGTGCCGCTGCAGCCGCAACCCGCCTTCGCCGCGCGCGCTCCAGCCTTGCAGGGTAATGTCGGGCGAGATGGCGTCGTCGCGGGAGCGGAAGGTCGGGTCGCAATAGACCCAGTCGCCCACGGCGAGGTGCGTGGCGTCGGGCCCCACCGCGCGAACCCTTCCGATCGCGCCGGGTCCCGGCACGGCCGGCAACTCCAAGAGATAGTTTCGTTCGCCGCTGAAGACTTCGTTGGCATAGGACAGTACGCGCGTCGCCACGACATCGACCACGACTTCACCGGTGCCGATCACCGGGTCGGTAACGGTTTCGATCGCGAGTGGCGATCCAAATGATCTCAAAACAGCAGCTTTCATGGCTCTTACCCCACTTGAGACTGCATCATCGAAGCGCCTGTCCTGGGCAACAAGACCTGGTATTATCCTGGGATCAAGAGTCCCTCCTTTCGTCGCAGGAAGAGTCCCATGGCAGATGCCCGGCAAAGCGAACTCGGCGATTTCCTGCGCTCGCGGCGGGAGAAGCTGACACCAAAAACTGCCGGCATTCCGATCGGACGACGCCGTCGGACGCCCGGCTTGCGCCGCGAGGAGGTGGCCGAACTCGCCGGCATCGGCGTCGATTGGTACACGCGGCTCGAACAGGGGCGCAGCGTCAGCCCTTCGCTGACGACGATCGACGCCTTGGCGCGAGCGCTGCGGTTGACCAAGGCCGAGCACGCGCATCTGCGGGCGCTGATCCGCGACGCCGATCGGCGGCCGTTCATCCCGGAGGTGGTGCCACCGGCGATCCGGCGCACGATGGAGAGCTTGAACCAGCCGGCCTATATCACCGGGCGGCGCTGGGACATCCTGGCCTGGAACGATGCCGCAGAACAAACCTTCGGCTTCAGCCGACTTCCGCCAGCCGACCGCAACGTGCTCATCTGCATGCTGACCAATGAGGCGACGCGGCGTCTGTTCGGTCCATCATGGGCCGATCAAGCCCGCCGGATGGTGGCCCAGTTTCGCGCAAGTCACGATCTCTGGGCGGGCGATCCTGCCTTTCGCGACCTGCTCGCTCGGCTGCAGCACGGCTGCCAGGAATTCGCCCAATGGTGGGGGGCGCACGATATCAAAAGCAGCGTGTCCGGCCGCAAAGTGCTCAGCCATCCCAAGAGGGGCCGCCTGGCCTACGAATATGCGAGCTTTCAGGCCAATGACGACCCGGCGCTGAAACTTACCATCTACAGGGCTGCCTGAACCCGTGTGACTACGGGGGAGGGTCCAAAGCTGGGAACAAACTTCAAAGTGGGCCGTTTTATTACAAATGTATTGAGCGCCTAGACCCGAATTTCGCAGGCGCCATCATAAGGTTAGGAGGAAAGCCAAATCCCACAGCTCCTTGTGCGCATGCACAAGGATTAGGTGCATCGCACAACGATCAGGCGGTCAACACACAACATTTGGACTTCCCGTCACGTCGCTGTGACATATATCATCCACACGGACCGTCAGAGTCCGGACAAATGGGATATAGCGCCAGAGGCGGGCGCGCCGAGGACGAATATGAAACGTGGAATTACCGTTCTGCTTTCACTTACCGTGCTTGTTACTGGCGCGTATTTCACCGCCAGCAAGTGGGCTATCCGTCACGAGACACTCAAATTCTATGATCCGGCGCGGGACAATCGCCTCGTTCCCGTCGACGTGGCCGTGCGCTGGGACAAGGAGATGCAGGCCAACGCCGGCATGATCACTTTGCCGGTGGCGATCCTCAACCACGGCAACACCGTCAAGAACACCGAGTATTCGTTCCTGACCAACATCTTTGCCGCGCGCGGCTATCTGGTGATCAGCCCGCAGCACGACCTGCCGACAGACCCGCCGATGGTGACCAAGGCCGGCGAGATCTATGTCGGCCGCTTGCCGCAAATCCAGCGCGGCGTGGCCAATATCCACTTCGCTATCGACGAGATGAAGAAGCTCCAGCCTAACGCCGACTATGCCAAGGTCACCATGGTCGGACACTCGATGGGCGGCGACATCTCGATGTACTTCGCCAAGCAGTATCCCGACGAGATCAAGAAGGTCGTGACGCTGGACAATCTGCGCGTGCCGTTCCTGACCGACGGCAAGTTCAAGATCCTGTCCTTCCGCTCGAAGGATACCCATTTCAAGCCTGATCCGGGCGTCGTGCCCGATGATGAGGAGTGCGAGAAGTCCGGTATCACCGTGGTGAACACCAACTTCCAGCACAACGATATGCGCGACACCGGCCCGGACGTGGCGAAGAACTCGATCCAGGCGATGCTCGACAAGTTTCTGGTCGATAGCGACAGTGAGGTGGCGCCGGTCGACACCAGGAGTGCGCCGCCGAAGATCCTCGAACCGGGACCGGTCTCGCTCTACGTACCGGATCCCTCGACCAAGAAGGTCCAGAAGACCGAGACCGAGAAAGATCGCTCGGCCGTACCAAACTGACCTCTGGCCCCAATGCTCGGCGCATCCCGTGCGCGCATTGACGCTTTCATGGTCTCGGCCCACATAATCCTCGCAGCAACGGCGAGGATTCATGGCTGGCGAACCGACCAAACCGAAATCCGGTAACGACATCGCTGCGCAGGCGGCCGAGGCCCGCAAGTTCGGTCGCCTGCCGGAAGCATCTCCGTCCAGCTCCGACGATATCGCCGCCTTCGTCGCCAAGGCGCGCGCGATGTCGCCGCATCAGGCCAGCGCGCGCGGAAGGCTGATTTTTGCACTCGACGCCACCATGAGCCGGCAGCCGACCTGGGACATGGCCTGCGCGCTGCAGGCGGACATGTTTCGCGAAGCCGCTTCCCTGGGCAGCCTCGATATCCGCCTGGTCTACTACCGCGGTTTCAACGAATGCCGGGCGACTGGCTGGATTTCCGACAGCGCTCACCTTGCCAGATTGATGGGCAAGATCGATTGCCAGGGCGGCAATACTCAGATCGGCAAAGTGTTGTCCGAGACGCGCCGCGAGGCGGTCGCCTCCGGGGTGCGGGCCGTGGTGTTCGTCGGCGATGCCATGGAGGAGTCCGTCGATGATCTCTGCACCAAGGCCGGCGAACTCGGGCTGCTCAAGGTACCCGTCTTCATGTTCCAGGAAGGCGGCGACGCCACCGCCGAGCAGGCGTTCCGTGAGATTGCGCGGCTGACCGGCGGCGCCTATTGCCGCTTCGATCCGGGTGCAGCGGCGCAATTGCGCGAACTGCTGCGGGCGGCTGCGGCCTACGCCGCCGGCGGCCGCGAGGCGCTGCTGCAGTTGTCGAAAACCGCAAGCGGTGCGGCCAAGTTGATCGGCCAGATGAAGTGACGGTGGTCGCCACGTCGCCTGACAGCGCACGGCGGCGCACCAGCCAGGCTGGGTCGTTGTGGGCTCGGTTCGCGATGCTTTTCCTCGCCGCCGCGATTATATTGCGCCCATGCCAACCCTGATTGCCGGCGTCGTCGCCGTTGTCACGCTTTATCTCCTGCTGCAGATGTTTCGGGCCGCCAACCCGGCGATGATGGCGCGCGCGATCAAGATCGTCGGCGGCGTGTTGTCGCTCGCGGTCGCCGCCTATACCGGAATCAGGGGCGAACTTGCTGTCGCGATCCCGCTCGGGATCTTTGGCGCCGGCCTGCTCGGCTGGTCCCCGAACGTGCTGGGCAATTTCGGCAGCATCTTCGGCGGCACGCAGCGCTCCGCCGGACAGAGCTCGCGCGTGCGCTCGAAATATCTCGACATGAGCCTCGACCACGACACCGGCGCGCTGTCGGGTCAGATCGTGGAAGGGCCGAATGCCGGCCGCTCGCTCGACGAGTTCGACCTTCAGGGATTGCTGGCGATGGCCGCCGGCTTCGACGCCGAGAGCGTCACGTTACTTGAAAGCTATCTGGACCGCCGGTTTCCCGCTTGGCGTCAGGACGCGCAGCGCAACGGGGCAGGGGGGCAACGCCGCGCGGCGCCGGGCGGCAAAATGACGGAAGAGGAGGCCTACCAGATCCTTGGCCTGCAGCCGGGAGCCTCGCGTGACGAGATCAGCCGGGCGCACCGCACTCTCATGAAGAAACTGCATCCCGACCAAGGGGGGTCGACGTACCTCGCTGCCCGTGTAAACGAGGCCAAGGATACCTTGCTTCGCACGCATTCTAGCTAACTCCGGCACGCTACCAACGCTACAAACCGAGAGTTGCCGCTGCTTCTCTGTGCTGACGCGCCCTGTCTCGCCCGCCGTTGTCCAGCGTGGTCGATCCCCTGTTCTCGAAAGCTTAACCGTAAATCCTTGCCGAGAAGTTTTCGCGAGGGAACAAGTGGCCGCGGCTGCGACAGGCCGACGCAAAAAAGCCGGCGCTGGTGGGCGCCGGCTTTGCGATTTTACGATCGGGCCGAAAGATCAGTTGCGGATGGTGATGCAGGAGATGTCGGCGCGTTTCAGCGTCCGGCACGCCGCCTCGGCCTGCTCGCGCTCGAGGCCGGCAAAGCGGGCGCGATAAAGCTTGCGGTTATCCTTGCCGACGACCGGCTCGGTGAAGGGATCGGCCTTGCCGAGGAGGCCGCGCGACTGGTTGCGCGCAAGATCGATGCGCTGGCGCGCCTCGCCCTCGCTTTCGAGTGCACCGACCTGGATGATCCAGCCGGTGTGCACGGCAGGCTGCGTGGGCTTGGCGACCGCGGCCGGCGACACCGCTTGCGGCTGGAGCGCGGCGACCGTCTGCGGCGAGGAGGTGGGCTGCTGCAGGCTCGACGCGGGCAACACCCCGAGGATGCCATTGCCGGTGCCGAACCCGGCAGGCTGCGGCGGCATTTCGGCTCTGGCTGCGGACCTTGCGGCGTCGGTCTTGGCGACGTCGGCGCTTGCCACGACGGCGCTGGAGGTCTCGGCGACTTCCGGACGGGGTGGGATCGCATTGGTGACCGGAGGTGCCGGCTGGGATGGCGCGGCGGAGGCGAGCTTGGTGCCGCCGGCCTTGACCTGAACCGTCTTCACCTTGACCGGCTTCATCGGCTCGGCCGAGCCCGGGATGATGGCCATCGGCTGGCTCTGGATCACGCCGTTGGTCAGGGGCGCGGGTTCCGACTTGGGCTCCGGCCTCGCCGCTGGCTCAATCTTCGCTGGCGGCGGGGGAAGGGCGGCGGCCGCTGCGGCCATCAGCGATGCCTTTGCGGCCGGGCGCGGGGCCGCCGGCGTGAGCGCTGCCATTGCGGGCTCAGCGGAGGCGGCGGCGCCGGAAGTGACCTGCGCCGGCTGGTCGTTGCCGCGCGACGGCGTATCAGCTTCCGCGATATTGGTATTGCCATCCGCGACGTTCTTCTCGGTGATGGCGGCGGCGGTGCGGATCGTTGCGCCCTTCTCGAGGTTCTCGGCGAGCAGGCTGCGCATGATGGCGTCGCGCGAGCCGCCGCTGCGGCCACCCAACACCACGCCGATCAGATGGCGGTTGCCGCGGCGCATCGAACTGACGAGATTGAAGCCGGAGGCGCGGGTGTAGCCGGTCTTGATGCCGTCGATGCCCTCCACCTTGCCGAGCAGGTGGTTGTGATTGCGGATCGACTGTCCCCGATAATTGAACACGGTGGTCGAGAAATACCGATAGTAGCGCGGAAACCGATCCTGGATCGCGCGGCCGAGGGTGGCTTGGTCGCGCGCGGTCGTCACCTGCTCATCATTGGGCAGGCCTGATGCGTTGCGGTAGACCGTCTTGCTCATGCCGAGCGAACGGGCCTTCCGCGTCATCATCTTGGCGAAATCATCCTCATCGCCGCCAATGGCTTCGGCGATCACGACGGCGGCGTCATTGGCGGAACGCGTCACCAGGCCCTTGATGGCGTCTTCGACCCTGATGGTCTGGCCGGGCCGGAGGCCAAGCTTGGTAGGAGACTGCTCCGAAGCGTGCTCCGATACCTGCATTTCCGTATCCAGCTTCATCCTGCCGGCTTCGAGGCGCTCGAACAGCAGATAAAGCGTCATGATCTTGGTCAGCGAGGCCGGGTGACGAAGACCATCGGGATTGTTGGATGCCAGCACCGAGCCGGAATTGCCGTCGACGATGATGGAGGAGAATTGGGGGCTATAGCTGTCGCGATCCACCTGATGAGAGCGCACGTGATGGCGGTGGCGAGAGCGACGCGCCTCGGCGCTCTCGCTGGAGATCAGGATCGCTGTGGTGAAGGTGATGAGCCCGAGAACGCCAACTCGCAAGACACGCGAGGAAGCGAAGGTTGTACGAAGCATTTACTTCCCCGTCCCAATTTCTATCTTGATCACCGGCCCGTGGGGCAAAATTGTGCCCGCCGGCCCGCTGACATCACCCTGTTCGACGATGGCTTCCGGAAACGAGGCTCCGGTTGCATCGGCCGGCCAGGGTCGCTGTTCTGGCTAAGATGCTGTTCACAAACAGTTTTCAGGCTGCCTGTGGGAAGATGAACCCGTTGGGAATCAAGGTTAGGCCTGCCGAGTTTCCAAAAGCTTAATTAAGCGTTGCGTAAAGACCCGGGGTTTTCGGCAAATTCGAACAATTTGTGCAATGCACAATATCGCTTGACTTGATTGTGCGCCGCACTAGTTTGACGGCGCGTTCGGGGAGTCGGCTCCGTGCCGACAATGGGTTTGCGCAAAAAGTCTTGGGAAAGGATTCCAATGGTCAAGGTTGAAGACATTCAGAACTACGGAAAAGAGCAGATTGAGACGATCACAGCTTCGGCGAACAATCTGCAGAGCGGCGTCCAGGCGATCGCGACCGCCTATGGCGACTACGCGAAGAAGTCGTTCGAGGACACCAAGTCGTTTGTGGAAAAGCTGTCCGGCGTGAAGTCGCTCGAGAAAGCGCTGGAAGCCCAGACCGAGTATGCCCGCTCGGCCTACGAGACCTTCGTTGCCGAATCGCAGAAGATCGCCGGCCTCTACAGCGACTGCGCCAAGCAGACTTTCAAGCCGTTCGAGGGCCTGGTCGCTAGATTCAACCCGACGCATTAATCGGCGCTGCCTTAGTTTCCAAACGAAAAGCCCGGCCTTTGGCCGGGCTTTTCTGTTCGTCGAGGGGACGGTAGCTACCGCGCGACACGCAGCTTGGACAGCGAGTTCCCGATCGAAGTGAAGGCCGTCATGATCTGGGTTGAGGACGTCACGGTTGAGAATTTGTCTGAGCTGCTGGCACAGTACTTCAGAATTTGGGATGTTGGATCACCACTGGTATTCACGTGCATCGTATAGATGGTGATGCCCTGACCCTTGATGTTGTCGCACTGAATGCGCTGGCGGGCGTCGATCTGGCCATTAAATTGGACTTGGCCGTTTCCGTATGATGGCCAGCGGTCCTGGGTGTTCAGACCGTCGGACATCACGATCAGGACCTTCTGATAGGTGTAGTTGGGATCCTCGGCGGGTGCATTGAGCGGCGCGCCTTGGGTGAGGGACTGCCATCCCCACGCGATTCCGATCGGCTGATTGGTGCCGCCATTGGGTACGAGGGAATCGACCTTGTTCTTCAGGGCGGCAAAATCATAGGTGAGTGGCATCAGTTGGGGCGGGCATGCGTCATACTGATCGGCGTAGAACCGAGTGGACGGGAGAGAAGTGTTGATGGTTGGTGTGGTATTCAGCGTATCGTATTCCTGGTCGCGATCCGTCACGCAGCCGTTCCAGGTGGTGTGATTGTTCGTCTTCCAGGTCTTGCCGGCGGCGGTGCAACTGCTGCTGTTCTTATAGGAGGTGTTGCTGCAGGTCCCATTGACCGCATCCCACTCGCTCCAGTTGATCCAGGGTTGATTGTAGTTGCCGGGACCGGCGTTGACCTCCTTGGCGAACGGAACGAGCGAGATGTAGACATCGCCTGGATTCTTTGCGAGCGCAGCGAGCTGATCGATCAGGGCCTTTGCGGCAGGCTTCAGGGCGGCCATCTTGCCGTCGTACTGCATCGAACCGGTCACGTCGAGTACCAGCGCAACCCGCATCCGAACCGTGCCCCACAGAGAGGTGGAGCTGAGGTTGAAGCCGAGAGTGTCAAGGCTCGCGAACTTCAAGAATTCGGTATTCACGCTGCCGGAGCCATCGACCTTGATGGTCGAGCCGTTTCCGGTATTCTGCGTATAACTCGCGTTGATCGTCACCGATTGGGCATCGGGGTTTGTGTAGAGCGCGGCGAAATATTTCCGCGCCGTCGTGGTGACGTCCGAGGTCGATATCCTGCCGTCGGTCAGATCTTTCGCCACCATCAGCGCCGTCGAGTCGAGCGCCGCCTGCATCGAGGAGCGGGCGCTGTTGGCGCGGGAATAGTCGATCGCGGCACCGACGAGGGTGATGATCGGAACCGCAGCCAAGGCAAAAATTACCGCTATATTCCCTTGATCCGCGCCGGCGAACCGGCGGGCCGCTGTACGAAGGCGGTCGAAAATGGCTGTAACGGACATGGCGTTCACCGCAATCTGGTTGGTGCCGCCATTTCTCAGTGCGCCGCTAAATAGGTGGTAAACCGGTCCTCATAAAAACGGGTCAAAGCCAAGGCAAAAGCCGAACGACGGGGACGAAAGCGGACCTATTGTCAATGGTCGCTAAACGAGTAGTCGGCTTCCTTTGTCAAACCCGCCAGAAACGATTAACCTTCGCACGAGCGTCGAGACCCGGGAGTCGGGCCGGCCGGCCCCGTGTGAGCCACGCATCTGTGCTTGCAGCGGGACAAAGCCGGGCCCATATTGCCTTTTGCCGACCCAGCAAAGGATCGGACCGGGAAACGGCGATCTCTCGAGCGTGCTGGAAGTTCCGTGACGACTGTTTTCGGCGTTGCGCAACCTCCAAGTGCGTTGCGTGTTTCCTTTGGGGATGTCGAACGCCTGAGCCATGTCGCAGACAGTTTTTGCAACCAATTCGCCCATATCGGCGCTTGCCGCGCCATCAGCGCCCCGGATGAGCAACGATGAGGGCCGTAGTGGGGGGGCCACCGGAGGTCCGTCCACTTCGGTCATTACCAAGGTCAAGCCGAAGACCAAGCGCCCGAATTTGTACCGCGTCCTGATCTTGAACGATGACTACACTCCGATGGAGTTCGTCGTTCATGTCTTAGAGAAGTTCTTCAACAAGGACGCGGAAGCGGCGACCAAGATCATGCTACACGTCCACCACCATGGCATCGGGGAGTGCGGGGTTTTCACCTATGAGATCGCCGAGACCAAGGTGACCCAGGTGATGGATTTTGCGCGGAAGCACCAGCATCCGCTGCAATGTGTGATGGAAAAGAAGTAACGCGGGCCCAACGTCGAGCAGACCCGCCACGAAGCGGAACGGGTCTTGCATTTAATTCGCCTGATGGAAGCGCTTTGCCCGATGGAAGCGGATGGTGTTCCCGCTGACTGGAGGGATGTGGCTCTCGGTCGCGGCGCCTTTGCTCGATTGGCTGACCGCTGCGCGAAGCCGGGCTTTCGCCACGATCGTGCGTGACTATATGACAGGGGATGACGAAGGTTGTTGTTGCCTGACCGGGCAATGGCGATCATGATGGCCGGGGGCCACAGAGGAAGCGAATGCCTACTTTTTCCCAAAGCCTTGAACAATCCCTGCATCGTGCATTGGCGATTGCAAACGAGCGTCACCATCAATACGCGACGCTTGAACACCTTCTGCTGTCGCTGATCGATGACTCGGATGCGGCCGCGGTGATGCGGGCCTGCAGCGTTGATCTCGACAAGCTCAGGACCAGTCTCGTCAACTATCTTGAGACCGAATTCGAAAACCTTGTGACTGATGGCGCCGATGACGCGAAGCCGACCGCCGGTTTCCAGCGCGTGATCCAGCGCGCGGTGATCCATGTGCAGTCCTCGGGTCGCGAAGAAGTGACCGGCGCCAATGTGCTGATCGCGATCTTCGCCGAACGCGAAAGCCACGCTGCCTATTTCCTGCAAGAGCAGGACATGACGCGCTACGACGCGGTCAACTACATCAGCCACGGCATCGCCAAGCGGCCGGGCGTCTCCGAGGCGCGGCCGGTGCGCGGCGTCGACGAGGAGACCGAGGCCAAGGGCAATGAGGACGCCAAGAAGAAGGGCGAGGCGCTCGAGACCTATTGCGTCAACCTCAACAAGAAGGCGCGTGACGGCAAGATCGATCCGGTGATCGGGCGCAATGCCGAGATCAGCCGCGCGATCCAGGTGCTGTGCCGCCGGCAGAAGAACAATCCGCTGTTCGTCGGCGAAGCCGGCGTCGGCAAGACCGCGATCGCGGAGGGACTGGCCAAGCGCATCGTCGACAGCGAAGTGCCGGAAGTGCTGGCCGCGGCCACCGTGTTCTCGCTGGACATGGGAACGCTGCTTGCCGGTACGCGCTATCGCGGTGATTTCGAGGAGCGCCTGAAGCAGGTGCTGAAGGAACTCGAGGCGCACCCGAACGCGATCCTGTTCATCGACGAAATCCATACCGTGATCGGCGCCGGCGCCACGTCGGGCGGCGCGATGGATGCGTCCAACCTGCTCAAGCCCGCGTTGGCTTCGGGCACCATCCGCTGCATGGGCTCGACGACCTACAAGGAATACCGCCAGCATTTCGAGAAGGACCGCGCCCTGGTGCGCCGGTTCCAGAAGATCGACGTCAACGAGCCGACGGTGGAAGATGCGATTGCGATCCTCAAGGGCCTCAAACCCTATTTCGAGGATTACCATCGGCTGAAATACACCAATGAGGCGATCGAGGCGGCGGTGCAGCTTTCGTCGCGGTACATCCACGATCGCAAATTGCCTGACAAGGCGATCGACGTGATCGACGAGTCCGGTGCAGCGCAGATGCTGGTTGCCGAGAACAAGCGCAAGAAGACGATCGGCATCAAGGAGATCGAGACCACGATCGCGACCATGGCGCGGATTCCGCCCAAGAGCGTGTCGAAGGACGATGCCGAGGTGCTGAAGCACCTTGAGCAGACCCTGAAGCGCGTGGTGTTCGGTCAGGACAAGGCGATCGAGTCGCTATCGGCCTCGATCAAGCTGGCGCGTGCCGGCTTGCGCGAACCAGAAAAGCCGATTGGCTGCTACCTGTTCTCGGGCCCGACCGGCGTCGGCAAGACCGAGGTGGCAAAACAGCTCGCGGCATCGCTGGGCGTCGAGCTGCTGCGTTTCGACATGTCCGAATACATGGAGCGGCATACGGTGTCGCGCCTGATCGGTGCACCTCCCGGCTATGTCGGCTTCGACCAGGGCGGCCTGTTGACCGACGGCGTGGACCAGCATCCGCATTGCGTGGTGCTGCTCGACGAAATCGAGAAGGCGCATCCGGATCTCTACAACGTGTTGCTGCAGATCATGGATCACGGCAGGCTGACCGACCATAACGGCAAGCAGGTCAACTTCCGCAACGTGATCCTGATCATGACCACGAATGCCGGCGCGGCGGATCTCGCCAGGCAGGCCTTCGGCTTCACCCGCAGCAAGCGGGAAGGCGACGACCACGAGGCGATCAATCGCCAGTTCGCGCCGGAATTCCGCAACCGGCTGGATGCGATCGTCTCCTTTGCGCATCTTAATGCCGACGTGATCGGCATGGTGGTCGAGAAGTTCGTGCTTCAACTCGAGGCGCAGCTTGCGGACCGCGACGTCACCATCGAACTGTCCGAGCCCGCAAAGGCTTGGCTGATCGAGAACGGCTATGATGAGCAGATGGGTGCCCGCCCGATGGCGCGGGTGATCCAGGAGCACATCAAGAAGCCGCTGGCCGATGAAGTGCTGTTCGGTCATCTCAAGGGCGGCGGCCACGTGCGCGTCATCCTGGTCAAGGACGAGGCGACCGGCAAAGACAAGATCGGCTTCGAGTTTGTCGAGGGGCCGGTCACCCCGAAGCCGGAGAAGCTCCCCGGCGCTCGCAAGCGCAAGCCGAAGCCGGGCGGTCCCAATGGCGGTGGTGGCTCGAAGGGGCCGGCGCGCGGACCGCTGGTGAAAGTCTGACGGTGTTCTGATCGATTTTGAAAAGGCCGGCCACAAGCCGGCCTTTTTATTTCGGATTACGCCGCGCTCTCGCGAATACCCTTCGCGATTTCCTTCTGCGCGTCGAACTCGCGGCGGAGCCGGGCAAGCTCTTCGGCGCTCAGCGCGTCGGCGTTGCTGTAGTCGCGCTTCCAGGAAGGATCGGCGCTCCAGCGCAGCGGCGATTGCACCGTCGTCTGCGGTCCCGGCGCGGACTCAAGCACACGCAGCGCGAGCTCGAACGTGAATGCCTGCGAAGCCGGGTCCTGCGGCTTGCCGGCTGAATTGCCGAGCGGGAAATCGCTGAACAGGAAGCGCGGCACGGCGGCGTGCTCGACGATATCCTTCGCGCAGCCCATCACGACGGTCGAAATGCCGTTCGCTTCGAGATGCCGTGCCACCAGGCTGACGGTCTGGTGGCACACCGGGCAGTTCGGCACAAGCACCGCGGCATCGACGCCATCAGCGCGGCAGCGCGCCAGGATGTCCGGCGCATCGGTCTCGATGGTGACGCGGTGGCTGCGGTTGGTGGGCGCGCCGAAGAAGCGCGGCGCGATCTCGCCGATCCGTCCTTCCTGCGCCAGCCGCCGCAATTGCGGCAGCGGGAACCAGGTGCCGCTGTCCTCGGCCGAGCTGTGCACGCGGTCATAGGCGATATGGGAAATGCGCAGATCGTGCTGCTTCGATGTGTCGCCGTCATAGACCTGATAAAACTTGGCGCCGCCGTTATATTTCGCCCCCGGTCCCTGATCGCCCTTGGCGGGATCGAACGGCGCCGCCGTGGTGATGATGGTGACGCGGGATTCGGCGAGCGACTTGCGCAGCGGCTGGAACGGCGCGCTGGTGTAATGCGCCCAGCGGTAGGGCGTCGTGTAGCCGATGGCCGCATAGTAGTCGCGCGTGCGTTTCATGTAGCCGATCGGCGCATCGTCGTCGGGTGCGAAGTCGAGCTGCTGGTCGGACGTTGTTGTCATCTCGTGTGCTCCGAGTGATCAAGCCGGAAGCGACAGGCAATGGTCGAGCAAATTCGGATGGGTCGCGCAGATATGATGTGCGCCGGCGCCCTTCAGCTCCTCTTCGCTGCCATAGCCGTAGAGGACGCCGATGGCCGTCATGCCGTTGCTCCGCGCGCCGACGATATCGTGGCTGCGGTCGCCGATCATGATCGCCTGCGTCGGATCCACCTTCGCCGTATCGAGCGCATGCCGCAGCAGCTCGGTCTTGTCGGTGCGCGTGCCGTCGAGCTCCGAGCCGAACACCTGTTCGAAATAGGGACGCAGGCCGAAATGGTCGATGATCCGCTCGGCATAGACCGCGGGCTTGCTGGTGGCGATGAACATGCGCGGATGCGAGGCGGCCAGCGCGGACAGCGTCTCCTGGATGCCGTGATAGGTCTCGTTCTCGAACAGGCCGATATCGGCGAACCGCTCGCGATAAAGTGTCAACGCCCGATCTGCGAGCGCATCGCTGCCGACCAGTTTCTTCAAGCTCGCGTGCAGGGGAGGGCCGATGCACCAGGTCAATTCGTCTTCGCTTGGGACCGCCTGGCCCAGTCGCTCGAGGGCATATTGGATCGAGCGGGTGATCCCGGGCTTGGGGTTGGTCAGCGTGCCGTCGAGATCAAAATAGATTGTGCGCATTTCGGCCTTGGGGCGTTGATAATGCCCAAGTTTGCTAGTTGGCCCGCCGCCTAAGTCAAGGACTGATTTGTCAGGTCTGAGATGATGCGAATAATCCCGCATTTCAGTGCCGCTTTCGCGATCTTGCTGTGGCTCGTACCGGCGGCGGCCGAGGAGCCTGACAGCCGCGTCGTGCATCCGAGCGTCGAGGAACTCGCGCAACCCCCGGAAAAGTCTGAGACCGCGCGCGAGAGCGAGGCGCGGGAGGCGATGTGCCTGATGATCGAATCTGCTGCACGGGCGAACGATCTGCCGCTCGAATTCTTTGCCCGCGTGATCTGGCAGGAGAGCCGGTTTCAACCCGATGCGGTGGGTCCGATCACGCGGAACGGCCAGCGCGCGCAGGGCATCGCGCAGTTCATGCCGGGAACGGCGAACGAGCGCGGCCTGCTCGATCCCTTCAATCCCGTGCAGGCGCTGCCGAAGTCGGCCGAATTCCTCAGCGAGCTTCGCAGCCAGTTCGGCAATCTCGGCCTTGCCGCCGCAGCCTACAATGCCGGTCCGCGCCGCGTGCAGGACTGGCTCGCTGGCACCGGCTATATGCCGCAGGAAACGCGCAACTATGTATACGCGATCACCGGCTCCAGCGTCGACGAATGGGCGTCCGCCGCCCGCAATGGCAAGGTGCCCACACGCCCGCAGACCTCGAGCTGCCGCGAATTGATGGCGCTCTTGAAGCGCGCGCCGAACCCGTTCGTTGCCGGCCTTGAACAGCACGTTACGCTCGCCGCGGCAAAGGTCTGGGGCGTTCAGCTTGCCGCTGGCTTCAACCGCGACAAGGCGCTCGCGATGTATGCGCGCGCGATGAAGAGCCTGAGCGCCGTGATCGGTGATCAGGACCCGAGCCTGTTCAGCGCACCCCTGCGCACGCGCGGGACCGCCACCTTCTATCAGGTGCGCATCGGCGCCGACACGCGGCCCGAGGCCGACAATCTCTGTAACCGCATCCGCAAAGCCGGCGGCGCCTGTTTTGTGTTACGGAACAGGGTGTGAGCGGGCAAGATTCGTCATTGCGAGGAGCGAAAGCGACGAAGCAATCCATCTCTCCGCAAGCGGCGGCATGGATTGCTTCGCGGAGCCTGTCATCGGGCGGCGCTACGCGCCGACCCGGTGGCTCGCAATGATGTTGGGGCGCGGCTGCATGCCAGCCCTGATACCCGCTTGCTTGACGTGGCCCGGCTTCATCAGCCCTATGCCGCTCAACTCAAACCTCTCTCCGGTCCTCCGTGGCGCTTCCTCCGCTTGATTCTCCGCAATGGCACAGCTCGTTCCGCGCCTTCTTCTGGGGCGTGCGGTCGGTCGGCTCGACCATCCTGGCGCTGGTGCTGTTCGCGACCTATCTCGGCATCGGGGCGCTGGCGCATGACACGCATTTCTCGCTGGCCTGGACGCTCGCGAGCACGGTGTTTGTCTGGGCTGGACCGGCGCAGATCATCCTGGTGTCGACGCTGGGCTCCGGCGCGACCATCCTGCAGTCGGCGATTGCGGTGAGCGTCAGCGCCATCCGCCTGTTTCCGATGGTGGTGTCAGTCTTGCCAATGATGCGGACGCCAAAGACAAAACGGCGGCACCTGATCCTGGTGGCGCATCTCACCGCGGTGACGCTGTGGGTCGAATGCCATCGCTTTCTGCCACAGGTGCCGCGGGAGCGCCGCATCGCCTTCATTCATGGGCTCGGCTGCGGATTGGTCTTTCTCTCCGTGGTGGCCAACACGATCGGCTATTTGCTGGCGGCCAATCTTTCGCAGCTTTTCGCCGCGGCGATCCTGATGCTGACGCCCCTGGCGTTCCTGTTCTCGACCGCGCGCAATTGCCGCGAGCTGGCCGACGGCATCGCGCTCGCGCTCGGACTGGCACTGTATCCATTGGCGACGCTGCTCAACAGCGGCCTCGACATCCTGGTCAGTGGCGTCGTCGCCGGCACGATCGCCTATGGCGTGCACCGGGCAAGGGCAAAGGCGATCGCATGAGCACCTTCATCGGCGACTGGCACGCGCTCGTGGTCTTGTTCGTGGCCGGCGTGATCCCGAACCAGATCTGGCGGATGCTGGGCCTGTGGTTCGGCGGCGGGCTCGACGAGGGCTCGGAGCTTCTTGTGTGGGTGAGGGCGGTCGCGACCGCAATTCTTGCCGGCGTCATCGCGCAGATCGTGGTGCAGCCGCCCGGCGCGCTCGCAAGCGTTCCGGCCCTGTTGCGCTATGGCGCCGTGGCCGCAGGCTTTGCCGCGTTCATACTGTCGCGGAGGTCGATCTTCGCAGGCGTTGCAGTCGGCGAAGTAATCCTGGTCGGCGGCCAATGGTGGCTCGGCTGATTGCAGCCGCCGCGCAATGCGTTACTGTCGATCGGCAAGCAGCTATCTGTGGATTGAGACATGGTTCGAGAAGGTGAGATACGCCCGGGCGAAGTCGCCGTCGAGATGCCGCCGACGCAGGACGCCGGCCTGATCTTCATCGGCCGCATCCGCACGCCCTGGACCTCGCGGCTGACGACGCCGCGCCAAGGCCGCCAGGACGGGCCCGTCTGTCGTCTGGAGATTTTCGAGCCCTGGGTGCCCGCCATCAAGGGCGTCGATTTCTACGAAAATCTCGAAGTGCTCTACTGGCTGCACCAGTCGCGCCGCGACCTCGTGCTGCAGAGCCCGAAGAGCAACGGCAAGACCCGCGGCGCCTTCTCGCTTCGCTCCCCGGTGCGACCGAACCCGATCGCGACCTCGATCGTGAAGCTGGTCGGCGTCGAGGGCAACGTCATCCTGGTGCGCGGATTGGACTGTCTCGACGAGACGCCGCTGCTCGACGTCAAGCCCGACCGCTGCGAGTTCACGCCGCTCGCGCCGCCACAGCCCGGCGATTTCGAGACGGAGTGATTTTCTCGTCCCGGTCGTCATTCCGGGGCGCGCGCAGCGCGAGCCCGGAATCCATTTCGCCGCAGCGCATGTGGTCCAATGGATTCCGGGCCTGCGCCTGACGGCGCATCCCGGAATGACGAGTGGAGAGAGCCGTTACCCCAGCGCGGCGATCAGCTTGGTCGCATTGTCCTCCAGCACCTTCGCATCCTCCTTGCGGCTTGCAGGCGGCAACAGCGCGACGCCGTCCTGGCGCGGCATCACATGCATGTGGAGGTGGAAGACGACCTGGCCGCCGGCTGGCTCGTTGAACTGCTGCACGGTGATGCCGTCGGCCTGAAAGGCTTTCATCGCCGCTGCGGCGATCTTGTGGGCGGCGCGCGCGACATGGGCGTAATCGTCGGGCGAGATGTCGAGGATGTTGCGGGCGGGGGCCTTCGGGATCACGAGCGTATGGCCGGGCGAGCGCGGCATGATGTCGAGGAAGGCCAGCACGTACTCATTTTCGTAGACCTTGTAGCAGGGGAATTCGCCGCGCAGGATCTTTGCGAAGGGATTTTGGGGGTCATAGGCGGGCATGGCGGTTCCTCACATCAGTCTGAAGTTCTCGGGTCCTAGCAGAAAGCTCAAGCCTCGTCGCCGCCCTTGCGGAACGGGCCAGCGTCAGTGAGCTCACGGCCGACCTCGGCGACATAGGCGCGCTCGCGCTTGAGGTAATCGGCGATCGCCCGGCGCAGACCTGGGTCCGCGATATAGTGGGCGGAATAGGTCGTCTGCGGCAAATATCCGCGTGCGAGCTTGTGCTCGCCTTGCGCGCCGGCCTCGACCACCTTCAATCCGTTCTGGATGGCGAAGTCGATCGCCTGATAGTAGCAGACCTCGAAATGCAGGAACGGATGGTGCTCCATCGCGCCCCAGTTGCGGCCGAACAGCGTGTCCGAACCGATGAAGTTGATGGCGCCCGCAATCCAGCGTCCATTGCGCTTGGCCATCACCAGCAGCACGTCCTTGGCCATGCTCTGGCCGATCAGCGAGAAGAATTTCCGGTTCAGGTACGGCCGGCCCCATTTGCGCGAGCCGGTCTCCATGTAGAAGTCGAAGAACGCGTCCCACGCATCCTCGGTGATCTCCTCGCCAGTTAGCCAGTGGATCGTCACACCAGCCGCAAGCGCCTCGCGCCGCTCGCGCTTGATCGCCTTGCGGTGGCGCGAATTCAGCGTGGCGAGGAAATCGTCGAAGCTCTTGAAGCCGGCGTTGTGCCAGTGGAACTGCTGGTCGGTCCGCTGCAGGAAACCATGTCCGCCCAGAAACTTTGCTTCGTCCTCGCCTGCGAAGGTCACGTGCACGGAGGAGGCCTCGGTGGCCTCGCACAGCGCCATCAGGCCATGGGCAAGCGCCGACCTGATCTGCTCACGGGGGATGCCGTTGCGAAGCAGGAGGCGGGGCCCGGTGGCCGGCGTGAAGGGGACCGACACCTGGAGCTTCGGATAATACCGGCCGCCGGCGCGCTCATAGGCGTCCGCCCAGCCGCGATCGAAAACGTATTCGCCCTGCGAGTGGGACTTGAGATAGCAGGGGACGATCCCGGCGATCTCGCCATCCAGCCTGGCCAGCAGATGCCGCGGCCCCCAGCCGGTCCGCGCAACGGCCGAGCCAGAGGCCTCCAACGCTGCAAAAAAGGCATGTGAAACGAATGGGTTATAGGAAGGTCTTGCATGGATGCACGCAAGACCCCCGGAACTGGGTAAAGCCAGCGTGTCGAGGGCGTCGAGCGAGGTGGGATCGACCGTCGGATTGGCACAAGCGTCCCAATCGGCAGCCTTGATGTCGCTGACGGACGGAACGGCTTCGAGGGTGATTTCAGATGAGGCCATTGAGAATTTGAACCGGTCCCCTGTGCGAGCGGCCATCGCCCATGGTGACCTGCGCCTTGGAAAGATCGTGCATCGCAATGCCGACTTCAAGGCCGCCAGCCACATCTCAGGTTCCCGGCATGAAACCTTCGAAGATCATCTGGTCGGCATAGCGTGCCGCTTTCGCGCGCTGCTCCGCCGTGCGCACGGTCCAGGCCAGAAGCGGGCAGCCGAACAGGTTTCGGGCGATCCAGGGAGCGGGCGCCGGCAACTGCTCGACCCAAAAGGCGACGAAATGCGGCTCGGTGCGAAAGCCGTGGCGCAGGTACAGCATGCTGTCGCGCTGTGCCGGCGTGAGCTTGGCCCAATACCCGTCGTCATAATTGCGCTGGGCGGTGATGCCACGATGAAGTCTTGGCATGATCTCGCGCAGCGCCAGCACCTGGTCCGGATCAAAGGACATGCCGACCACGGGGCCGGCATAGCTGCTCAGCACCTCGGCCATCCGCTTCACCAATTTGCGGTCGCCATCGAAATGGCTCTTCACCTCGACCAGGAGCGGCACGCGGCCGGCAACCAGCGCGCAGAGGTCGCCGAGCGACATCATGCGCTCCGCGGTGTCCTTGAACCTGACGGTCTTCAGTTCGGTCGCCGTCTTGGTGAGCAGGAGGCCCGCGCCGTCGGTGAGCCGGCCAAGCGCATCGTCGTGATGCACCATGGCCTCGCCGTCGGCGGTAAGCTGGATATCGCACTCGATGGTGAAATTGCCCGCGATGGCCGCCTCTGCCGCCGCCGGCATGTTCTCGATGATGCCGCGCGCGGCATCATGCAGGCCGCGATGGGCGACCGGCCGTGCCGTCAGCCAGTCGGGGGCCCGCATCGCTCAGATGACCTCGAACAATCCTTCGACTTCCACAGCGGCGTCCGCCGGCAGCGAAGCGACGCCAACGGTGGTGCGGGCGTGCCGGCCCTTGTCGCCGAAGGCGGCCACCATCAGGTCTGAGGCGCCGTTCAGCACCTTCGGTGCGTCCAGGAAGTCGGGTGTCGAATTGATGAAGCCGCCGAGCCGCACCACGCGCGCGACCTTGTCGAGGTCGCCGAGCGCGGCCTTGATCTGCGCAAACAGGTTGATCGCGCAGCCGCGGGCGGCGGCCTGACCCTGCTCGAGGGTGACGCCGGCGCCGAGCTTGCCCTTGGCGATCAGCTTGCCCTGGCCATCGAAGCAAAGCTGGCCGGAGACGAACAGCAGGTTGCCGGTCCGGACGAAGCCGACATAGTTCGCCACGGGAGCAGCGGGCTCGGGCAGGGTAATGCCCTGTGCCGCCAGTTTCTGTTCGACCGTACCTGCCATGTTTTCCGTCCCCGGTTCAGTGACAATCAGGGCGCACTGTTTCGCGCATCGCGCCGCCGCTTTCAAGTCGGCCGCGGATCGGTCAAGGACGGCGCTTTGCTGCGTAAACCGCGGTGAAATATGCTGAAAACGCGTCACTCGCGTCCTTGGCGTTACCTTTTTGTGAAACTGCCCCAGTTGCGGCGCAATAGAGCCGTCACTATTGTGACGAATCGCCCGTTTCCTAAAGGGATATACATGGCCCGCCTGTTCCGGATTCCGCCGCGCGTTTTGGCGATGACTATTGCCGTAGCCGCAGGATCGGGATTCACCAACGGAGCGGCGACGGCCGGAACGGTGCCGTTTCTGTCGCATCAGGCGCTCTACGAGCTCAATCTCGTGAAGTCGCGTGGTTCCAACGCGATCAGCGGCGTGCGCGGGCGCATCCTCTACAATTTCTCCGGCAGCACCTGCGAGGGCTACACATCCGAATTCCGCCAGGTATCGGAGCTCGACAGCGGCGAGGGCAAGGTTACGCTCTCCGACCTGCGCTCTTCGTCCTGGGAGGATGCCGCCGGCAAGAGCTACCGGTTCAAGATCGATACGCGGATGAACGACGGCGATTCCGCGCCGGTGGATGGTGTGGCGGAGCGGGTGGGCGACCACATCACGGTCAAGCTGAAGCAGCCGGTGGCGAAGACCTTTCAGCTCGACGGCAAAGTCGTATTTCCGACCGAGCAGATCCAGCACATCATCACTGCTGCGCGCGAGGGCAAGAGCGTGCTCGAGCTCACGGTCTATGACGGCTCCGACAATGGCGAAAAGGTCTACAACACGCTTTCGGTAATCGGACAGCCGATCCCCGCCGAGCGCGCGCCGGCGTCGCCCGATGCTTCGAGCACGAACGATGCGATGAAAGCGATGACCCGCTGGCCGGTGACGGTGAGCTACTATGACCGGGACGCCAAGGCCGTTGATGGCGAGCAGACGCCGGTCTACGCGATGTCGTTCGAGCTCTATGAGAACGGCGTCTCCCGTGCGCTGGTGCTGGATTACAATGACTTCGTGATATCAGGCGCGATGGGCAAGTTCGACGTCAAGGACTCGAAGCCGTGTAAGTGAGGTATTATTCGCGGCGTACTCTGCCGTCATGCCCGGGCTTGTCCCGGGCATCCACGTTCTTGCCGCCACCGCGAAGGCGTGGATGGCCGGGACAAGCCCGGCCATGACGATGGAGGCCTATTCAGCCTTCGCCGGCCCCTTGTAAGAAATCCCCCTAATCACCGCCGCGTTTCCGAACTTCTTGCGCAAGTCATCCATTGCGCGCTCGGCATGGGCGGAGCGTCGGTCGAGCATGTCGGTGTCGTCGGCCGCCGATCCCGGCCGCAGCGAGCTGACGCCGACGCCCATCAGGCGGAAGGCGGTGCCGTCGATCTCCTTCGCCAGCATCTCGCGCGACACCGCAAAGATCTTTCCGGCGAGCTGGGTGGGCGCCGCGATCGATTGCGAGCGGGTGCGCGGTCGGAAATCGGCGGTCTTCAGCTTCAAGGTGATGGTGGAACCTGCAAGCTCGCTGTTCTTCAGCCGCGCCGAGACCTTCTCGGACAATCTCCACAGCAGCCTTTCCAGCGTGACGAAATCGCGGATGTCGTTCTCGAACGTGGTCTCGCTCGAGATCGTCTTGGCGCCGCGATCGGCTACCACGCGGCGGTCGTCGATGCCGCGCGCAAGTCGCCATAGCCTTCGGCCTTCGCTGGCGAACTGCTTCATCAGCTCGTTCTCGTCCGCGCGCTGCAGGTCGGCGATGGTGCGAAAGCCGCGATGGATCAGCCTTTCCTGGGTCGCAGGGCCGACGCCGAAGATGAATCCGACCGGCTTGTCCGCGAGCATCTCGCGCGCTTCGTCCTGGTCGAGCGTGGCGAAGCCACGCGGCTTGTCGAGGTCGGACGCGATCTTGGCCAGGAACTTGTTGCAGGACAGCCCGACCGACACCGTGATGCCGATATTGCGCTCGACGTCGCGGGCAAAGCCCGCAAGCACTTTCGCCGGGATCATGCCATGGACGCGCTCAGTACCGGAGAGATCGAGGAAGGCCTCGTCGATCGACAACGGCTCGACCAGGGGCGTCAGCGCCTGCATCGCGTGGCGCACCTCGCGGCCGACGCGAACATATTTCGCCATGTCCGGCGGGATCACGGTTGCCGACGGGCAAAGCTCAAGTGCTTTGAACATCGGCATGGCCGAGCGCACGCCAAAAGTCCGCGCGACGTAGCAGGCGGCCGAGACCACGCCGCGCTTGCCGCCGCCGATGATGACGGGCTTGTCGGCGAGATCGGGGTTGTCGCGTTTCTCGACCGTGGCGTAGAAGGCGTCGCAATCGATATGCGCCAGCGCAAGCCGGGGGAGGGCGTCATGGCGAACCAGGCGCGGCGAGCCGCAACGGCTGCAGCGCCTTGCCTTGAAGTCGAGATCGCCGAGACAATCCCGGCAGAAGCAGCGGGGGCCGTTGCTCGTGAGCGGAGCGCTCACGGCACGTCGCGTTCCCATTTGGGATCGTTCAAGACCTGGTGGGCCGCGGCGATGTTGGTCGGGTGCAGCTCGGAAGCCTTCGCAAACGCCTGCACGGTCGCATCATCCCGCATCACGAAATCGAGCACCGAGCTAAGGAACTTTGGATCGGAGGCGGCCGAGCGGAGCGTCTCCGGGCCGATTCCCGTCTCGGCCAGGAACAGGCCCAGCCTTTCGGGGTCGCCGGCGATGAAACCCAGCGCCTGAACCGCAACGATTTCAGCTACTTCGCGGGGATTTTGAACAGGCTTTTTCAACGGCCGGTTTGCCTTTCCGTTAACTTATGTTCTCTAATGAGACGCATCATGCCCGAGTCTTTCGGACCTGTTCAAGCAAGTGGAAACCACGCCACACAAGATAGCGTCGGGCTTAACGAGTTTGAGCGAATCTGGCGCTAGTTTGATTTTACATTTCGACGCGCCCGAGCGCGGTATCGAACGTACCGTATCAGGGACTGTTTCCTACGGCTTTGGAGGGACGGGATGGCCAAGACCGTCCTGATCGTGGAGGACAACGAGCTCAATATGAAGCTCTTTCGCGACCTGCTGGAGGCGCACGGTTATCAGACCTCCGGCACGAGCAACGGCTTCGAAGCGCTCGATCTGGTCCGCAAGCTGCATCCCGACCTGATCCTGATGGACATCCAGCTTCCGCAGGTCTCCGGGCTCGAAGTCACGCGCTGGATCAAGGATGATCCCGATCTGCGCAAGATCCCGGTGGTCGCGGTCACCGCGTTCGCGATGAAGGGCGATGAGGAACGCATCCGCGAGGGCGGATGCGAGGCCTATTTGTCCAAACCAATTTCGGTCGGCAAATTCATTGAGACTGTCCGACGCTTTATCGGGTAGGGGAGTAGAGTTTCGATGTCTGCGCGTATCCTCGTGGTCGATGACGTTCCCGCGAACGTCAAGTTGTTGGAAGCACGACTGTCGGCCGAATATTTCGACGTGCTGACCGCTTCCAACGGCGCCGAGGCCCTGCAGATCTGCGCTCGTGCCGAGTGCGATATCATCCTGCTCGACGTCATGATGCCTGACATGGATGGCTTCGAGGTGTGCCGCCGCCTCAAGTCCAACCCGGCCACGCACTTCATTCCGGTCGTCATCGTCACCGCGCTCGACAGCCCCGCCGATCGCGTGCGCGGGTTGGAAGCCGGCGCAGACGACTTCCTGACCAAACCGGTGTCCGACGTCGTGCTGATCGCACGCGTGCGCTCGCTGACGCGACTGAAGATGATGACCGATGAATTGCGCATGCGCGCGATCACCTCGCTCGAGATCGGCATGCAGGCGCCCGAACGCAGCGCGATTGCCGACAAGGGGCTTGGCGGCCGCATCCTTCTGGTCGACGACCGGCCGTCGTCCTACGAACGGCTCGCACCGATGCTGTCGGCCGAGCATACGGTCGATGTCGAGACCAACCCGGCGGAAGCGCTGTTCAATGCCGCCGAGGGCAATTACGACCTGCTGATTGTCTCGCTCAGCCTCGACAATTACGACGGCCTGCGGCTTTGCAGCCAGGCGCGCTCGCTGGAGCGGACCCGCCAATTGCCGATCCTCGCCATCTCGGATGCGGACAACAATGCGCGGCTGCTGCGTGGGCTCGAGATCGGCGTCAACGATTACCTGCTGCGCCCGATCGACAAGAACGAACTGTTGGCGCGGGCGCGCACGCAAATTCGGCGCCGGCGCTATACCGATCATCTGCGCGACAATGTGCAGAACTCGATCGAGATGGCGATCACGGACGCGCTGACCGGGCTGCATAACCGCCGCTACATGGAGAGCCATCTGGGGACCCTCGCCGAACAGGCCTCCGCCCGCGGCAAGCCGCTGGCGCTGATGATCCTCGACATCGATTACTTCAAGGCGATCAACGACACCTATGGTCATGACGCCGGCGACGACGTCCTGCGCGACTTCGCGACACGGATCCGCAAATCGATCCGCGGCATTGATCTCGCCTGCCGCTATGGCGGCGAGGAATTCGTGATCGTTATGCCGGAAACCGACCTTCACGTCGCCAGCATGGTCGCCGAACGCCTGCGCCGCTCGATCGCCGGTGAATCCTTCTCCATCAACAAGGGCGCCAACCGCATCGAGGTCACGATCTCGATCGGTCTCACCACGCTGGAGCGCAAGGGCGAGTCGGTCTCCGACGTGCTCAAGCGCGCTGACAACGCGCTCTACCGTGCCAAGCACGATGGCCGGAACAGGGTGGTCTCAGCGGCGGCATAGCCGCTCCGTAGCGCGCGGGATGCGGCGTGCCCGCGGAGAGAACCCCTCATCCGTCGCGCATTGCATGCGCGCCACCTTCTCCCACAAGGGGAGAAGGAAAGGACGCGCCATCGCCGTTCGAACAGAATTCGTCCCTGCCTTGCAGGTGCCGGTTGATGCGCCCTCGCCCCTTGTGGGAGAGGACTGCTCCGGTACCAGCAACGTACTCGTTTGGGTGAGGGGTTCTCTCCACGGGCACGTGCGCTCATCGTCCGCCCCCGGATTACGCTTTCGCTTCATCCGGGCTACTGACCTTCACCCCGGCATTCTCCAGCAGCACCCGCGCCGCATCTTTCGCCGCGCGCGCCATCGCGGGATCGTCGCGGACGAGATCCTGCGCGATCGAGCCATCGACCAGCAATTGCAGTTGGATCGCAAGCCCCTCCGGATCGGCAACGCCTAGGTCGACCAATCGATCGCGAAACCACAGCCGCCGACTTTCCTTGAAGGCGATGGCGATCTTCTTGACCGACTGGTCTTCGCCGCCGAGTTCGGCGACCGCGTTGACGAAGGGGCAGCCGCGAAAATCCTTGGCGCCGAAACGACGCTCCAGCGCATCGAAGGTGCCGAGGATCTGCTCGAGCGGTGACTTGTCCGACGGCTTCGGCTGCACGAAGCGATGCTCGAGATAGGCCGCGATCAGCGCGTCCTTAGACGGAAAGTGATTGTAGAGGGTGCGCTTGCTGATACCGATCTCGGCGGAGATCGTGTCGACGCCGATGGCGCGAATGCCCTTCAGGTAGAACAGCCGGTCGGCGGTCTGAAGGATGCGGTCCTTCATCGTCTGTTTCTGGTGCGGAGAAGCCATGCGTTGGCTCCGTATCTCACTCGCTTGACAGCACCCCTCCCTTATAGCCAAGGTACACAGGTCTGTGTAACTAAAAAATGCGTGAATCGCAGGTGGACCTTGCTGCGCCGCCATCGATAGGGAGAACAAAAACAATGCCCTTGCTGCAAGTCCTGCGTCCCACGCTGCCCATCCTGATCGGAGCCTCGATCATGCTCACGCTGAGCATGGGCCTGCGCCAGAGCCTCGGCATCTTCATGCAGCCGCTGACGCACGACATCCGGATTTCTGTTTCCGACTTCACGCTGGCGCTGGCGGTGCAGAACCTCGCCTGGGGCTTCCTGCAGCCGCTCGCCGGCGCCATGACGGTACGGTACGGCTTTCGTCCGATCATGGTGGTTGGTTCGCTGCTCTATATCGCGGGCCTTGCGTTCATGGCGGGCGCGCACGGCGTCATCAGCATCATGATCGGCGGTGGGGTCCTGATCGGTACCTCGATGGCGTGCACGGCGGCCGCGATCGCGATGTCGGTCGCTGCCCGCGCGGTGCCCGAGACGGTGCGCTCGACGGTGCTTGGCATCGTCTCCGGTGCCGGATCGCTCGGCGCGCTGCTGTCGGCCCCGATCGGACAGCTTCTCAATGAAGGTTTCGGCTGGCGCGTCGGTTTGCTCGGCTTCGTGGTGCTGGCGCTCGCGATGATTCCTGCCGCCTGGTACGCGGGTCGCATCGACAAGGTCCCGCTGCCCAAGCCAAGGTCATCCGAGGACATCGGCGAGGCTACCGCAGCCATTGCCGCGCGAGCAGCGCTCGGCAACGCCTCGTTCGTTGTGATGACTTGCGCCTATCTCGTTTGCGGCATGCAACTCGTCTTCCTCACCACGCATCTGCCGTCCTATCTCGCGATCTGCGGCCTCGATCCAATGCTGAGCGCGCAGACGCTCGGCATGATTGGCGGCTTTAACGTACTCGGCTCTCTCTTCTTCGGCTGGGCCGGCCAGCGCTGGAACAAGCTTGCGCTGCTGGGCATGATCTACATCCTGCGCTCGCTGGCGCTCGCCTGGTATTTCATGCTGCCGGCGACGCCTGCCTCCACGCTGCTGTTCGGAGCCATCATGGGCTTCCTGTGGATGGGCGTCGGCCCGCTGGTCGCGGGCGCCGTGGCGGAGATGTTTGGGCTGCGCTGGCAGGCGATGATCCAGGGGCTCGCGTTCATGAGCCACCAGATCGGCAGCTTCCTCGGCGCCTATGGGGGAGGGCTGCTGTACGATGCGCTCGGCTCCTACACCATCGCCTGGCGCATCGGCGTCGCGCTGGGGCTTGCCGGCGGCATCATCCAGGTGGCGTTTGCGCTGATGCGGCCCTCGCAGCCGCCGCTATTGAAGGCGGCGTAAAGTCCGCGCCGGTGGCTAGTCCTCCGCGGAGGACTGCTGCGCCATGCCGACGGCCATCGTGGCTGATTAAATTATGGTCAGTGAGGTGCTTTCAAAATCGGCAGCAGCCAAGTCAGTTCACGCGTTGGTGAACGAGAGACGATGTTGATTCAACGGGTTTTCTCTGCATGGTTGGTGGCACGAAACTTGATTAAGTCTGGCTAAGAATTGGGAGTCGGAGACCGACACGGACGTCTTCCGACTTTGGTATCTCTGAAAAGGCTGGCAGCCCATGAGGCTAGTCGCCGCCAATCCCCAGCCACTGAAACTCGACGGCCGTGCCGCGGCGCCGAGTTGCCCGAGCTTTGTGCCCAGGTCGGGCACGTTGCCAATTCTGGGCAAGCACTGCAGGCCGATTGCGGCGCTCCAAAGCACTGCGAAAACCCGACGAGCGGGCCACAGCAGACATTTGGTGACGTCCGTTGAGCAGCAAGCCGCGCGTGTGCGGGCGCGGCAAAACCTCTCTTCAAGCCTTTCGCCGACTTCTCTTGCGACGGGAGAAAGATGATGCACTCAAGAATCTATGCGAGCCAAAGGCTCGTGAAATTCGCGGCTGCTTTCCTGGCGACTTTCCTGGCAATTGCGCTCCTCGGTCTCGCACTGGGCGACATTGCGTTTGCGCAGGACGCGACGCCGCCGGCCTGCGGCGGCAAGGTCCTTGAAAAGTGCACGCCGAACTCGGGTGACACGGCGTGGATGCTCACATCCGTCGCGCTCGTCTTGATGATGACGATCCCGGGCCTCGGCCTGTTCTATGGCGGCATGGTGCGCAAGAAGAACGTCGGCGACACCGTGATGACCAGTTTCGCGGTCACCTGCCTCGTCACCATTCTATTCGCCATTCTGACTTACAGCATGGCATTTCGCGCTGGCACGCCCTTTGTCGGCGGCCTCGATCGCATGTTCCTCAAGGACATGCTGAGCGACATCGGCAAGGGCGGAATTGGCAATCCCAATCCGCTTGCTCCAACCATTCCCGAGGCCGTGTACATCTGCTTTCAGATGACATTTGCCATCATCACGCCGGCGCTGATTGCCGGCGCATTTGCCGAGCGCATGAAATTCTCGGCCATGCTCTGGTTCATCGGCCTGTGGGCGATCCTGGTCTATGCGCCGGTTGCGCACTGGGTCTGGGGACCCGACGGCGTCTTCGCCGCTGCCAACGAGAACGCATGGGTGAAGGTGCTCGATTTCGCCGGCGGTACCGTCGTGCATATCAATGCCGGCGTGGCAGGTCTGATGTGCGCCATCATGCTCGGCAAGCGCAAGGAGACGGGGCCTGCTCACAACATGGTTCTCACCTTTATCGGGGCCTCTTTGCTCTGGGTTGGCTGGTTCGGTTTCAACGCCGGCTCCGCCGTCTCGGCGGGGATGCAGGCGGGCATGGCCATGCTGGTGACGCAGATCGCCACCGCGGTTGCTGCCTTCACCTGGATGCTGGTGGAATGGACGCTCAAGGGCAAGCCGACCGTCATCGGCATCTGCTCGGGCGCGGTCGCGGGCCTCGTCGCCATCACGCCGGCTTCCGGTTTCGTGGGACCGATCGGCTCCTTTGCAATTGGAATTGGCGCAGGCGTCTTCTGCTATTGGGGATGCACCGGCTTGAAGCGCACGTTCAACTATGATGACGCGCTCGATTGCTTCGGCGTGCATGCGATTGGCGGCATCGTCGGGGCACTGCTCACCGGCGTGTTCGCGGTCGAACAATACGGGGGGACGGCCGGCGTTCTGGAGGGGAACGCTGGTCAGTTCTTCAACCAGTGCGTCGGCGTGGCCTCCGTGATCGTTTACGATGCCGTCGTCAGCTTGATCATCCTCGCTGCGGTCAAGGTGTTCGTCGGGCTTCGGGTGCACGAGGACGCCGAGCGCGACGGCCTCGACCTCGCGCTGCATGGTGAAGTGGTGCACTGACTTAGCTCCGGTAGTAACGCCACATCCTGAGGAACGTCCGATGGATGTCGTCGGGCGACCGGTCGAATGGCTCCAGGTTGACGCACACCACGGCGCGGTGATCCATGCGCCACGGCAGCCGCATCAAGCGGCGATAGGCCGGCTGCTTGCGCCAGTCGGCGACGAGCGCGCCGCTGAGGGGCATGCTGAGCGCGATCTGCAATTCATGGACGGTCATCGCGCGCTCGGCGATCTGGACGAGGTCGATGCGTTCGATGGCGCGCCAGCGGATCAGGCCGAAGGCCTGGATGAAGATGCCGTACTGATTGGCGCCGATGGTCGGGCGCCCGGTCTCCAGCAGGGGAATGTTGTAGTAGGTGAAGCCAGCCGCCGCAGCCGCAAGCGCCAGCCAATACAGCGCGCCGGTGATCCAGGTGGCTGTGAAGAAGATCGCGGCGAGGGCGGCGGTGATGTAGACGGGAAAGTAGATGTCCTCGCGGCCATATGCCACCGAGTAACCGCCGACGCTTCCTTCGTCCAAGGTTGCGATCATGTGAGCCCTTGCCCCCGGGCCACAAAATAAAAACGGGGCCGCGAGGCCCCGTTCGAGTGGGTAGTGTCCCGCGATCTTACTTGATCTTGGCTTCGCGGAATTCGACGTGCTTGCGCGCGACCGGATCGTACTTCTTCTTGACCAGTTTGTCGGTCATGGTGCGCGAATTCTTCTTGGCGACGTAGTAGTAGCCGGTGTCGGCGGACGACACGAGCTTGACCTTGATGGTGACCGCCTTGGCCATGTCAAAACCTCAGGAAATGTGGGGTATAGGAGCCGGCCAAGCGGCCCGCGTTTGGCCGGCAAACTAGTCAGAATCGGCCCAAAGTCAAGGTTTTCCGGACCCAAACCGGCCCGATTCGGGCGGATCAGTGCTCGAAAAACCGGTTTTTCGGTCGCGGCAGGCCCAGATTCTCCCGTAGCGTCTTGCCTTCATACTCCTTGCGAAAGATCTCGCGCTTCTGCAGTTCCGGCACCACCTTGTCGACGAAATCGTAGAGCCCGCCCGGCAGGTACGGGAACATGATGTTGAAGCCGTCGGAGGCATAGCTCGTTAGCCATTCCTCCATCTGGTCGGCGATCAGTTTCGGAGTGCCGACGAAGGCCAGCCCGCCATAGCCGCCGACGCGCTGTGCGAGCTGACGCACGGTGAGCTTGTCGCGCGCGGCGACGTCGACCAGGCGCTGGCGCCCGCTCTTGCTGGCATTGGTTTCGGGGATCGGCGGCAACGGCCCATCCGGATCGAATCCGGACGCGTCGGTGCCCAGGATCACCGAGAGCGAGGCGATCGCGCTGTCGTAGTGCACGCGGCTGTCGAGCAGGGCCCGCTTCTCCTTGGCCTCCTCGACGCTGTCGCCGACGACGACGAAGGCGCCCGGCAGGATCTTCAGATGCTCGCGGTCGCGGCCGAGCTTGTCCATGCGGCCCTTGATGTCGGCATAAAGCTTCTGCCCGTCGCTGACACTGCCGCCACCGGTGAACACCGCTTCCGCCGTCTCCGCGGCGAGCTGCTTGCCGTCCTCCGAGGCGCCGGCCTGCACGATCACCGGCCAGCCCTGCACCGGGCGCGCGATGTTCAGGGGGCCGCGCACCTTCAGGTATTTTCCCTCATGATTGAGCACATGCATCTTCTCGGGATCGACGAACAGCCCGGATTCGACGTCGCGCACGAAGGCATCATCGGCAAAGGAATCCCAGAGCCCGGTGACGACGTCGTAGAACTCCCGCGCGCGCCGATAGCGTTCGGCATGCTCCATATGGTCGTCGAGCCCGAAATTGAGCGCCGCATCCGGATTGGAGGTGGTGACGATATTCCAGCCGGCGCGGCCGCCGCTGATGTGGTCGAGCGAGGCAAAGCGGCGGGCGACATGATAGGGCTCGTCGAACGTGGTCGAGCCGGTCGCGACCAGGCCGATATTCTCCGTCACCGTCGCGAGCGCCGACAGCAGCGTGAACGGCTCGAACGAGGTCACGGTGTGGCTGCGCTTCAGCGCATTGATCGGCATGTTCAGCACGGCCAGATGGTCCGCCATGAAGAAGGCGTCGAACTTGCCGGCTTCCAGCTTCTGGGCGAGCTGCTTGATATGGGAAAAGTTGAAATTGGCGTCGGGCCAGGCGCCGGGATAGCGCCATGCGCCGGTGTGGATGCTGATCGGCCGCATGAAAGCGCCGAGCTTGAGTTGACGCTGTGCCATTTGCCCCGTTTCCGTGTGGGTCGTTCAGGAGCAGATAGGCACGAAGCACGGCGGCGCCACTGGGAAGATTATTTTGTTTTTGCACACTTGCGCGACATGCCTCTGTCAAGCTCCCAAAATGTCCTTCTGCATCCTGCCGCCGTAGAAATGGAAGAACGGCACCGGAGCGTCGTGGTTGAGCGGACCGGTAGCAAGCCGGCGGTCGAGCTCGGCCAGCACGTTCTTGGTCATGGCATGGGCGTCCGCCAATGGCTCGGAGCCGATCTCGACCCAGACCAGCTCGACCAATTCCGCATCGGCATGCACCACGCCCTCGACGCGGTGGGCAATGGCGGAAGCATCCGCCGTGAAGAAGCGCGTGTCGAAGCGGCGGACACGGCCAGGCGGGGTGATCGCGCGCGCGATGAGGAACAGGCCGGAGGGGTCGGGCAACAGGCCGGCATCGGCGAACGGCTTCCACGGACCATCGAGGTTGCCGGGCTTCTCAGCCTTGCGGCCGAGGCACAGGCCGGTCTCCTCGCAGGCCTCGCGGATCGCCGCATTGGCGAGCGCACGCGCGCGGCCGGGCGTGATCTTCGGGCTGCCCTTCAGCAGGTTCGTCTCGAGCTCCTTGCTGATCGGAGCGGCGACCGGGACGCGGTTGTCGGCCGCATCGACGCGGCCGCCGGGAAAGACGTATTTGCCGGGCATGAACACGACCTTGTCGTGGCGCTTGCCGACCAGCACCTTCGGCCTCGCGCTGGAGCGATCGATCAGGATCAGCGTCGCGGCATCCTTGGGCCGGAAATACGGATGATGATCCGCTTCCTTTTCTTCCTTGACTTCCGCTTTGATCGCGGTCGCTGCTTCAGTCATTCCATCCCCGTTTGTTATTTTTTTGAATTTTAGGCTATCGGATCGGCGGAAGATCGTCTGGCGCGTTCTCGTCGAAACCGTGCATGCGCATCGCCCACTGGAAACCTACGACTGCGCCCTTGATCGGCTGCAACAGCAGCAGCGACAAGATCAAAGTCAGCGGCAGATAGATCGAGAGTTGCAGCCAGACCGGCGGTGAATAGTTGGTCTCGATCCACAGCGCGAGCGGCACCACGATGTGGCCGACGACGACGATAACGAGATAGGCCGGCAGGTCGTCGGCGCGATGGTGCGAAAAATCCAGGTCGCAGACCGGGCAGTGACCATCGACCTTGAGGAAGGCGCGAAACAATTTGCCTTCGCCGCAGCGTGGGCAGCGGCAGCGAAAGCCGCGCTTCAAGGCCGCCCACAGGTCGCGCCGCTCGGCCGCCGCGGCTTCGCGGGTCCACACCGTCGTCGCGGGCTTCAGCGTTTCCATGACTTGCCTCGCTTCGATTTGCCGGACTTTTGCTTGCCCGGCTTGCGATCCTTCTTGCTCGTCGCGCGCCCCGCTTTCGCGCCCCGCACTTCTTTCTTCCGTTCGCGCCGGCCCTCGCTTTTTCTGCCACGCGGAATGGCCTGTCCGCCCGACAGCAATTCAAAGCGCAGTGCACCTGCGATCGGAGCCGCTTCTACCAGACGCACGTCGACCACGTCACCCAGTCGGTGCATGGCACCGCTGCGGGAGCCGATCAGGGCGTGACGCGTCTCGTCATAGTCGTAATATTCCGAGCCGAGCGTCCGGATCGGGATCAATCCATCGGCGCCAGTGTCATCGAGCTTGACGAACAGTCCGGAGCGGGTGACGCCGGAAATGCGGCCCTGAAAGCTCGCGCCGACGCGATCGGCAAGATAATGCGCGATCAGCCGGTCGGCGGTCTCGCGCTCGGCTTTCATCGCGCGCCGCTCCGTCATCGAAATCTCGGCTGCGATTTCGGCAAGCGTCTCCGGCGTCTCGCTGTCCGGCAGGGCGCCATCGCCGAGCCCAAGCGCGCGGATCAGCGCACGGTGCACGATCAGGTCGGCGTAGCGCCGGATAGGCGAGGTGAAATGCGCGTATCGCCTCAAGTTCAGGCCGAAATGGCCGTAGTTCTCCGAGGAGTATTCGGCCTGCGCCTGCGAGCGCAGCACCACCTCGTTGACCAGCGTCTCGTAATCCTCGCCCTCGACCTGGGACAGCACGCGGTTGAATACCGATGGCCGCAGCGCGCCGGCCTTTGTGAAGGGAAGATCGAGCGTCTTGAGGAATTCCTGGAGGTTGTAAACCTTCTCCTGCGTCGGCTCGTCATGCACGCGGTAGATCAGCGGCAGGCCTTTCTTCTCGAGCGTCTCCGCCGCGGCGACGTTGGCGAGGATCATGAATTCCTCAATCAATCTGTGCGCGTCGAGACGTTCGGGGACGATGACGCGGTCGACCGTGCCGTCCGCCTTCAAGAGGATCTTGCGCTCGGGCAGATCGAGGTCGAGCGGATCGCGCTCGTCGCGCGCCAGCTTCACGAGCCGATACGCCTCCCAGAGCGGCTTCAGGATCGGATCGAGCAGGGGTCCGGTGGTGTCGTCCGGCCGGCCGTCGATGGCGGCTTGGGCCTGCACGTAGTGCAGCTTGGCGGCCGAGCGCATCAGCACGCGGTGGAATGTGTGCGAACGCTTGCGGCCGTCGGCGCCGATCACCAGCCGCACCGCGAGCGCGCCGCGCGGCTCGCCCGGCACCAGCGAGCAGAGATTGTTGGAGATGCGCTCGGGCAGCATCGGCACCACGCGGTCCGGGAAATAGACCGAGTTGCCGCGGATCAGCGCATCATGGTCGAGCGCCGAACCCGGCCGCACATAGTAGGCGACGTCGGCGATGGCGACGTGGATGACGTAGCCGCCCTTGTTGTTCGGATCTGGGTCCGCTTCCGCATGCACGGCGTCGTCGTGATCCTTGGCGTCCGGCGGGTCGATGGTGACCAGCGGGACGTCGCGCCAGTCCTCGCGCGCTTGCAGCGTCGCGGGCCTGGCGTCCTCGGCCTCGCGCAGGGCGCCGCGCGAAAATTCCTGCGGGATCTCGTGGGTGTGGATCGCGATCAGGCTGATCGCCTTTTCGCTCGCGATCGAGCCGAGCCGTTCCTTCACCTTGCCGGAAGCGAGGCCGAAGCCGCGGCTGCGGACGAGATCGACGCTGACGAGATCGCCGTCCTTGGCGCCGGCGGCGTCGGCCTTGGCGATGTTGAGTTCGCGCCCGGCCTGCTTCTTGTCCACCGGCACCAGCCGGCCGCCGCCGTCGGGGAGGGCGCGAAACAGCCCGAGCACGCGGGTCCTGGCGTGGTCGATGACCTTGATGATGCGGCCGCGATAGGGCGTGCCGTCGGCATCTCCCACCATCTCGATGCGCAGCAGCGCGCGGTCGCCGACGCCGGCCGTGGTGCCGCGCTTCTGATGGCGCGGCGTGACGATACGGATTTTCGGCGCGGTGCCGTTCTCTTCCGTATCCCACTCGGTGGGCGTTGCGATCAGCTCGCCGTCGGCATCGCGGCCGGTGACGTCGGCCATCACGGTCGGCGGCAGCGCGGCCGGCTCATGAATCTTGCGGCCGCGTTTGGCGATCGTGCCGTCGTCGGCGAGCTCGCGCAGCATGCGCTTCAGCTCGACGCGATCGGCGTTCTTCAACCCGAATTCGCGCGCGATCTCCCGCGTGCCGACTTTTCCGGGATTGGATCGGATAAAGGCGACAATGGCGTCCCTGGCCGGAAAGCCATGGTCAGGCTTTTGCTTCACTTACCCTCGAGCCTTGCCCGCGCTTTTCTTCGCGGGCGTTTTCGATGTTGCGGCAGGTTTTGCCGCTGATGTCTTCGCTGCCTTCACCGGGGCGCGCGCCTTGCTGGCGGCATCCGATTTCGGCTTGCTCGGCGCTTTCTTCGCCGCCGCCTTCTTGGCAGGCTTCGCCGCGGCGTCGCCGTCGGCCTTGGCGGGCTTTTCCGCCTTGGCTTTCTTGGCCTTCTTGCCGCCGCCCTTGGCTGCGCGCTCGTCGATCAGCGCGATCGCGTCCGCAAGCGTCACCTCGTCGGGCGTCTTGTCGCTCGGGATCGTCGCATTGACGCCACCAGCGGTGACATAGGCGCCATAGCGGCCGTTCTTGAGCGCGACCGCGCCAAGCGTCGGATGATCGCCGAGCGGTTTGCCGGGATCGGCGCCGAAGCGTCGGCCGCTCGGACCTTTCGCGATCTTCTCCGCGATCAGCGTCACCGCACGGTTGAGGCCGATGTCGAAGACTTCGTCGCCGGCCTCGAGCGAGGCGTAGGTCTTCTCGTGCTTCACGAACGGACCGAAGCGGCCGATGCCGGCGGTGATCGGCTCTCCCGTCTCGGGATGCTTTCCGACCTCGCGCGGCAGCGACAACAGTTTCAGCGCGAGCTCGAGATCGACGTCGCTCGGCGAGGTGCCCTTCGGAATGCCGGCGCGCTTCGGCTTCTCGCCTTCGGCATAATCCTTCAGCTCGCCGAGCTGGATGTAAGGGCCGAACCGTCCCGCCTTCACGGTGACGTCGAAGCCGGTGTCCGGATCCTGGCCGAGCACGCGGTCGGCGGCAGCCTCGGAATCGGCCGCGAGCGGCCTCGTGTAGCGGCATTCCGGATAGTTCGAGCAGCCGATGAAGGCGCCGAACTTGCCGGCCTTGAGGTTCAATCGGCCGGTGCCGCAGGTCGGACACTGCCGGGGATCGCCACCATCCGCGCGCGGCGGATAGATGTGCGGACCCAGCATCTCGTCGAGCACGTCGAGCACCTCGGCGACGCGCAGATCCTTGATGTCGTTGACCGCGCCAATGAAGTCGCGCCAGAAATCCTTCAGCACCTGCTGCCAGGAGATCTCGTTGTTCGAGATGCGGTCGAGCTGTTCCTCGAGATCGGCGGTGAAGTCGTATTCAACATAGCGGCGGAAGAAGCTCTCCAGGAACGCGATCACGACGCGCCCCTTGTCCTCGCCGTGCAGGCGCCGCTTCTCGAGCTTCACATAGCCGCGGTCCTTCAGCACCTGCAGGATCGAGGCATAGGTCGAGGGACGGCCGATGCCGAGCTCTTCCATGCGCTTGACCAGCGAGGCTTCCGAGAAGCGCGGCGGCGGCTCGGTGAAATGCTGGGTGACGGAAAGGTCCTGCCGCTTCAGCGGCTCGCCCGCGCTCATCGCGGGCAGGCGGCGGGAGTCTTCGTCTTCTTCGTCGTCGCGGCCTTCCTGGTAGAGCGCGAGGAAGCCGTCGAACTTGATGACCTGCCCGGTGGCGCGCAATTCCAGCATCCGCGCGCCGGCCTTGGCTTCGATGTCGACGGTGGTGCGCTCGAGCTCGGCGGATTCCATCTGGCTGGCGATGGTGCGAGTCCAGATCAATTCGTAGAGCCGCGCCTGATCGTTATCCAGCCGCCGCTTCAGGTCGTTGGGCCGGCGCGAGAGATCGGTCGGGCGGATCGCTTCGTGCGCTTCCTGTGCGTTCTTGGCCTTGGCCTGGTACTGGCGCGGAGCGTCGGGCACATAGGCGTTGCCGAAGTCCTCGCCAATCACCTTGCGCGCCTGGGTGATCGCGGACGGATCGATCTGCACGCCGTCGGTACGCATATAGGTGATGAGGCCGGTGGTCTCGCCGCCGATGTCGATGCCTTCATAGAGCCGCTGCGCGATGCGCATGGTGTGGGCCGGCGCGAAGCCGAGCTTGCGGCTGGCTTCCTGCTGCAGCGTCGATGTGGTGAAGGGCGCCTGCGGATTGCGCCGGGCGGGCTTTGCTTCGACGGTCGCGACCTTGAACAGCGCGGCTTCGATGGCTTTACGAAAATCTTCGGCTTCCGCGCCCGAGCCGATGTCGAGCCGCGCGATCTTCTTGCCGTCGGCGCCGACGAGCCGTGCCTCGAAGGCTTCGCCGCGGGGCGTCAGAAGCGTCGCGACCAGCGACCAATATTCCCTCGGTACGAACTTCTCGATCTCGAGCTCGCGGTCGCAGACCAGACGCAGCGCCACCGACTGCACCCGGCCGGCGGAACGCGCGCCCGGCAATTTGCGCCAGAGCACGGGGGAGAGGGTGAAGCCGACGAGATAGTCGAGCGCGCGGCGCGCCATATAGGCGTCGACCAGCGCGCCGTCGATCTGGCGCGGCGTCTTCATCGCTTCCGAGACCGCCTGCTTGGTGATGGCGTTGAACACCACGCGCTCGATCTTCTGATCCTTCAGCGCGCGCTTCTCCTTCAACACCTCCAGCACGTGCCAGGAGATCGCCTCGCCCTCGCGATCAGGGTCGGTCGCGAGAATCAGGCGATCGGCACCTTTCAGCGCCTTGGCGATGTCATTGAGTCGGCCGGCAGCCTTGGGATCGACCTCCCAGATCATCTGGAAATTGGAGTCCGGATCGACCGATCCGTTCTTGGCGGGGAGGTCGCGGACATGGCCGAACGAGGCCAGGACCTCGTAGGAGGAGCCCAGATATTTGTTGATAGTCTTGGCTTTGGCCGGCGACTCCACAATGACGATATTCATGTCATTCCAATAGCTTATGGGAGGAACTGAAAGCGGGCTCCGCGAGACTCGCGACCCCCTCTGTCGGGGCGAACATGGGTGTTGAGGGGCCCCCTGTCAAATCGAAGGATATTGAGAGGGTGGGGCGGGTCTACGACTTAATATCTAGGAAGTTGCAGAATGCGTCCTAGAGTTGCGGCCGAAAAGGCCCTATCCTCATTTCAAAATGGTGCTTTTGGAAAAAATTTTTGGCTAGGGCGGGAGGCCGCCGGAAGCGCTCCGCTTCTGGTCGGGAAAAGCGATCGCAACTGGATGAAACCGGCGAGGAGGGCGGCCCTGATGAGGCCGTGGCCTTCATTGCGGAGACTGTGACCGAGCTCGTGAAGCTCGCGGAACGTCACCGGTTGGAGGTCTTGAGTCATCTCTTGGGCATGGCGAAGCTCGAGGCCGAAGAACGGCTGCGCCTGCGCAGCAAGCGCAAGCTGTCGTGAGGCGCATCGCACTGTCCCGTAGGATGGGTAGAGCAAAGCGAAACCCATCACGATGGAGCAAGCGGCGTGAATGATGGGTTTCGCTTTGCTCTACCCATCCTACGTTGCCGATTCGGTTTTCAAACAGCGGAGAGGATGTGGGTCCGCATTCTCGCGGCGCGTTGCGTCCGAGGTTTGCGTATCTCTTCACCCTCTCATCGAGCAGAGGGCGCAGGGAAAGCCGGGTGCCGGTTGCACCCATGGGTCCCGTGCAACAAAAAGCACGGGGGTAGGACCACAGGTTCAACCGAAGCATTCCGGCTTTCCCTGCGCGATGGTTTTACGGTTTCCTTCGCGCTCTCCCTGGTGACCGGGCTTTCTTGCCACCATCATCTCTTGTGCGAACTTCTTCGCGCAAAAAACTTAGCGCCAGCGTCGGGGCGCCAGGACCACACGACTTCGCCGTCCGTAATGCGCGCGCTCGTCAGTCACACACATCGCGTCCACCGCATCTCACCGCAACGTTCGTGACGATCGCGAGCCGCCCCTCTCTCGGGTGAGACGCGCGGAGTTAAATCACTGATTTGCCCGACGACGGAAGCGGAATGTTTTTTTGTAAGAGGGCTGGACGAAGCAAATCACGTTGATTGGCTTAAGGAAAATCGCGCGAATGATATGACGCCGTCATGCCCGGGCAAAAGCGCGAAGCGCGTCTTCGCGCAGATGTCCCGGGCATCCACGTGCTTTTGCCTCCGTGCATGGGAGAGAACGTGGATGGCCGGGTCAAGCCCGGCCATGACGAAGGAGAGGATTGCGCGACGCGTCCCCCTGTCATTCCGGGGCGATGCGAAGCATTGAGCGCTACGCGCGCCCTGGAATGACGACGTAGGCTGCGGCGCGCAACGAATGACAGATGAAGCAGGACCTACGCCCCACCGCGCCTGGCGCGCTTCGGTGCGCCGCGCTTCAGGGTGATGTCGGCGACCGAGAGCAGCCGGCCGTCCTGGGAACAGAGCGCGAGTTTCTTCACTGGCTTGCGGTTTTCGCGGTCGACCATGGTGGTGCCGATCTCTTCCGGATGGTCGTCGAATTCCTCGCTCCACTGCCGGAGCGCCACCAGGATCGGGAAGACCCCGAAGCCTTTTGGGGTCAGCACATATTCCTTATAGGCGCTGCCGTCGGACGCGGGCGCCAATTCCAATATGCCCTGGTCCATCAGCGCGCGCAGCCGCACGGTGAGGATGTTCCTCGCGAGCCCCAGGCTCTTCTGGAACTCGCCGAAGCGGCGCCGCCCCATCAGCGCATCGCGGATGATCAAGAGCGACCACCAGTCGCCCAGCACATCCAGAGATCGCGCGATCGGGCATTCCGCGCCCTCAAGGCTTGTCCGCTTCACCATCAAGATCTCCGTCCAGACATATCACAGGCTTGTGTAGTTGCATTATAAAACCAGATCGCCTAGTTGTCCAACGAAGTTTAATAATGCAACCACTGGAGGCTATCGTGAGACTGGCGAACAAGACGGCATTGATCACAGGCGGCAACAGCGGCATCGGTCTTGCGACCGCACGTCTGTTCGTTCAGGAGGGCGCCAAGGTTGCGATCACCGGACGAAACCGGGCGACGCTGGAAGCGGCGGCCAAGGAACTGGGACCGAATGCGATCGCGATCGTTGCCGACGCCACCGACGTCGCAGCGACGGAGGCCGCGGTCGCGCAGGCCGCGCAGAAATTCGGCAAGCTCGACATCGTCTTTGCGAATGCCGGCATTCCCGGCCAGACGCCGCTCGGCGGCACCACGCTCGCGGCTTTCGAGCAGGTGATCCGCACCAATTTAACCGCCGTGTTCTTCACGGTGCAGGCGGCCGTGCCGCATCTCAATGACGGCGCTTCGGTCATTCTCAACGGGTCGGTGATCTCGATGCTGGGAAATCCGGGCTATTCGGCCTATGCCGCGAGCAAGGGCGGCGTGCGCGCGATGGCGCGCGTGATGGCCGCCGAACTGTCGCCGCGCGGCATTCGGGTCAACGTGGTCGCGCCTGGCGCCATCCGCACGCCGATCTGGGGTGCCGCGACCGCAACGCCTGAAGCAGAAAAGGCGTTCGAGGCGCGCATCGCTCTGTCGACGCCGTTACGTGGGCTCGGCGAACCCGATCACATCTCCAAGACGGTGCTGTTCCTGGCTTCCGACGATTCCGCTCATATCCAGGGGCAGGAGCTGTTCGTCGATGGCGGTGCCACTGCCTTGCCCGCCGGCGCTCCGATCTATCGGGGACAGAGCCCGCGGCAATAAGCGGTGATCCGGTTCGCGTAAAGAAAACGCGTCAAGAGAAGAACACGGAGCTTCGGTTCTGATTTAGCCAGAACCGGAGCTTCGGGTGCGCCGGCATTATTTCATTGGACTGGGCACAAGGCATTGAACCTTGGTCGTAGCTGCCAAGACAGTTCTGGTGGGCAGGGAAATTTCTTTGACCATTTGATTTGGAGAGCAGCCATGCCGACCGCCGTCCGCACGTCTACTTCGGTCTCGGCTTCCCGCGCCTCGCAGAAGTCAGACAACACGCAGTTCGTTTCGATCACTCTGTTTGCCGGGATCGGCCTTTTGATTTCGCTAGTCGCCCTGATCTTCGGCGTGCAGGGCGCCTGGTATTAGAGCGTTTTCTCCATTCGTCATGGCCGGGCTCGACCCGGCCATCCACGCCTTTCTTGTCGCGGCAACGTGGATGCCCGGGACAAGCCCGGGCATGACGGCGAGGACGCATCTCAAGCCGCGCTGAGATTGCCGGCAGCTTGCAATGCGCCCGCGACGGCTTTCTCCCGATGCTCCGGTCCGACCTGGATTCCGTCGGCGGAGATGAATTCGGGATCCTTCACGCCGATGAAGCCGAACACCCAACGCAAATAGGTCTCCAAATGCTCGGCCACCGCCATCGGCGTGCCGGCGCCGTAATAGCCGCCGCGCGAGACCGCGACGATGATGCGCTTGTTGCCGGCAAGGCCCTCGACGCCGGCAGCGCCGTACCTGAACGTCTTGCCGGCCACCAGGATACGATCGATCCACGCCTTGAGCTGGCTCGGGATGGTGAAATTGTACATGGGCGCGCCGAGCACGACGATGTCGGCTGCCAGGAATTCGTCCAGCATCTGCTGGCCCGCGGCGATGTCCGGCTGCAGCGAGGCTTCCGGGGTGGCGCCCTGGCTCGCAGCCAAATGGGAACCCGAGAGATGGGCGAGCGGCGTCGTTGCGAGGTCGCGATAGGTAACCGCAATGCCGGGATGGGTCTCGCGCAGCCGGTCGACGATGGCGGCGGAAACCTGACGGCTGACGGAGTGCGGGCCCAGCACGCTGGAGTCGAGATGCAGAAGTTTCATGGTTGGTGTCACCCTTTGGTATAGGTTTGTAACTGGCGCTATATGAGTGACCGTGGCAAAACCCCGCAAGAACGCACATTTTTCTCACCGGAGCACATCAGTGAAACCCGCGCACATCCATGTGCCTGTCCTGGAACCGATCCCGCATACCAGCGGCGACTGCCGTGGCGTGGCCTCGGTGCTGGCGCGGGTCGGCGACAAATGGAGCGTGCTGGTAATCATGCTGCTCGGTAACGGACCGCGCCGCTTCAACGAGCTCAAGCGCACGATCGGCGGTATCTCCCAGCGGATGCTGACCCTGACGCTGCGCGGGCTGGAGCGCGACGGGCTGGTCACGCGCACGGTGTTTCCAACCATCCCGCCGCGCGTCGACTACGAGCTGACCGATCTCGGTCGCGGCCTCTCAAAGCCGGTGCAGGCGCTAGGCCAATGGGCGTTCGAGCATTTGCCCGAAATCGAGCGCGCGCGAGGCGAGTTCGATGCGCGGAACGAGCGGGGGTGAACGATGGAGACGAGGGATCTGCACCTCTCCCATAGGAGAGGTCGGCGCGCAGCGCCGGGTGAGGGGATCCGCTCTATCGAGGGACTGTAACCCCTCACCCGAATTGCTTCGCAATTCGACCTCTCCCTATGGGCGAGGTGAAGAAACGACGTCCTAGACCAGCGACACCAGTCCGCCGCCGTGGCGTTCGAGACGGCCGGCGAGTTCAAGCTCGAGCAGCACCGTGCGAACGATGGTGGCGGACAGGCCCGACATCCGGATCAGGTCGTCGAGGCTGACCGGGCTCGGGCCGAGCAGCGCGACGATGCGTTCGCGCTCGCTCGGATCGGTGTCGAAATCGAGCGGCTCGTCATCGCTTTCGCGTGCAGCGAGCGCGAACGGCCGCTCCATGATCGGCTGCACCGCGTTGATGATGTCGCTCGCGTTGGTCACGAGCGCCGCGCCCTGCTTGATCAGATCGTTGGTGCCGGCCGCGCGCGGATCGAGCGGCGAGCCGGGGACGGCGAAGACTTCGCGGCCCTGTTCCGCCGCCATGCGCGCTGTTATCAGCGAGCCCGAGCGGTGCGCGGCTTCGACGATGACCACGCCGAGCGCAGCACCCGAGATCAGGCGGTTGCGGCGCGGGAAGTCGCGGGCGCGCGGGGTGTGGCCGAGCGGCATTTCGGAGATCGCCGCGCCTTGTTCGAGCAAGGCCGCGAGCAGGTCCTCATGCTCGGGCGGATAGATCCGGTCATGACCGCCGGCGAGCACCGCGACGGTGCCGGTCGTCGTGGTAGCGCGATGCGCGGCCTGGTCGATGCCGCGGGCGAGACCGGAGATCACGACGAAGCCGGCGTCGCCGAGATCATGGGCGAGGGTGCTTGCGAATTTCAGCCCGGCGCCTGACGCGTTGCGCGAGCCGACGATCGCGATCATCGGCCGCGCCAGAGCGTCAAGCGCGCCGCGCACCGCAAGCAGCGGCGGCGCGTCATCGATGGTGGCAAGCCGCGCCGGATAGGAGGCTTCGCCCGGCGCGACCAGGCTGACGCCCTGCTTCTTGCAGGCCGCAAGCTCGGCCTTTGCCTCCTCGACCGTGCAGATGCGCCCCGCACCGCCGCCGCCACGGCGCGCCATGTCCGGCAGATGTTCGAGCGCGGTGCGCGCGTCGCCGAAATGATTGAGGAGCGAGCGAAAGGTGCGCGGCCCGACATTCTCCGAGCGGATCAGCCGCAGGCGGTCGAGGCGTTCGGTGTCGGTGAGTTGGTGATTGGGCGTGCGGTCATGCATGGCGGCGCAGCTTCGCCCAATCGGATATCGCGATCAACTTGTTTGCCGTCTCCTTCGTCATGCCCGGGCTTGTCCCGGGCATCCACGTTCTTTGGACGGGGCACAGCAAGGCGTGGATGGCCGGGACAAGCCCGGCCATGACGAGGAGGTGAGGGCCTTCCGTCCGATTTACTTGCCCGAGGAGGAGGCGGCCCGTAAAACCAATCCAACCAATGAAGGGAGCAAATTCCCGATGATCTCGCTTGCCGAACTCACCCGCCGCATCGAGCAGGGCGAACTCTCGCCCGATGCAGCGCTTGCCCAATCGCTCGCGGCGGTCGATGCCGAGGAGAAGACGATCGGCGCCTTCGTGTCGCGGGCGGAGAATCCGCGCGCGCAGGCGGCGGGGCCGCTGCGCGGGATTGCGGTCGGGATCAAAGACATCATCGATACCGCGGATTTCCCGACCGAGATGGGGGCGTCGATCTACCGGGGAAATCGCCCGCGCGCCGATGCGTCTGTCGTGATGATGCTGAAGCAGGCCGGCGCCACCATTGTCGGCAAGACCACGACCACGGCATTCGCTGCGAACGATCCGACGGCGACGCTCAATCCGCGCAATCATGGCCACACGCCGGGCGGATCGTCGGCAGGCTCGGCGGCGGCGGTCGCGGCCGGGATGATTCCGCTAGCGTTGGGGACGCAGACGGCAGGCTCGGTGATCCGGCCGGCGTCGTACTGCGGCGTGGCCGCGATCAAGCCGTCCTACCGGCTGCTGCCGACGGTCGGCGTCAAGTGCTTTTCCTGGACGCTCGACACCGTCGGCTTGTTCGCGGCTGGAGTGAGCGACCTCGCGGTGGCGCTGGCGGCGATGACGGGACGGCCGGCGCTGCGGTTGCCCGACACCATCACAGCGCCGCGGATCGGCATCGTGACGCAGGACTTTGCCGGTGCGCCCGATGAGTCGGGCGCGGAGGCGCTAAGGATCGCGGCGCAGATGGCCGAGCGCGCTGGTGCTTCGGTTCGCGCGCTGTCATTGCCTGAGATCGTTGCGGAAGCCTGGCGCATTCAGCCGGTGGTGCAGGATTTCGAGGCGCACCGGTCACTGGCGTGGGAATATCGCGAGAACTACGACGCAATGCCGCCATTGCTGCGCGGCCGGCTTGACGAGAGCAGGGATGTCAGCGCGGCTCAATACGACGAGGCGATCGATGTCGCCGGTAGTGCGCGGCAGGCGCTTACGCAAGCGTTTGCGGATGTCGACGTGCTGCTGACGCTGTCCGCGCCCGGTGCTGCGCCGAAGGGGCTCTCGTCGACCGGCGATCCCCGCTACAACCGGCTATGGACGTTGATGGGCGTTCCTTGCGTCAACGTGCCGACCTACGTGGCCGAAGGCAACTTGCCTGTCGGCGTGCAGGTGATCGCGCCATTCGCTGCCGACGCCAAGGCGCTGGCGGCGGCGCGCTTTGTCGAGATGGCGCTGGCGAAACTATAACAGTGCGGGCTCGGCGGCGCGCGACTTGCGCGGCGTCTCGATTCGCGTCGAGCCGGCATCCTGCGCCAGAAAACGTTCGGCAGCCTTGCGGCCGCTCCGATGCAGTTGGCGAATGAAGCCCGGCCCGAGATCGGTGGCGCTGCGCTGGGCGAGCCCGTCGATCTCATCTTCCGCTGCGATCCGGAATAGTCGCAACGAGGGGGCTGCCGCAGGACGCGCCCATTCCAGCGCCGCAATCTCGGCGTTGAGCACGGAATTGGCGGTGATCTGGTCGAGGCGGCGATCGATCGCGGCGGGCGTGATCGGAACATAGCTGTCGCGCGCCGGCGTGACTTGAACGACGAGCACGTTGGACGTCTCGGATTCCTGCACCAGTCGGACCAGCGGGGGATTGCCGCCAAAGCCGCCGTCCCAATAGGACTCGCCGTCGATTTCGACCGCGCAATGGATCAGGGGCGGGCAGGTCGAGGCGAGCAGCACATCGGCGGTGATCTCGTCATTGCCGAAGACCTGCTGCCGGCCGTCGCGCACGCGTGTCGCCGCGACCAAAAGCTTCGGGCTGGCGGGGCTCTGCAGCGCGGAGAAATCGATATCCCTCCAGAGCGCCTGGCGCAGCGGATCGAGATCGAACGGATCGAACTGGCCGGACCGCAGCGTCGGCCCGAATGCGACCGACCGTCCGGCCGGCGAGAATCCTCCGACCAGCATCAGCGAGCGGAACGAAGCCTCGTGCATCATCCGCATCCAGAACCGGTTGAGCGCGGCACGTGCGCCTTCGCGGCCACCTTCCACCAGGCCGCAAGCGAGCAGCGCGGCATTGACCGCGCCGGCGCTGGCGCCGCTGATGGTGTCCAACGCGCAATCCGGTTCTTCCAGGAGCCGCTCGAGTGCGCCCCACGTGAACGCGGCAAAGGTGCCGCCGCCCTGCAATGCCAGCGATAATTGTCGCGGCGGCCAGACCAGCGATTCGCGCGCATCCGCCTTTTTCGGTCTATCGACCGGCGAGCGCGCCGGCAGGTCGGCCCGCGCCGATTGCATGTTCAGGATGGCGTCCGGGAGTGATGGGGCAGGCAGCTCAGCTTCTGGGCTGGACTTGGCTGCTGAATCGACGGCAGTCGGTGTGTTGCCGGAGAATGACCAGATCTCGCTGGCCGCTAGCAGGGCGCTCGCGCCGGACGTACTCACCGGACGCGACGCGACATCGGGCGCGCTCATTCCGCTAATCCCATCCTGTTCGATCCCGTCCACCTGACGAAACCGTATGACGCCATTTGAGTCGAAGGATGACAGCCCGCGTTACCGTTTGCCAGTGTCGCGCAAGAATTTCGGACAGATGTGACCCGTCCTCAACAGGTTGATGGCGAATTCTAGGCCTTTTGGCCGATGCGCCCCTCGGTTCCCGCCAGCAAGCGCTTGATGTTTTCGCGATGGGTGTAGAACAGCATGAGCATCAGCACCGCGGCGAGCGCGGCGAGTGCGGCGTGGTCGAACCACCACAGGAAGATTGGGGTGACGACGGCGGCCACCAGCGCTGAGAGCGACGAATAGCGCGTGGTGAAGGCGGTCGCGAGCCAGACGGCTCCATAGACGGCCGCGGCCGGCCAGAACAGGCCGATCAGCACGCCGATATAGGTAGCGACGCCCTTGCCGCCCTTGAATCCGAGCCAGACCGGATAGAGATGGCCGAGGAAGGCGCCGAGTCCGGCCACCATCGCCGCATTCGGGCCGCCGAGATAGCCCGACAGCACGACTGCAGCGGTGCCCTTCAGCATGTCGAAGATCAGCGTCGCCGCGGCGAGCCCCTTGCGCCCGGTGCGCAGCACATTGGTGGCGCCGATATTTCCGGACCCGATCGAGCGCAGATCCTGTGTGCCGGCGATCTTGGTCAGGATCAGGCCGAACGGGACCGAGCCGAAGAGATAGCCGATCAGAAACGCGACGATCAGGAAGGCGTCAGAGGACATGGCCGGCGCTCCCGCCGCAGGCGCGGCATGTCTCGGAGGTGTCTCTTTTTCTTGACGCGTTTTCTTGACGCGAACCGGTATCCACTTCGCTTGAAAACGCTCTAGACATGTTCATACACCGTCCGCCCACCGACAATGGTGCGTACGACGCGGCCGGAGAAGCGGGCCTCGTCGAAGGGCGTGTTCTTGCACAGCGATTTGAGGTCGGCGGGATCGAGCACCCAGGGCGTGTCCGGATCGATCACGATCACGTCGGCCGGCGAACCCGCGCGCAGCGAGCCGCCGGGCAGGCCCAGCAGTTCGGCGGGTCGGGTCGACATCGCCCGGATCAAGGTCTTGAAATCCATCTCGCCATTATGGACCAAACGCAAGGCCGCCGGCAGCATGGTCTGCAGCCCGACCGCGCCGGGGGCGGCCTCGGCGAACGGCAGGCGCTTGACCTCGACATCCTGCGGATTGTGGTCGGACATGATGACGTCGATGAGACCGGAGGCCAGCGCCGCGACCAACGCCTGACGGTCGTCCTCGGTGCGCAGCGGCGGCGACAGTTTCAGGAACGTCCGGTAAGGCCCGATATCGTTCTCGTTCAGTGTGACGTGGTTGATCGAGACAGAAGCAGAGACGTCGGCGCCGGCATCGCGGGCGCGTTTGAGGATTTCAAGCGACTCAGCCGTGGTGAGGGAGGCCGCGTGATAGCGGCCGCCGGTCAGCGCCGCGAGCCGCACGTCGCGCTCGAGCATGATCGACTCGGCGGCGTTCGGGATGCCGGCAAGCCCCAGCCTCGTCGCGAACTCGCCCTCGTTCATGACGCCTTCGCCGACGAGGTCGGGATCCTCGGTGTGATGCACGATCAGTGCGTCGAAGTCGCGCGCATAAGTCAGCGCGCGGCGCATCACCTGCGCGTTGGTGATGCTCTTGTCGCCATCGCTGAAGGCAACTGCGCCGGCGGCCTTCAACAAGCCGATCTCGGTCATCTCCTCGCCGCGCAGACCCTTGGTCAGCGCCGCCATCGGATGGATGTTGACGATCGCGGTGTCGCGGGCGCGGCGCATCACGAAATCGACGGTCGCCGAATTATCGATCACCGGCGAGGTGTTCGGCTGGCAGATGATGGTGGTGATGCCGCCGGCAGCCGCGGCGAGGCTTGCCGACGCAAAGGTTTCGCGATGGTTCGCGCCGGGCTCGCCGACAAAGGCGCGCATGTCGATCAGGCCGGGAGCGACGATCTTGCCGGCGCAATTGACGATGTCGGTGCCTTCGGGGACGCCGGCGGCGCCGATGCCGCGCTTGGAGTCGCGGATCAAGCCGTCGGCGATCAGGACGTCGGCGGGCCCGTCGAGATCGCGGGAGGGATCGACGACGCGGGCATTGGCGAGCAGAATTGGGCGACGATCTGTCAGCATGATCTCACGCGTTCGGCAGGTTGCGGGCGAGCGCTTCCAGCACCGCCATGCGCACTGCCACTCCCATTTCGACCTGTTCGCGGATCACCGATTGCGCGCCGTCGGCCACCGCCGAGTCGATTTCGACGCCGCGATTCATCGGCCCCGGATGCATCACCAGCGCATCTGATTTGGCGTAGGACAGCTTCTTCTGGTCGAGCCCAAAATACTGGAAGTACTCGCCCGAGGACGGCACGAAGGAGCCGTTCATGCGTTCGCGCTGCAGGCGCAGCATCATCACGATGTCGGCACCGTCTAGCCCCTCGCGCATGTCGCGGGCGACCTCCACTCCCATCCGCTCAATGCCGCGCGGCAAAAGCGTCGAGGGCGCGACGACGCGGACGCGGGCGCCCATGGTGTTGAGCAGGAGGATGTTGGAGCGTGCGACGCGGGAATGCATGACGTCGCCGCAGATCGCGACCACGAGCCCCTCGATCCGGCCCTTGTTGCGGCGGATCGTCAGCGCGTCGAGCAGGGCCTGGGTCGGATGCTCATGCGCACCGTCGCCGGCATTGATCACGGAACCGTCAACCTTGCGCGCCAGCAGTTCCACGGCGCCGGAGGCATGGTGGCGCACCACCAGGATATCCGGATGCATCGCGTTCAGCGTCACCGCGGTGTCCATCAAGGTCTCACCCTTGCGCATCGAGGACGAGGACACCGACATGTTCATGACGTCGGCGCCCAGCCTTTTTCCCGCGATCTCGAAGGAGGATTGCGTGCGGGTCGAGGCCTCGAAGAACAGGTTGACCTGGGTGCGGCCGCGCAAGGATGCGCGTTTCTTGTCCACCTGGCGGTTGAGCTCGACATACTCCTCGGACAGGTCAAGCAGCCCGGTGATGTCGGCAGCGGAAAGCCCCTCGATGCCCAGCAAATGCCGGTGACCGAGGACAAAGGTCGATTTCAATGATGGGGTCATTAAAGCCAGAGCTATAGGCGTGGATGGCCGGCGGGGCAAGCGGGAATAGGGGGCGGATGAGTTATCCCCGGGTCTGTCACGGCGTCGTCATGCCCGGGCTTGTCCCGGGCATCCACGGCTTACTTAATATCTGCCGCAAAGAAGTATCGGCCGCAAAGAACGTGGATGGCCGGGACGAGCCCGGCCATGACGCAAGTGGGTAGGTCCTCGTGAAAGCGATACTCATCGGAATTGTGGCAGCCATGTCGATTTCGGCAGCTCGCGCGCAGCAACTGCCCGGCGGCTTCGTGTTCCTGCGCGACGTCGATCCCACGATCATCCAGGACATCCGTTATGCTAGCCCGAACAATTTCGTCGGCCGGCCGCTCAGGGGCTACGGCGCGGCGGAATGCGTCGTGAAGCGCGAGGTCGGGCTCAAGCTGAAGGCCGTGCAGCAGGAACTCGCGGCACAAAGGCTCTCATTGAAGATGTTCGATTGCTATCGCCCGGTGCGGGCGGTCTCCGACATGGTGGCGTGGTCGAGGGATGGCAAGGAGACGGTCGCCGGCAAGCGCTACAATCCGGCGTTCAGGAAGGCCGATCTGTTCCGGCTCGGCTATATCGCCGCGCGTTCCGGCCATTCGACCGGGGCCGCGCTCGACCTGACGCTGGTGGATCTTGCCGCCGACAATTCCGGCAAGTTCGATCCCGCGAGAGACTATGCCGACTGCACGGCAACAGTGGAAAGGCGGGCACCGGAAGGCAGCGTCGACATGGGCACCGGCTATGATTGCTCCGACGTCAAGGCGCATACCGCCGCGGGTCAGATCAGTCGGTCGCAGCGGCGGTGGCGCAGGATGCTCGTCGCAGCGATGGCGCGACAGGGTTTTGTCAACTATTCCAAGGAGTGGTGGCATTTTTCGCTGCCCGGCGGGGGCGGTCAGGCCTATGATTTCCCGATTCCGCCGCGCCGCTAGAGCGCGATGACTTCTCTTCGAATCGTCATCCAGCTCTAGCCCTTTGTTTGAGCATGATCTTTTCGGAAAACCGGTGTCCACTTTTCCGGATCATGCTCTAGTTCCGGCTTTCAGGAAGCGTCATGACCCAAGCCATCTTCTCGACCCACGAGGTCTTCAACCAGTCGCCGCCGTTCGAGGATGTCGATCTGTTCACGCTCGACAAGCCGCTGGTCGAGGCGGTGGCCGCCAATGGCGGCGGCTCGGCACAGGGCGAGCTCGCACAATTCGGCAAGCAGTGGGGCTCGGCGGCGATGGCGGAGCGGGGGCGCATCGCCAATGAGAACACGCCGAAACTGCGCACCTTCGATTCCCGCGGCAACCGCCGTGATGTGGTCGAGTTTCATCCGGCCTATCACGAACTGATGGCGCATAGCGCCCATGCCGGTGTGCACAACTCGACCTGGACCGCGCAGGGCAAGCCCGCGGGCGGCGCGGCGGAGGTGGTGCGCGCGGCGAAATTCTACATCGCTGCACAGGTCGAGACCGGACATCTCTGCCCGATCACCATGACCCGCGCCGCCGTCGCGGCGCTGGCGTCGCAGCCGGATCTCCTCGCAAGGACGATGCCGGTGATCGCCACGCGTTCCTATGATCCGAGTTTCGTGCCCTGGTGGGAGAAGCGCGGCATGACGCTCGGCATGGGCATGACCGAGAAGCAGGGCGGCACCGACGTGCGGGCCAACATGACGCGCGCGGCGCGCGATGGCGATGCGTATCGCATCACCGGACACAAATGGTTCATGTCGGCGCCGATGTGCGACGCGTTCCTGGTGCTGGCGCAGGCCGAGGAGGGCCTGAGCTGCTTCTTCATGCCGCGCTTTGCGCCGGACGGGTCCGTGAACGCCATCCGCTTCCAACGCCTGAAGGACAAGCTCGGCAACCGCTCGAATGCGTCGTCGGAGGTGGAATTCCACGGCGCCTATGCCGAGCGCATCGGCGAGGAGGGCAAGGGCATCCGCACCATCATCCAGATGGTGCAACTGACCCGGCAGGATTGCGCGATCGCCTCTGCCGGCCTGATGCGCTCGGGGCTTGCCCACGCGCTGCATCACGCGCGCCATCGCCGCGTGTTCCAGAAGCATCTCGCCGACCAGCCGCTGATGCAGGCGGTGCTGTCGGACATGGCGCTGCATGTCGAGGCGACAGTTGCGCTGGTGATGCGGCTCTGCCGCGCGTTCGACCGCACACCGGATGAGCCTAAGGAAGCCGCCTATATGCGGCTGCTCACGCCCGCGATCAAATACTGGACCTGCAAGAGCGCGCCCGGCTTCCTCTACGAGGCGATGGAGTGCCTCGGCGGCAACGGCTATGTCGAGGAAGGCATTCTGGCGCGGCATTACCGGGAGTCGCCGGTCAATGCGATCTGGGAAGGCTCGGGCAATGTGATGTGCCTCGACGTGCTGCGCGCGCTGTCGCGCGAGGCGGATGCTGCATCGGCGATCCTGCAGGAATTGGCCGGGCAGACGCAGGGCCTGCCCGGCGCAAGCGAGGCGGTGGCCTTCATCGGCAAGGCGTTCCGCAGACCGGATAGCGAGCGCGTCGCGCGGCTTGCAGTCGAAAAACTGGCGCTGCTTGCCGCGAGCGCCGCGCTCAATGCCGTGATGCCGCGTCACGCCGAACTGTTCGCGGCGACACGGCTCGCGACCACGCATGCGGGCATGTACGGCGCGGTGGACATTGCCGAGAGCGACATGCGCGCGCTGCTGGAGCGGGCGCTGCCACATTGAATGACACACACTCCGTCATGCCCGGGCTTGACCCGGGCATCCACGCCTCTCGTGCGACGCAGAGAAAAAGGGACGTGGATGGCCGGGACGAGCCCGGCCATGACGTTGTGGAGGCGACAGGCGCGCAATCGATCGAGAGTTAGCTGATGGATGTCCTCAGTCCCGATAATCCTCCGCTGACCACCGCTCCACCGCCGCCGCGGATCTGGAAATTCTGGGGTACGACGCTGTGGGGATTGTTCGTGTTCGGCGGCATGTTCCTCGGGCAGCTCGCCGTCGTCATCTACTTCATGCAGAAGCAGGACGCCCCCAATATCGCATCGGTCATCCAGACGATCGGCGGGGGCTTGACGATTGCGCTCTCGGTCATCACGGGATTGCCGGGAGTGCTGCTGACGCTCTGGATCGCGATCCGTCCGAGCCGGAGTTCTTTTGCCGATTACCTCGCGCTGCGCTGGACGTCGTGGAAGAACTTCGCCCTCGGCGTAGTCGCGCTGGCGGTATTGGTTGGTGTGTGGGATCTGGTCTCGCGCGCGCTCGGCCGCGAAGTCTCAGTGGGCTTCATGGGCGAGGTGATGAAATCGGCGCAGGCCGAAGGCGCGCTTTGGGTGCTCGTCATCGCGTTCTGCATCGCCGCTCCAGTGTCGGAAGAGCTTCTCGCACGCGGCTTCCTCTATCGCGGCTGGTCAGAGACGTTCCTGCGGCCGGCAGGCGCGATCCTGCTGTCGTCGCTCGTCTGGACCCTGCTGCATCTGCAGTATGACTGGTTCTTCCTGAGCGAGGTGTTTTCGATCGGGCTCGTGTTCGGGTATCTGCGCTACCGCTTTAACTCGACCTGGCTCACGATCGTGCTGCACGGGCTGAACAATCTTGCGGCGACGCTGCAGACATTGTGGCTGGCCGGGCAGTCGTAGCTCCTCGCACCCCACTGGCAGGATGATCGCCGGACGTGCTAGGTAGAGGCTCAGCCCACCTTCGCTGCGACGTTGTCGCGGAAAAATCGATATGTCGGACTTCGAAAAAGCCAAGTCGCCGGCCTCGGTCTCGCCACGGCCGCCGCGAACCTGGGACTTCATGGAGACGACGTTCGTCAGCCTGATCGCTTACGGCGCTTTTATTTTCGCATCGGACTTTTCCTTCAGTATCATATCGGACCTAGCCGGCAAGATATTGTCACCTGCGCAACTTCGAACAGGGGTGATCCAGAATAGTTTGGAAAGCGCCGCCAGCATTCTGGCAAGTCCACCTGCGATCGCGGTGCTTGGGATCGCCATCTGGATGGCCCGCCGGGAGTTCGCCGAATATCTTGCGTTGAAGTGGCCAAATCCAATTGAACTCCGACGTGCTCTCGTAATCACGACCATATTCTTGATGGTGGAGAGTGTGGTCGTTGGTGCCACCAGGGACGCTCCTGTCGATTCTGATTTCCGGGCCGCGGGAGCCGACGGTTTGTTCATTTATTTGATCTCCGCCTGCATTGCCGCGCCGCTAATGGAAGAATTTCTCTTTCGTGGTTTTATGTTTCGTGGCTGGTCGCAATCCTTCCTCGGCCCGACCGGCGCGATTGTTCTGACATCAATAGTATGGGCGATACTCCACACTCAATATGATTGGCTTGGGCGTTTCTGTCTCTTCGTCTCCGGTATTTTTCTCGGTTACTTCCGCTGGCGCAGCAACTCGACTTTGTTGGCAGTGATGGCTCATTCAGCCATGAATATATTCGCCCTCTTCATTTGGATATTATTGTGAGCCTAGCGCCCGCTTGCCGCGAGCGCGATGATAACGGGCATCGTGATCGCAGCCAGTATCGTCTGCAGCGTGATGATCTGCGCCAGCAGCGGTGCGTCGCCGCCCATCTGGCGGGCGAGCACATAAGCTGAAGAGGAAGTGGGGACCGCCGAGCCGACGGCGACGATGACCAGGCTCGGACCGGATAGGCCGAACGCGAGCCCGAGCGTCACGGTGAGTATGGGCATGGCGATCAGTTTCAGGAACACCGTGATGCTGGCGGCGAGGTTCGGACGGAACATGCCTTCGAGATGCAGGCCGGCGCCGGTGACGAGCAGGCCGATCGCAAGCGAGGAGCGGCCGAGCGCGTCTGCGACGTCATGCCAGAGCTTTGGCAGCGGGAAGTGGGTCACGTTCAGAAGGAGCCCGACGACGCAGGCCCAGATCAGCGGGTTCTTCACCACCGTCATGACGATGGCGCCCGCCGACTGCTTTTGCGGCGCGGCGTAGTGCGCGAGCACGGAGACGCTGAACACATTGACCAGTGGAATGATCGCGACCATCGCCACCGAAGCGAGCGCGAGTCCGACATCGCCGTAGAGGGCACCGGACACCGCGAGCGCGACATAGGTCTGCCAGCGGGTGGCGCCCTGGAACACCGAGGTGAAGGCAGGACCGTCGACGCCGCTGCGCGCGAGTAGTGGGCGCAGTGCGAGGCACAGTAGCGACATCGCCAGCGCCGAGAGGAACAGCGCGCCGCCGACACCGGCGATCGGCACCTTTGTCAGGTCGGCCTTCACCAGCGTCTGGATCAAGAGCACGGGGAACAGCACGTAATAGGTCAGCCGTTCCAGGCCCTGCCATTGCATCTCGGGCTTGAGCAGCGTCCGCTTCAGGATGAAGCCGAGCGCGATCAAGAGGAATGTCGGCAAGAGCGCCGCGATGACGACGGCCATGCTTCAGCGCTCGCCCCGCAATTTTGCCAGCCGATCCAGCGCACCTTGCAGGATGAAGATCGCGGCGTGCTCGTCGATCACCTCGGCGCGCTTGGCGCGGCTGACATCCAGGCCGATCAATTCGCGCTCGACGGCCGCCGTCGAGAGCCGCTCGTCCCAGAGCCCGATCGCGAGCGTGGTCAGGTTGGAGAGGTTGCGCGCGAAGGCGCGGGTCGATTGCGCTCGCGGCCCCTCGCTGCCGTCCATGTTGATGGGAAGCCCAAGCACGAAGCCGACCACGTTGCGTTCGCCGGCGATCACCAGCAACCGCGCCGCGTCAGCCTTGAACGCCTTGCGCTGGATGGTTTCGACGCCGGTCGCCAGCCGCCGATCGGGATCGGAGACGGCAACGCCGATGGTCTTGGTTCCGAGATCGAGCCCGATCAACGCGCCGCGCTCGGGCCAGTGCGCGACGGCTTCGATCAGGGGGAGGACAGGGGCGGGCATGAGGATGCGATTAACATGTGGTGCACCGTGGAAGCAAAGCGCTCTCTTCACCTCTCCCCAGCGGGGAGAGGTCGGATCGCATCGCTAGATGCGATCCGGGTGAGGGGGCGCAGGTGCCCATGAGAGACCGTGACCCCTCACCCGGCGCTGTGCGCCGACCTCTCCCGATGGGAGAGGTGAAACCGGCAGCGTGCCTCGGGGCTACCGGATCGCGATGGGGTTGATCATGCTCTGCACGCCGCCGCGCCAGCGCGGCTGTCCGAGCACGAACAGGAACTCATACCCCTTGTCCTTGGCGAGTTCGGCGGTGTCCATGTTCTCCAGGATGTAGGTGCCGTTCTTGGCAAGCAGGATCTGGTGCACCTCGAACACGTTCGGGCTTTCGAACGGGATGGTCTCGACCGCCCAGGTATCGGCACCGACGGCCACCACGCCCTTGCCGGTGAGATAATTGGCGCCCTCGACCCCGAGGCCGGGTTCGCCGGCGGAATAGCGCTTGTCGTCCTTGCCGATCAGGCTGAGCCAACCGGTGTGGAAGATCACGACGTCGCCCTGGCGGATCTCGACACCCTGTTTCTTCGCGACTTCCTCGATCTCCTTGACGTTGAAGGCGGTGCCTTCCTTGACCACGTCGGTGTTGTAGTAGGCGGCCATGTCGAGCAGCACGCCGCGGGCGACCATCGGCGGCACCTTCTCGATGCCGAGCTTCTTCAACCCGGTGGGATCGGCAAAATCGGCGAGCTTGTTGCCGTTGTAGTAGACATGCTCGATGCCGAGATGGCCGAGCCCGTCGAGCTGGCTGCCGATGCCGACCCAGGTATCGATGATATCGTCATTGTAGGTTGCCTTGTTCGGACCGATGCCGGAGCTGCCGGCCTGTCCGGGCTGGACGATGGTGATCTTGAAGCTGCGCGGCGGATAGGCCGGCGTCTTGGTGTCGACGGGAATGCCGAGCGCGTAGGTCTTGCCGGTTTTTACCAATGACGCGGCTTTGACGACGAGCTCGGGCGTCATGTAGTTGGCGGCGCCGATCTCGTCGTTCGGCCCCCATTTCGACTTGGTCCAGTCTTGTGCGCTTGCCGTTCCGACCGTAGCCAACAAGGCAACAGAACAGCACAACACGAATGCGGTGCGCATCGCAGTCCCTCCCAGATGTTGACGTTATGGTTGTTGGTAGAAAGCGCCACATACTAACGTAGACGCGCACAACGATCCAAAAATTTTTGATGACGTGTGCTCGCACCATGCGGGTGCCTGCGCGCGTCAGAGAAACAAGGCTTTGCGAATTTCGCGGAGCGGAACGAGCGGTCAGGCCGCGATGACCTGATCATCCTTGTCGAGACAGGCGGCAAAACTCTGCAGGGCGCTGTATTGATGGGCGCTGCGGCGCTGGATGAAGATGGTTTCGGCCCGCGCATAGGATGGGTCGAGCGTGTGGATGCTGACGCTGGCATGCAACGCGTTGCGTTCGACGACGACGCGCGGCAATAGCGTCACGCCCATATCGGCGGCGACACAGCCCACCATGCCGTCGAGCGTGCCGAGCTCGAACCGTGCGGCCGAGGGCCAGCCGAAGTCGATGAAGATCTGCTCGAGCCGCTGGCGATAGGTGCAGCCGGTGCGGAACACCAGCGCGGTCGGTCCGGATTCCGATGTGCCCGCGCGCAAGGCGGCGAGGCTGGCCCAGCGGCGCGCGGTGATCAGCACCAGCTCTTCGCGGAAGGCGAGGGTGGACGTGAGCTCGGCGTGATCGATCGGGCCGGCCACGAAGGCGCCGTCCAGCGTGCCATCAAGCACGGCGGTCACGAGATCGGTCGTGGTCGCGGTCTTCAGGGTGAGGCGTACCGCCGGAAAGCGGCGATGGAAATCGGCAAGCAGCACCGGCAGGCGGACGGCGGCCGTCGTTTCCATGGAGCCGATCGCGAGCGGTCCCTTCGGCTCGCCATCATCGCGGGCGGCGAGCAACGCTTCGCGCGAGAGTGCGGCCATGCGTTGCGCATAAGGGAGCAGCCGCCGTCCGGCGCCGGTCAACGTCATGCCGCGGCTGTGCCGCTCGAACAGCGCCGTGCCGATCTCGGCCTCGAGCGCTTTGATCCTCTGGGTGACGTTGGACTGCACGGTGTGCAGCTCATCGGCGGCGCGGGTGATGCCGCCGAGACGGGCGACCGTGGCGAAGGTCTGGAGATCGGTGAGTTCCATGATCGCAGCCCGCGTTTCATTATTGAGATGGCAGCGTTCTCGAGTATTCATTTCGAGAGAATGGTAGCTCTGTCTAGTGTGGCTGTCGAGATGGGGTCCCGGGGCAATATCCTACGTTTGCTTTCGTGCTGAATTCATCACGGCTCGATGCTGCCGGTTGATGCGCCCTCGCCCCTTGTGGGAGAGGGCAGCTCCGGCGGGTGCGACCGAACTCGCTTGGGTGAGGGGTTCTCTCCACGAACACGTGCGCCCGTGGAGAGAACCCCTCATCCGGCGCGGATTGCATCCGCGCCACCTTCTCCCACAAGGGGAGAAGGTGTGTTCGACGCATCTCGCCTTGTCCCGTTGTGGGAGAAGGTTACAAGCAACGAGTCAACAAGAGGGCTGAATCATGTGGCCGGACCGCAGAATTATTGATCTGTTCAAGACCGAGTTTCCGATCGTACTGGCGCCGATGGCCGGCGTGATGGATGCAGATCTCGTGATCGCCGCCGCGCAAGGCGGTGCGCTCGGCTCATTGCCCTGTGCGATGCTCACCGCGGAGAAGGCGCGCGAGCAGGTCAACATCATCCGCCAGCGCGTCTCCGCGCCGATCAACATGAACTTCTTCTGCCACCAGCCGGACGATCCGGATCCGCAGCACGAGGCGCGCTGGAAGGCGCGGCTTGCGGCGTATTACAAAGAGCTTGGGCTGGATCCCGCGGCGCCCGTCAACGCCGCCAACCGTGCGCCGTTCGATGACGCGATGTGCGAAGTGGTCGAGGAACTGAAGCTGGAAGTCGTCAGCTTCCATTTCGGCCTGCCGGAGGAGCGGCTGCTGAAGCGGGTGAAGGATGCCGGCGCGATCGTGATGGCGTCGGCGACCATCGTGAAGGAAGCGGTCTGGCTCGAGCAGCACGGCGCCGATGTCATCATCGCGCAGGGCGCCGAGGCGGGCGGCCATCGCGGCATGTTCCTGACCGACAATATCGCCGAGCAGCCCGGGCTCTTCGCGCTGCTGCCGCAGGTGGTCGATGCGGTGAAAGTGCCGGTGATCGCGGCCGGCGGGATCGCGGACGGGCGCGGGATCGCGGCGGCGTTCGCACTGGGCGCCTCCGGCGTGCAGATCGGGAGCGCCTATCTGCGCTGCCCGGAATCCAGGGTGGGGCCGGCGGCGCGTGCCGCGCTGGCGCAGGCGAAGGACGATTCAACCGTGATCACCAATGTGATGACCGGGCGGCCGGCGCGCGGGGTCGCCAACCGCGCGATGTCCGAGATCGGGCCGATCTCGCCGGACGCGCCTGCCTTTCCGCATGCCGCAACCGCGCTGGCGCCGCTGAAGGTGGCTGCCGAAAAACTCGGCAGGGTCGATTTCACCAATATGTGGGCCGGACAGGCGCTGCCATTGGGCCGCGAACTGCCGGCGGACGAGCTGACCCGGACATTGGCCAGCGAGGCGCTGGCGCGGATGGGGGCCTTGGGCCGCTAGCTTCTTTACCTCTCCCCGGCGGGGAGAGGTCGATTTGCGCAGCAAATCGGGTGAGGGGCCGCGGCTCTAATGAGGGACCGTAGCCCCTCACCCGCGCTTTGCGCGACCTCTCCCTTCGGGAGAGGTGAACGGCTGCGGGTTGCGGCTCAAAACCGGCGTCTGCTATACGGCGGGCTGATCTTGCTGCCCAAAGGCCATATATAATGTCAGTCGACGCCACGACCGTCCGCCGCATCGCGCAACTTGCGCGGATCGCGGTCTCCGAGGCTGAAGTTCCCCATCTGCAGGGCGAGCTGAACGCGATGCTCGCCTTCGTCGAGCAGCTTTCGGAGGTGAATGTCGAGGGCGTCGAGCCGATGACCTCGGTGACGCCCATGGAGATGAAGAAGCGCGCCGACGTGGTCAATGACGGCGAGATTGCGGATGATATCGTCCGCAATGCGCCGGCCACCGAGAATCACTTCTTCCTGGTGCCGAAGGTCGTCGAGTAAGCTCCTCTCTCTACTTGTTTTGCGGGAAGTCCGATGTGTCTGCTCTGCGACGATGAAAAGGCCTATCAGGCCTACATGAACTATCTCGACGTGATGGAGCGGCAGGGCAAGGCCGCCGATCCGAATGCGGTGATGCAAACCGTGCTCGATCAGCTCGAGGCCGCCGACAAGGCGCGCGCCAAGAAAGACGATCCCGCCGACGACAAGACCCTGTCTCCGTTCTTCTGTAGCCCGATCAATAAATGACCGATTTGACATCGCTGACGATCGCCGAGGCCCGCGAGGGCCTGACGAACAAGTCCTTCACCGCGCGCGAGCTCACCGATGCGCATCTTGCTGCGATCGAGGCGGCGCGCGTGCTCAACGCCTATGTGCTGGAGACGCCGGATCGCGCGCGCGAGATGGCTGACGCCGCGGACAAGCAGATCGGCAAGGGCGAGGGCGGTCCGCTCGCCGGCATCCCGCTCGGCATCAAGGACCTGTTCGCGACACGCGATATCCGCACCACCGCCTGCTCGAAGATCCTCGGCAATTTCGTGCCGCCTTACGAATCGACCGTGACCTCGCAGCTCTGGCGCGACGGCGCGATCCTGCTCGGCAAGCTCAACAATGACGAGTTCGCGATGGGCTCGTCGAACGAGACCTCCTGCTTCGGCCCGGTGGTCAATCCATGGCGGCGCGAGGGCTCCAACACGCATCTGGTGCCGGGCGGCTCCTCGGGCGGTTCGGCATCCGCCGTCGCGGCATTGCTGTGCATGGGCGCAACCGCAACCGATACCGGCGGCTCGATCCGCCAGCCGGCCGCGTTCACTGCCACCGTCGGCGTGAAGCCGACCTATGGCCGCTGCTCGCGCTGGGGCATCGTTGCATTCGCATCCTCGCTCGACCAGGCTGGTCCGATCGCGCGCACGGTGCGCGATTCCGCGATCCTGATGCGCTCGATGGCGGGGCATGATCCGAAGGACACGACTTCGGTCAATATCGGCGTGCCCGATTACGAGGCTGCGATCGGCAAGTCGGTGAAGGGGATGAAGATCGGCATCCCCAAGGAGTACCGCCTCGACGGCATGCCGGCCGAGATCGAGAAGCTCTGGAGCGATGGCGCGGCATGGTTGAAGGCGGCAGGTGCCGAGCTGGTCGAAGTGTCGCTGCCGCACACCAAATACGCACTGCCGGCATATTACATCGTGGCGCCGGCGGAAGCCTCGTCGAACCTGGCGCGCTATGACGGTGTACGCTACGGCCTGCGCGTGCCCGGCCGCAGCATCGGCGAGATGTATGAGAACACTCGCGCCGATGGGTTTGGCGACGAGGTGCGTCGCCGCGTCATGATCGGTACCTATGTGCTCTCGGCCGGCTATTACGACGCCTATTACCTGCGCGCGCAGAAGGTGCGCACGCTGATCAAGAAGGATTTCGAGGACTGCTTCGCCAAGGGCGTGAACGCGATCCTGACGCCGGCAACGCCGTCGGCGGCGTTTGGCGTCGGCGAGAAGGGCGGCGCTGATCCGGTCGAGATGTATCTCAACGACATCTTCACGGTGACCGTGAATATGGCGGGCCTGCCCGGCATCGCGGTGCCCGCCGGCAAGGATGCGCAAGGCTTGCCGCTCGGCCTGCAACTGATCGGGCGCGCTTTCGATGAAGAGACGCTGTTCTCGCTCGGCGAAGTGATCGAGCAGGCGGCCGGACACTTCACGCCGCCGAGATGGTGGTGAGATGGCGGATTTCCGCGCCAGCCTGAACGACGCCGCGCCGGAGGCTTCGCTGCCGCCGCCGCTGGCGGCGCTGTGGTGGGCGGCGAAAGGCGATTGGGACCAGGCGCACCGCATCGTGCAGGACGAAAGCACCGCCGAGGCTGCCTGGGTGCACGCCTATCTGCACCGCGTCGAAGGCGACCTCGGCAACGCCGGCTATTGGTACCGCCAGGCGGGCCAGCCGGTCGCCAAGGATAGGCTCGATGCCGAATGGGAGCGGATCGTCACCGCGCTGCTCGACTAACCTCTCCAAGTTGTGAAGGCTTTCCGTGGTTCATTTTGACGCGGTTTCTTTACCGGACCGCGCTTCAATTGGCTCGTATAGACATTGCCCTGTTTCCGTGCCACGCGGGCGCCCAGATTGCCCGCGATAGGCTGAGGGGAAGCGTGGCGGGGGCCTGCGGGCAAGAGGGGGTTTGTGGGTAGATCGGGTATAGGGGCGTGGCTGTCGACGGTACTGGCGGCCAGTTTTGCAGTGGCGCTTGCCGGATGCGCAACGGTCTACAATCTGCCGAGCAACGTGCCGCTTGCCAACGCGCTTGCCGATAGCAATCTCGGGGCTGACATTCCACGCTATGATGACGACGTGCTGGTCGCGCTGTCCTTCTCGGGCGGCGGCACGCGGGCGGCGGCTTTCTCGTTCGGCGTGCTCAAGGAGCTCGATCGCTCTCACGGCGGCTCCGGTCAGGCGAAGACGCTGCTCGATCGCGTCGACTTCGTCTCCGGTGTATCAGGCGGTTCGATCACCACCGCCTATTTCGGTTTGAAGAAGCGCGCCGCGCTCGACGATTTCCGCGAACGCTTCCTGTTGCGCAATGCAGAGGAGGGGCTGAGGACCAATGTCTCGCTCGGCAATATCGGCCGTGCGCTCGCCGGCGGCGTCAACAACAGCCAGCTCACCGAGTGGCTGGACCAGAATCTGTTCGACGGCGCGCGCTTCGATGCGCTGCGCGAGGACCGGCGGCCGAAGGTCTGGATCAACGCCTCCGACATCTATAACCGCACGCCCTTCGTGTTCGGAAAGACCTCCTTCGACGCGCTGTGCAGCGACATCCGCTCCTACCGTGTGTCCGAAGCGGTTGCCGCATCGGCGGCGGTGCCGCTGGCGTTCGCGCCGATCGTGCTGGAGACCTATCCCGGCGGGTGCTCGAAGCCGCTGCCGGCCTGGCTCGAACGCGTGCGGCGCGATCCGAATGCGCAGCCATTGCTGCGCTCGTTCGCCGAGGCCAATGCGCGCTACCGCGACGGCTCCATGCGCTACGTGAAGCTGCTGGACGGCGGTCTTGTCGACAATTTTGGCCTGTCCGGTCTCACCATCGGGCTGTTGGCCGCGGAGCGGCCGTACCAGCCGTTGACGGAGCGGCAGGCGGTGAAGCTCCAGCGGATCCTGTTCATGGTGGTCGATGCCGGGCGCGGCATATCCGGCGATTTCGCACAGCGCCTCGAAGGCCCGAGCGGGGCCGAGCTGGTTGCGGCAGCGGCCGACACCGCCATCGATGCCAGCGTGCGCTCGAGCTACGCGGCATTCTCCGGGCTTGCCACCGAATGGTCGGGCAAGCTGAAGCGGTGGCGGTGTGGACTGTCGGCGGCGGATCGCGCCCGCCTTGGCGTCGGCGGCAACTGGCAATGCGGTGACATCCACATCTATGTCGAGCGGCTCGGCTTCGACCAGTTGGGCGAAGAGCGCGCGGGCATCCTGAACGCGATCCCGACGCGGTTCGCGCTGCCGCCGGAACAGGTCGACCTCCTGATCGCAGGCGGGGCTGACGCGCTCCGCCTGAGCAAGTCCTACCAGGCGTTTCGACGCGGGCTTTGATCGCTCAAAACCCTTTGTTTGAGCATGATCCTTTCCGGATTATGCTCTCCGGCTTGACTGGCGCGGTCGGTTGCGCGAAGCCGAAAGCAGTCCCAGATATCAATTGTCCGGAAACCGAGACCAATGAACGCACCTGTCACATCACACAAGCTCATCAAGGGCGCGACCGGCGACTGGGAGATGGTGATCGGCATGGAGATCCATGCCCAGGTCGTCTCCAATTCAAAGCTGTTCTCGGGCGCCTCGACCGCGTTCGGCGGCGAGCCGAACAGCCATGTCTCGCTGGTGGACGCTGCGATGCCGGGCATGCTTCCCGTGATCAACGAGGAATGCGTGCGGCAGGCGGTGCGCACCGGGCTTGGGCTGAATGCCAGGATCAACCTGCGCTCGGTGTTCGACCGCAAGAACTATTTCTATCCGGACTCGCCGCAGGGCTACCAGATCAGCCAGTACAAATCGCCGATCGTCGGCGAGGGCGAGGTCGAACTCGAACTCGAGGGCGGCCGCAGCGTCACCATCGGCATCGAGCGGCTGCACCTGGAGCAGGACGCCGGCAAGTTGCTGCACGATCAGTCGCCGACGATGTCCTATGTCGACCTCAACCGCTGCGGCGTCGCGCTGATGGAGATCGTCTCCAAGCCTGACATCCGCGATGCCGAGCAGGCAAAGGCCTACGTCGCCAAGCTGCGCTCGATCCTGCGCTATCTCGGCACCTGCGACGGCGACATGGAGAAGGGCAATCTGCGCGCCGACGTCAACGTCTCGGTGCGCCGGCCCGGCGGTCCGCTCGGCACCCGCTGCGAAATCAAGAACATGAACTCGGTCAACTTCATCGGCCAGGCGATCGAGTATGAGGCGCGGCGGCAGATCGAGATCCTCGAGGACGGCGGCACCATCGACCAGGAGACGCGGCTGTTCGATCCGGGCAAGGGCGAAACGCGCTCGATGCGCTCCAAGGAGGAGGCGCACGACTATCGTTATTTCCCCGACCCCGACCTCTTGCCGCTGGAGTTCAGCCAGGCGTTCGTCGACGAGCTGAAGTCCAAGCTGCCCGAGCTGCCTGACCAGAAGAAGGCGCGCTTCATTGCCGACTTGGCGCTGTCACCCTATGACGCCGGCGTGCTGGTGGCCGAGCGCGAGAGCGCGGAGTTCTACGAGGCGGTGCTTGCCCGCCTCGCCGATCGTGCGCGCGACGGCAAGCTCGCCGCCAACTGGGTGATCAACGAACTGTTCGGGCGCCTCAACAAGGAAGGCCGGGATATTACGGGCTCGCCCGTCTCCTCCGAGCAGCTTGCCGCGATCATTGAGCTGATCGGCGAGGGGACGATTTCCGGCAAGATTGCCAAGGACCTGTTCGAGATCGTCTGGCAGGAAGGCGGCGATCCCCGTGCGCTGGTCGAAGCGCGCGGCATGAAGCAGGTCACCGACTTGGGTGCGATCGAGAAGGTGGTCGACGACATCGTCGCCGCCAATCCGGACAAGGTGGCGCAGGCGAAAGCGAAGCCGCAGATGATCGGCTGGTTCGTCGGACAGGTGATGAAGTCGTCCGGCGGCAAGGCCAACCCGCAGGCCGTGAACGATCTCCTGAAGGCGAAGCTCGGCCTCTGACACCTCGCGCGCGGACGCGAACGGCATCGCGGCACGCACTCTGTACGATGCGCGGAGGCGTCCGCGGCTCGCTTCTCGCGGCCTTCGATCACCACGTCGGGATCATCGCTTCACCGAATCGGCCGACCGCGATTCGTCCGGAAAGGCCGTTTCGGCGGGCGGAGATGCCGCTGGCAGGGCTTACCCACGAAATTTTTTTTGGCGCCGGAATTAGCGACTCGACGCCTGCGCGAGGTGTTCTCAGCCCGCTCGGTGAGTCTTGTCGACATGTCAGTCAGATCGCGCGCGAAGAAACGACGATTCAAGAAATGCCTGTGGCACAGGCACTTTTTGCATTCGCGATGAGTGTCGATGTCGATCGACTCTGCATTTCCTGCATCAGTGCGTCAGCGCAACGTCGCGCGTGCGCTCGGCGCGCGCATACTTCTCGCGCCTCGTAACATCAACACTTCCTTAAGCTGGACGCTGTTTTTTTCGATGTGTTGGTGTATTCGGGATGCAGTGCATCTCGATTCCCGAGTGCACGCAGCGAAGTATAGCCATCTCATTGGAGGGCAACATGGCGAAGAAAGCGAAGAAGGCGAAGAAGGCGAAGAGCGCAGTGAAGAAGACTGCGAAGAAGACCAAGAAGGTCGCGAAGAAGAAGAAGTAACTCTCGCCCGAGAGAGGATGCCGGCGGGTTGACGCCGGCCCGTCACCCGGACCTTCGGACGATCTGCTTCCTTGAAGCGATCCACCCAGGCGGCTCCGGTTGACGAAAGAGGGTGTCGGCGAGACATCAGGGTCAAACGGCTGGATCGCCTTTCCAAGAAGGGTTCGCTCTTCGAAGTCGGTCCGGCAGAAGAAACAGGTTTCTTCGTTCGGTGCGGACCACTTATCCGGCTCCGCAATTTCACAGGGCCCAAGGCCCATCGTGAGATCTGATCCTGACGTGTTCGCCGACGCCCTCGTTCCAATAGCCGGCCGTTTGGTGCCGGCTTTTTTGTTGCCTGATCTCCCCACATGACGACCGGTTTGCTTCCGCTGCCGTATGGCGGGCGGCGATGCAGCCGTGTCCGGTTGGCGTTTGCGCGCGATGGTTATCGTTCCGCCAACCGCCAGGGTAAACCGAACTTCACCATCGCGCATAAGTCGTTGTGCTGCAGGCACTTCTCCGATTTCGGGAACTCGCCGCACGCCGGGCGTTTACACGCCGTTCATCGCGATACTTAAACTGCTTTTCAAATTTGGCCGGCATGATCTCCCTCAACAAGCCGGCAAACGGCGAGCGCCTGATCCGCCAAGTGTAGGCGGTTTGGCGATCAGATCAGGCGCTCTTTTCATAAGCGGCGCGCGATCGGACGCAAAACCGGATGCCACTTTTGCTGATCGCGCGCTGGGGAAGTAAGGCGTTAGATGTGGACGGGGGCCGCGCTCGGGGGAGGGCGGCCAACAATAAAAAGGGGAGCTACGAGAATGTTTCAGGGACATATCAATCTGGAGACGGCCATTCCGGTGGACGCGACCGCGATCTCGGACGTGCTGTTCGAGCGTGGCCTCTACTGGGCGAGCGGCCGTTCCGGCGTGGTCAACCTGGTCGCGGCGCACAAATGGTTCAACCTTGCCGCCCTGAAGGGCCGCACGGATGCCATGGCGATGCGGCGCGAGATCGCCGAGCAGATGACGGAAGCTGAGATCGCTGCCGCCCAGCGCGAAGCCCGCGCCTGGATGACCGCGCACTAAGGCGGTGGAAGCGCCGCCGCGATCATCCTTGGCCGCGGCGCTGATCGATCCGTCGTGACCGGCTCTGCCGCCGATCTCAGGCGTGCCCGAGATCCTTAAGGTAGGCGCAGAACATATCGGCCATGGCATCGCCATAGGCATCGATCTCTGCGGACGAGCGAAGGGTCTCCGAGAACTGCCTGCCCACCTCGGTTAGCGTCGTCATGATCAACTCGCCGGCCAATGCGCGAGTTGCCTCTGATGCCTCGGGCAACGCCTTCCGCATGAAGGCCTGAACAATGCGCTCTCCCGACGCCATCGCTTCGTGTGCTTCGGGCGCATCGCGATAGAGTGGGGCGGCGTCATTGAGCGCCACACGCATCGCGGCTTCATCACACTCCGAGCGGAGGAAGGCGTGGATCAGGGTGCGCAGCCGTTCGCGCGGCGGTCTCTGGTCGTCTTCAAGGATTCCGCGCAGCAGGTCGCTCGTCTGCCGCCACTCGTCGCTCTGAAGTCGGAAGAGGATCGCCGCCTTGCTCGGGAAATACTGATAGAGCGACCCGATACTGACTCCGGCCTTCTCGGCGACGCGCGCCGTGGTGAAGCGCTGCGCGCCTTCCTTAGCCAAAACCTGAACAGCAGCATCCAAAATCGCGGCGACGAGCTCCGCCGAGCGCACCTGCTTGGGCTGTTTTCGTGAGGAAATTCGAGTACTTCGCCGATCGGTCATGGGGTGGCCTGGCAATGCGAATAGGAAATGCGACGAATTAGTCGTATTTCTGGTTCAGCGCAAGGACGCGCTCATTTCAGACCGGAGACCTGCATGACCACACTGTCCACCACCCCGCTTGCGCCGTTGCTGGATCGCTTGTTCGAAGAGGCTGATGCGGCTTCGCCCGCGGCCAATTCTGCAGTGGGCGATCTCTCAGGCGAGGAACATTCGCGTCTGATGCGAAGCAAGACCGAATACCGCGACTTCTACGGCCGTCTGAAGGATCTTCCGCTCGCCGTCTCGCGAGAAACCGGCGCGTTGCTCTACATGCTGGCGCGTTGCCGCGGCGCGCGAACGATCGTCGAGTTCGGGACCTCGTTCGGCATCTCGACCCTGCACCTTGCCGCAGCCCTGCGCGACAATGGCGGTGGCCGCCTGATCACCAGCGAGTTCGAGCCGTCCAAGGTGGCGCGGGCCCGCGACAATCTGACCGCCGGCGGTCTCATCGACCTCGTGGAGATCCGTGAAGGAGACGCCCTGCAGACGCTGAGCGTCGATCTCCCTGATACGATCGACCTGCTGCTGCTCGACGGCGCCAAGGGCCTCTATCCCGCGATACTGAGCCTGGTGGAAAGTCGCCTCAGGCCCGGTGCCTTCATTGTCGCCGACAACGCCGACTACAGCCCCGACTATTTGGCGCATGTGCGCTCGCCCGCGAACGGCTACATGTCGACGCCATTCGGTGGGGACGTCGAGCTTTCGATGCGGATCGGCTGAACGGTGTTTGGGACAATGGCGTGGATCGGGGATCGCGGGACGATCTCCGGCCGGCCAGCATAGGAGCGATCTTGCTGTGTCACCGCAGCCGCGCTTCGCGATCCATGCAAAGGTATTCAACCACTTTTGTGTGGACCGAGGCGCTGGTCGCGGCGAGCTTGAACCGGATGACGTGATGTAGTGCTTTACCCAAGCTAGCTATTTCATTTCGTAGCCGACGAGGCGGGCTTGTGAGGGCCTCGGGGAAGCCAACGATGACCAAGCAATGGGAATATCAGGTCCGGATCAATCTCGGGGACGAGCTTGCCGGCGTGGCGCGGCGCGATCCCGACAATCCGGCAATCAAGCCGCTTGCGGATATCCTCGCCAAACATCATGCGACGATGAAGTGTCAGTTCGATATCTTCGCCGACTATGTGGCCGAAGCTGAGAAGCGGGGTACCGAAAACTATCCGCTTTACGCATGGACGAAAGCGACGATCGAGGATCCTGAAAAGCAGGCAAAATACGTCAAGTTGTTCGCGCTCTACGTTGACGGCAATGAAGTCTATGCCAAGCCGCTCGCTGACGCGCTGGAATCGGACTTGCAGCCCCTGGTCAGCGGCAAGCTGATCACGCGCCTTTCCAAGCTCGATAGCAATCCGGCGAACTACCCGCAGCCGCCGGAACAATATCGGACGTAAAAGACGCGGCGAGCCGTCACGAGACATGTTCATGATTGCGAGGCGCTCAGAAGATCAGCAAGCGCCTGCCGGGTGGAGACGTTCGCCGCCTTCTTGAGCGCGGGCAACAGTTCTTCCGGCTCCGGTCTGCGCCGCTTCATCGTGCCAGACGGCGCGACGCGGCTTGGAATTTGAAAGGCGCGAGCTGCGCGATGATTTCAGGCGCTGGAAATCTGGTTACGTCTGCCATAGAGCTGCGGGCGCGGATTGCTCTATCCTGACCGTGCACTGTGCAGCTGCCAGTCTTGGGCATCTGGTTATTCGTCAAACCGACAACAGCGCGCAGTCTACGGCCAACTTCACTTTCTGCATCACTCTATTCATACTACCGTGAAGATCTTGGGATGGAGATTTGGCAGCATGGCGAAGATCGTTTTCGGAATGAACCAGTCCTTGGATGGTTATGTCGATCACCAGGAATTTGCGCCAAGTCCCGCGCTCTTTCGTCACTGGATAGAGCACGTGCGCGACCTGACCGGCAGTGTGTACGGTCGCCGCGTGTACGAGGTTATGCGTTATTGGGACGAAGACCGTCCTGAGTGGAATGCGGAGCACCACGAGTTCGCGGCGGCGTGGCGGCGCCAACCGAAGTGGGTCGTGTCGCGCTCGTTGAAGTCAGTTGGCCCCAACGCCACACTTGTCGAGGATAACATCGAGGCGGTGATACGTGGCCTGAAGGCTCGGCTTGTTGGAGAGATTACAGTTTCCGGCCCAGACCTGGCACAAAGCGTAACCGACCTTGGTCTTATCGATGAGTATCGACTCTACTTCCACCCCGTCGTGCTTGGTCGCGGCAAGCCATTCTTCGCCGGTCCCCGACCGCCGCTCCGCCTTGTTGCCACCGATCTCGTTGGCGAGGACACGGTTAGGTTGACATACGTTCCTGCTTAGTCGGCAGACGGACTGCACGACGCGTCAGGTCCGGCCCTCGGTCCGCACGGCATTGGCGTGGAGGTCGTTGGCAATCACGCGGATGTCGTGCGCCACCAGAACGGGGTCGAAGGGCTCGACTGAAAATCCCTGATCCGCGAAGTTCAGCCCTACATCGTAGACGATCCCGCGATACCTCACGACCTACCCGTTCGTTCAACGTCTAGTCTTTGCGGGCCAGGCAGCATTTCTTGGCCTTCTTGCCGCTGCCGCAGGGGCAGGGGTCGTTGCGCCCGACATTCCGCATAGGATTTTTGACCGGCTCCATCGGCATCCAGTCGCGGACGTCGAGCGGCTCGCCGGTGAAGGGATTCTCGTCATCCCAGGATTCGTCGTGATCCCCGCAGTCGGTCAACTCCAGAGCTGCGAGGGTGTCCTCGATCAGACCAAGCCGACGTTCCGTGAAGCGCTCGATATCGTCAGGCCGCTGCTCGGCTTGACGCAAATCCTCATCGAAATTCTCTCTGCTGTACGAGAAATCCGGAACAAGGCCTGCCTTCCAGGCACCCTCGGCTAGTGGTTCGAGCTCGCGCAAGCCGAGCAGTGCGATAGACTCCAACCAGCCGGCCCAGGCCTCGTTGTCCGGTTCGGCGAGCCGGCCCTCGAAGAACCGCACCAGGAAGCCTCGCGTCTGGTCGCGCTTGATCTGGCCATTCCAGGTGAGGAATGTCGCTGCACCGAACAAGGCATCACGGACGTACTGCTCTACGGAAGCGTCGGCGATGACGCCAAAGAGCGCGTCGGCATCGCCGTCGAAAGCGCCGGCAGCAATCCGCGACAAGTCCTCGGTGACGACATCGCCAAGCAGGTCGTCCACTTCACTCTCTGGCCGGCGCAACAGGCGCAGCAGCGGCTGGAAGGCTTGAGTCTGCTGCCCGCCGCCGAGAAGATAGATTCCGCGGACCAGTAACATCTCGTCTTTTTCCGTCAGCGGTTCTGCGCGCGCCGCACGCTCGAGCACGTCGAGCAAGGCGGGCGCGGATTCCTCTATCCTGACCGCGCACTGGGCAACCGCCAAGTCTGGCAGGCGTCGCTCGGTCGCGAGCAGGAAAAGCTGATCCTCAATCGGACCGATGTCGACCTCGCCGGAGCCGTCGCTCAGAATTGCTTCGAGTTCTTCCTTGCGCATGTGACGTTCCCTGGAAACTCTGGTGCAGGATCGTCGTTACGCGGGACAGGGGACGATGAGGCCAACGGTAACGCGACCGAAATGGCTGCCGGAGGCAGCTGGCGGAGACGGAGGGATTCGAACCCTCGATAGGCCTTTACAAGCCTATAACGGTTTAGCAAACCGCCGCCTTCAGCCACTCGGCCACGTCTCCGGCAGCGCCGATATGCACGACGCGCGGGCGAGCCGCAAGCGGCAGATTGAGGGGACACCGGACTGTGCGTCGGCGTTGGCGCCCCGAGGCCCGATTACGCTGTGGATAACATCTGACGTTTAACACGCGACTCGATCGGACAGTATCGATCTTGAAAGCGGGGTTTCGCAATAATTATAGTTATTTCAATGAGTTATAGTAAGGGCGGCTTGCCAAGGGATGGGGCAGGCCGTCACGGCCGGCCTTCGCGGCGCTGAATCCTAACGTTACCGGTGTCGAGGGATAACGCGGACTGTCAGGCGGTTGAAAGCCCCAGGGTTCCCTGTTCCGGCAATTTTGCCTCGGCGCCTATGGCTTGCAGCCCGGCTCAGACGATCTCGCCCTTCTTCGTCCTCACAAATGGCGCTCCGAACCAGCAACACGCCGGGGAGTTCAAATCAGGACGAAAAGAGGGGGCAATGCTCGATAGGGATCGACAAGCCGAACTGAAAGGCGGCGCCCAGCGAAGAAGGGAATGCCAGGTGGGCCGCTTTCTCGCGATTTTGGTTTTTGGCGTGGCCATGCCGACGGAGGTGTGGGCGAAGTGCGAGTGTCAGTGCGTCAACGGGCGGATGCAGCCGATCTGCACAAATCCCGGCGAACTTCTTCCGCCAAATTGTCCAATGACCGCGTGCCCGATGACGGGGCCAACGATCGTGCCGATCCAACCTCCGCAACCGCCGCCGCCCGGGACTTCCGCGTGTTCGCAACAGCAGGGACGCCGCGTCTGTCGTTAAGCGCGCTGCGCGGGACCGCCAACCTGTCCCGCCATTCGCCACTCGCTATTCGCCTATTCGACGCTGGCGCCGCGGTGGAGGTCGGCTTCGATCTGCAGCCGCGTGCCGCCGCCGAACCGGGCGCGATAGACCTGCAGGTTCTCCATGATCCGTTGCACATAGTTGCGCGTCTCGGAGAATGGAATCAGCTCGACCCAGTCGACCGCGTCGACCTTGGGATCGCGCGGGTCACCGTAGCGATCGATCCATTTCCTCACGCTGCCGCGGCCGGCATTGTAGGCCGCGAAGGTGAGGATGTAGGAGCCGCGATAGTCCTCGAGCAACCCGCCGAGCTCGGCGGCGCCGAGCGCGGCGTTGTAGACCGAGTCGGTCTTCATCCGGTTCAGATCGAACGCGACGCCGGCGCGCTTGCAGACATAGCGCCCCGCATCCGGCGTGACTTGCATCAGGCCATAGGCCTGCGCCGGCGAAACCACGGCCGGATTGAATGCGCTCTCCTGTCGCGCGATCGCATAGACGACGCTTCGCTCGACTTCGGGTCCAATCGACCTGAACGACGGAATCCCGTTGATGGGATAGGCGTAGAAATCGAACGGCAGACCACGGTTGAGCGCGGCCTTGCCCATCAACAGCATCCCACGGGCGTCGCTATAGCGCGCCGTCAGCTCGCCGAGCCCGACCAGTGCGTCGGGATCGCCGTTTTCACCCATGTCGGCGAGCAGGGGAACCGCGAACTCGCGCGCGTCGACTTCATAGAGCAATTGCGCCGCGCGCACGATTTCCAATCGCTCGACGCCGCGGCCGCGTGCGCCCGGGACGCCGTTCAGCTCGATCTGCGGCAAGCCAAGCTTGGCCCGCGCGAGCTGGCCGTAATAGCTGGTCGACTGCTCGGCCGCGCGTAGATAGGCCGCGCGCGCCTCCTGGTTGCGACCGGCGGCCTCGGCGGCGCGGCCTTGCCAATAGCCGGCACGCGCCAGCGCGGTTGGATTGACGCTGCCAACGCCGATGCGGGCAAAGTGCTGCGCGGCGAGCCCGGGATCTCTGAGGAAGCGCAGTGCGATCCAGCCGGCGGTGAACTCCTGCTCGGTCTTGTAGATGTCGCGGGCGGGTAGCGCCGCATCGCGCGCGATCAGATAGGCGGAGCGGTTCTCGCCGACGTCGATCATCTTGCGCGCCAGCAGGCGCCGCTCGATCCACCATTCGTCGACATTGAACAGCCTCGCCGGATCCTTCGGCGCGCTCAACATCACCTGCGCCGCTTCCGCGAATTTCTCCTCGCGACGGAGCAACTGGATCCGGGCGAAGAGATAGCCGGTGTCGCCGTGCAGTTCGCGCGGCACCGCCTCCAGCAGCGCCCGCAGGTTGGATGCTTTCTTGTTGGCGGCGATCCGTGCCTTGGCGAGCGCGAGATAGCCCGAACCCAGCCGCTTGGCCGCCCGCAGGCCAGCAGCCTCCTGCTCGGTGCCATAGAGCATGGTGTCCATGCGCGCCTTGTGATCACCGGCGGTGAGCAGAGGGCCGAACATGTCCAGCGCGGTGGTCTCGGTGTCCTCGCTCATGGGATCGCTGCGCCAGGCTTCGCGCACCAGCCGCTCGGCATTGGCGCGGTCGCCGCGCGCGAGCATCGCCTTGGCCAGCGCGAGCCGGCCCTTGGCGGACAAGGGCGACTCGTTTTCGAACCACGCCCAGACTGCTGCATCTTCGCGGCGGTCGTCCCACAGCGCGGCCTCGAGGCGGCGGCGCAGGAAGGTCTGCGAGGGCCAGCTCGGATTGGCCGAGATGAAGGCGCGGTAGCGCTCGACCGAGCCGCCGTTGTTTTCGCTGCGCAGGATCAGCCACTCGGCGAGCTTTCGGGCGACGGGATCGGAGATCGTCGCCGCGACCTCGGTCGCATCGCCGGACTTCTGCTTGCGGACGAGCTCGATGACATTCTCGAGCGCGTCCTTGTCGCTCTGGGAGGTCGATGAGGTCGCGGCCACGGCGGCCGGCACCGTCGGCTTGATCCGGGCCGGCGCCGCATGCTGGCGCGTGGCTGGCGCCAGATGGGGCGGGGGCGGAGCAGGCGTGTTGGACGATGTCGCTTTGGGAGGGGCGGTATTCTTGGCGGCGGCGGTCGCTGGCGCGGTGGTGGCAGGCGTGGTTTTCGGAACCACGCTGCGCGCGATCGGCCGCGGTTTCGGCAAGGGAACATTTGGGCCGGCCGCGGCTTCTGCCATCGCGGACAAGGCGAACGCCAGCACCAGCGATGTTGCCAAGGCGGTCGATCGCAATGCGGCTGCGCGGGGGGAAGGGGTCACGGCTTTCCTCTGCGGCGGCGAATCATCTGATCGCTGAGGCCTTAGCTGTATTTGATTGAATATGTAGACAAATTGCTAAAAGTGTCGCGGGAAGCGAATATTTGCGCCATGACAGCGGCAAAATCGCGGCTCGCAATGGGAGGGGGACTGCGGCCCTTTCGCCCCGCCGCCGGACCCGATATGAATCGGCCTTTCTGACCCGCGCGCCGCAACCCTTAAGTGTTTGGAGGAAGTCCATGGCAGCCAAGACAAAATTTCGCGGCTCGTTCACCGCTTTGGTGACGCCATTCAAGAACGGTTCCGTGGACGAGGTGGCCTTTCGTGGCCTCGTGAACTGGCAGATCGGCGAGGGCACCAACGGCCTGGTTCCGGTCGGAACCACGGGCGAGAGCCCGACGCTCAGCCATGACGAGCACAAGCGCGTGGTCGAATGGTGTGCGCAGGAGGCCAAGGGCAGGGTGCCGGTGATCGCGGGCGCCGGTTCCAATTCGACCAAGGAGGCAATCGAGCTGTCGGAGCACGCCGAGCAGGCCGGCGCCGACGCCGTATTGGTCGTCACCCCCTATTACAACAAGCCGACCCAGGAAGGGCTCTACCAGCACTTCAAGGCGATTAACGATGCGATTGGAATACCGATCATTATCTACAATATCCCGCCACGCTCGGTGATCGACATGTCGGTCGATACGATGACGCGCCTGTGGGAATTGAAGAACATTGCCGGCGTCAAAGACGCCACCGCGAGCATGGTGCGGGTGTCGCAGCAGCGGGCGGCGATGGGGGAGGATTTCAACCAGCTCTCGGGCGAAGACGCGACCGTGCTCGGCTACATGGCCCATGGCGGCCATGGTTGCATCTCCGTGACCTCAAATGTGGCGCCGCGGCTGTGCGCCGAGTTCCACGCCGCCTGGCAGAAGGGCGACGTCGCGACCGCGCTGAAGGTGCACGACAAGTTGATGCCGCTGCACACCAACCTGTTCATCGAGAGCAATCCCGGGCCGGTGAAATACGCGATGTCGTTGCTCGGCAAGCTGGAGGAGCGGCTGCGGCTGCCGATGGTGCCGGTGTCGGAATCCACGCGCGTGGCGGTGCGCAGCGCCATGGTGCACGCCGGCCTCCTCAACTAAAGCCGGACGGGTTGCGCCAATGACTGGTCCGGTTGGCCAGGCGAGGAGAAGGGGCTTCGCATGCTGAAGGAGTTCCAAGAGTTCGCAATGAAGGGCAATGTCGTCGACCTTGCGGTCGGCGTCATCATCGGCGCGGCCTTCGGCGCCATCGTGAACTCCCTGGTCGGCGACGTCATCATGCCGATCATCGGCGCCATCACCGGCGGGCTCGACTTCTCAAACTACTTCACGCCGTTGGCGAAGTCGGTCACTGCCAACAATCTCGCTGACGCCAAGAAGCAAGGTGCCGTATTGGCTTGGGGCAGTTTCCTGACGCTGACCCTGAATTTCCTGATCGTCGCCTTCGTGCTGTTCATCGTGATCCGGCTCATGAACCAGTTGAAGCGCAAGCAGGAAACGGCGCCAGCGCCGCCGAAATTGACCCGTCAGGAAGAACTGCTCACCGAAATTCGCGATCTCCTCAAGAAATCCTGACGTGGCCGAGAAAAACGAACGTCCGATCAAAGTCGTCGCCGAGAACCGCAAGGCGCGCTTTAACTATGCGATCGAGGACACCATCGAGGCGGGCATTGCGCTGACCGGCACCGAGGTGAAGTCGATCCGCGGCGGCAAGAGCACGATCGCCGAGTCCTATGCGGATTCCAAGAACGGCGAGATATGGCTGATCAACGCCAATATCCCGGAATACCTGCAGGCCAACCGCTTCAATCACGAGCCGAAGCGCCCGCGCAAATTGCTGCTTCACAAGAAGCAGATCAGCAAGTTGATGGGCGCGGTCGACCGCGAGGGCATGACGCTGATCCCGCTCAAGCTCTATTTCAACGAGCGCGGTCGCGCCAAGCTGTTGCTCGCGGTCGCCAAGGGCAAGAAGCTGCACGACAAGCGCGAGAGCGAAAAGAAGCGTGACTGGGGCCGCGAGAAGGGCCGCCTGCTGCGCGCGCGGGGATAACGCTTCCATGTCCATCCGTCATTGCGAGCGAAGCGAAGCAATCCATAGCGCCGCAAGCGGAAGGATGGATTGCTTCGTCGCTTTCGCTCCTCGCAATGACGGCGGATGGAGAATAGCCCAATGAACCAGAAGAACCTGCTCGAAGTCGACTGGAGCAAGATCCCCGCGCCGACCGATGATGGCGGCGCCGGGCATCTGAAGGGCATGGCGATCCCGCCGGTCAGCCTGGTGGCGACGGACGATACGTCAGTGTCGCTGTCTTCGCTGAAGGGTCGCACCGTGGTGTTCGCCTATCCGCGCACCGGCGAGCCCGGCAAGATCGCGCTGGTCGACGACTGGGACATGATCCCGGGCGCGCGCGGCTGCACGCCGCAGACCTGCGCCTTCCGCGACCTGTTCGCCGAGCTCAAGGCCGCCGGCGCTGCCCACGTGTTCGGCCTGTCGACGCAGAGCAACGAATACCAGACGGAAATGGCGTCACGCCTGCATCTGCCGTTTCCGGTGCTCTCGGACGAGACGCTCGAGTTGACGCACGCGCTCAGACTGCCGACCATGGAGGTGGCGGGGCTGACGCTGATCAAGCGGCTGGCGCTGATCGTCGACGACGGGCGTATCACCCACGTCTTCTATCCGGTGTTCCCGCCCGACCGGAACGCCGGCGACGTCCTGGAATGGCTGCGGGAAAATCCGGTAGCGGGCTAGCCCAGATCCTTCCGCACCTGCGCAAAGACATCGCGGAACATCTTCGGCGTGAGCACGCCGGTATTCGTATTGTAGCGCGAGCAGTGATAGCTGTCGTAGAGGCGGATGTTGCCGGCCTCGTGCACCGCGGCGTGCGCAAAGGGCGCGGCGGCATTGCGCAGGCCGAGCGCCTTCACCGTCGATTCATGCGCGATGCGGCCGAGCAGGACGATGGCGCGCAGTCTTGGCATGGTCGCGATGGTCGCTGCCAGGAACTTTCGGCAAGTGTTGATCTCGATCGGCAACGGCTTGTTCTGTGGCGGCACGCAGCGCACGGCGTTGCTGATCCGGCAATCGACCAGCCGCAAGCCGTCGTCCGGCCGCGCCTCGTAGACGCCCTTGGCAAAGCCGAACTCCAGCAGCGTCGCGTAGAGCAGGTCACCCGCATAGTCGCCGGTGAAGGGGCGCCCGGTGCGGTTGGCTCCCTGCAGCCCGGGTGCCAGCCCGACGATCAGCAGCCGCGCCTCGGCATCGCCGAAGGATGCCACCGGCGAATTGAACCAACCCGGCTGCTTGGCACGCGCCTCGGCGCGAAACTCGGCGAGCCGCGGACAGAGCGGGCAGTTGCGGTCGGGTTCGGTGGAGGCGGGAAGGAGGCTAGTCGTCGAAATCGTCGTCATCGGCCCGGGGCGCCGTGGTCGTGGCGCGCTGCAGGAATTGCGGCGCGTGGTGGCGAGACTCGCCGCGCTCGCGCGGGGCCGGGCGCTCGGACGGGTCGCGGCCGAGCTTGGATTGCAGTTCCACCAGGTCGGTGAAGACGTCGGCCTGGCGGCGGAGTTCGTCGGCAATCATCGGCGGCTGGCTTGCGATGGTCGAGACTACGGTTACCCGGACGCCGCGCCGCTGCACCGCCTCGACGAGCGAGCGGAAATCGCCGTCGCCGGAGAACAGCACCATCTGGTCGATATGTTCGGCGAGTTCCATTGCATCGACCGCGAGCTCGATGTCCATGTTGCCCTTCACCTTGCGGCGGCCGCTGGCGTCGATGAACTCCTTGGTGGCCTTGGTGACGACGGTGTAGCCGTTGTAGTCGAGCCAGTCGATCAGCGGCCGGATGGACGAATACTCCTGATCCTCGATGATCGCCGTGTAGTAGAACGCGCGGAGCAGGGTGCCGCGGCTCTGGAATTCCTTCAGCAGGCGCTTGTAGTCGATGTCGAACCCGAGCGTCTTGGCGGTTGCATACAGATTGGCTCCATCGATAAAGAGCGCGATCTTGTTGGAAACGGGTGACGACATCAAAGTTTCTCGCCTTTTGTTAGCTTCTCGGCGCAGCGGCGACGAGCCGCGCACCTTAATTCTGCGTTGCAGCCTAAAGTCCGGTGAATCTTCCCCCAACGACAGTCACCATCGCAATTATGGTGAGGCGAGGGCGAAATACCTACACTTTTGACGATGCAATGAAGTGAGTTACTTGTCCACAACGGCGTCCCGCCGCGTTACGGACGCTCCGGCCTTCTGGCCCCGTCACGGGTTAGCAGAGGTTTGGGCGAAGGCAAATCACAAATTTAATGTTGCGAAACCCCGCCTCGCCCTATAACTAACGCACAATAATCAGCAAATTCTGTCCCACTTAACGGAGCGACAGCATATGGCGCGCGTCACCGTCGAAGATTGCATTGATAAGGTCGACAACCGGTTCGATCTGGTCCTGTTGGCTGCCCATCGCGCTCGGATGATTTCCTCGGGATCACAACTCACGGTTGATCGAGACAACGACAAGAACCCGGTGGTATCGCTCCGCGAGATCGCCGACCAGACCATTTCCCCGGAGGACCTGCGCGAGGAACTGGTGCACTCGCTGCAGAAGTTTGTCGAGGTCGACGAGCCGGAGCCCGACACCGTGCCGCTGATCGGTTCGGCTGGCGCCAGCGTCGATGCTGATGATACCGAAGTGGCGATGGAGCGGATGACCGAGGAAGAGCTGCTGAAGGGCCTCGAGGGCCTCGCGCCGCCGGAGGAGCAGCCCGAAGAGGACGAATAGGTCCTCGCTGCGGTCACCCAACACGGTTGAATTGGCTGAAGGCCTGGGCACTGCCCGGGCCTTTGCTTTTGTTGACATTCTGGTCGCGAGATGCGTCCCTGAAGCCTTGACGGAAATTGAACGATTTTCGGCTCGAACAGGCTAAAGCTTGGTTCGAAATCGCACTAGATTAGAGCCGCAAGCTCAGTCGGCTCGATAGTTGAGGCAGCAATTCCATGGCGTATTGGCGCCGCACACCCCGCCAGATGCAGGCTGCGACCGACGCGGTCGCGGTGGCGCCTGACTCCACGGTGGTGCAGAAGCCGCTCAAGCCGCGCGCCCGCATGATGCGGCAGTACGACCTGGTCGAGCGCGTCCGCTCCTACAATCCCGATACCAACGAAGACCTTTTGAACCGCGCCTATGTCTACGCCATGAAGGCGCATGGCACCCAAACCCGGGCGTCGGGCGATCCCTATTTCTCGCACCCGCTCGAAGTGGCGGCGATCCTGACCGGCCTCAAGCTCGACGACGCCACCATCGTCGCGGCGCTGCTGCACGACACCATCGAGGATACCGAGGCGACGCGGGCCGAGATCGACCAGGTGTTCGGCCACGAGATCGGCGCGCTGGTGGAGGGGCTGACCAAGTTGAAGCGGCTCGAGCTCGTCTCGCGCGAGGCCAAGCAGGCGGAGAACCTGCGCAAGCTCCTGCTCGCGATCGCCGACGACGTCCGCGTGCTCTTGATCAAGCTCGCCGACCGCCTGCACAACATGCGCACGCTGGAGTTCGTGCCGCCGGCCTCACGCCGCCGCATCGCCGAGGAGACGCTGGATATCTACGCGCCGCTCGCCGGCCGCATGGGTATGCAGGAGATGCGAGAGGAACTCGAGGACCTCTCGTTCCACGTGCTCGATCCGGAAGCTTATGCGGTGGTCAAGCATCGGCTGGATGCGCTCGCCGAGCGTAACCGCAATCTGATCGGCGAGATCGAAAGCCAGCTTTCGAAGAACCTGCAGAAGAACGGCCTCAGCGCACGCGTCTACGGCCGGCGCAAGCAGCCGTTTTCGATCTGGACCAAGATGGAGCGCAAGTCGGTCGGCTTCGAGCAATTGTCCGATATCTACGGCTTTCGGATCGTGCTTGCCGACGTCGAGGCCTGCTACCGCGCGCTCGGCGTCGTGCACACGACCTGGCCGGTCGTGCCCGGGCGTTTCAAGGACTACATCTCGACGCCCAAGCAGAACGACTACCGTTCGATTCACACCACCGTGATCGGTCCCGGCAAGCAACGCGTCGAGTTGCAGATCCGCACCGAGGAGATGAACCAGATCGCCGAGTTCGGCATCGCGGCGCATGCGTTCTACAAGGATGGGACGGGTTCGCCGACCGAGCGGCTGAAGCACGAGTCCAACGCCTTTGCCTGGCTGCGTCACACCATCGGCATTCTCTCCGAGAGCGCCAATCCGGAAGAGTTCCTGGAGCACACCAAGCTGGAGCTGTTTCACGATCAGGTGTTCTGCTTCACGCCGAAGGGCAAGCTGATCGCGTTGCCGCGCAACGCCAATGTGATCGACTTCGCCTATGCCGTTCACACCGATGTTGGCAACAGCGCGGTCGGCTGCAAGATCAACGGCAAGTTTGCGCCGCTGTCCTCCGAGCTGCAGAACGGCGACGAAGTGGAGGTCCTGACCTCGAAGGCGCAGTCCGCGCCGCCGTCGGCCTGGGAAGCGCTCGCGGTCACTGGCAAGGCGCGCGCCGCGATCCGGCGCGCCACCCGCGCCGCGGTGCGCGACCAATATGCCGGGCTGGGCCGCCGCATCATCGACCGCCTGTTCGCCCGCGCCAAGATCGAATACGCCGACGACAAGCTGAAAGGCGCATTGCCGCGGCTGGCGCGCACCTCGATTGAGGACGTCCTGGTTTCCGTCGGCCGTGGCGAACTGAAAGCTTCCGACGTCGCGCGGGCGATGTATCCGGACTACAAGGAAGAGCGGCTGGTGCGCTACGGCACCAAGAAGGCGCTTGCCGCCAAGGCGCAGACGCCGCCGCATCCGGCCCGCGCAGCTTCGGTGATCCCGGTGCGCGGCATCAATTCCGAATTGCCGGTCAAGTTTGCGCCGAACGGCGGCGCGGTGCCGGGCGACCGCATCGTCGGCATCGTGACGCCGGGCGAGGGAATCACGATCTATCCGATCCAGTCACCGGCGCTGAAGGATTTCGAGGACGAGCCCGAGCGCTGGCTCGATGTGCGCTGGGACATCGACGAGACCATGCCGCAGCGTTTCCCGGCGCGGATCCTGGTCCACAATGTCAACGAGCCCGGCAGCCTCGCGCAGATTGCGACCGTGATCGCCGAGCATGACGGCAACATCGACAACATCCACATGTCGCGGCGCTCGCCTGACTTCACCGAGCTGACCATCGACCTCGAGGTCTATGACCTCAAGCATTTGAGCGCTATTCTCGCCCAGTTGCGCGCGAAGGCCGTGGTCGCACGGGTCGAGCGCGTCAATGGGTAGGTCATCGTCATTGCAGGGCAATCCATCTTTTCAAGAAGATGGATGCGCGGGTCGAGCCCGCGCATGACAGTCTAGGTTTCTGGCAGCGAGTTACATCATGCCTGTTCCGCCGCTCCGCCTTGGGGTCAATGTCGATCACGTCGCGACGCTGCGCAATGCGCGGGGCGGGGCGCGGCCCGATCCGGTACGCGCGGCGCTCTTGGCCATCGAGGCCGGCGCCGACGGGATCACCGCGCATCTGCGGGAGGACCGGCGCCATATCCGCGATGAGGACATGGCACGGCTGAAGGCGCAGCTATCAAAGCCCCTGAACTTCGAGATGGCGGCGACCGACGACATGCTGCGCATTTCGCTCGCCACCAAGCCGCATGCCGTGTGCCTGGTGCCGGAACGGCGGCAGGAGCTTACCACCGAGGGCGGGCTGGACGTCGTCGGCCAGCACAATGCCCTGGCCCCGTTCATCGCGCGGCTCAGCGACGCCGGCATCCGGGTGTCGCTGTTCATCGGCGCCGACCCCAGGCAGATCGAGATGGCGGCGAAGTTGAAGGCGCCGGTGATCGAGATCCACACCGGCGGCTGGTGCGATGCTGTCGTGGACGGTCATCGGGAAAAAGCGGAAGCCGAATGGCGGCGCATTGTCGAAGGCGCCAAGCTGGCGCAGGCGGCCGGGCTCGAGGTCCATGCCGGCCACGGGCTCGACTATGACACCGCCGAGACGATTTCGGCGCTGCCCGAGATCAGGGAACTCAATATCGGCTACTTCATGATCGGCGAGGCGATCCTGGTCGGCTTGAAGGAGACCGTCCGCGCGATGCGCGCGGCGATGGACCGTGGCCGGAAGGCGATCGAGGGTGCGGGCGCGGCATGATCCTCGGCATCGGCTCCGACCTGATCGACATCACCCGGATCGCCAAGGTGATCGAGCGCCATGGCGATCGTTTCCTCGATCGCATCTTCACCGACGTCGAGCGCGCCAAGGCGCTGCGCCGCGCCAACAGCGAGAAGATGGTGGTCGCGACCTATGCCAAGCGTTTCGCCGCCAAGGAGGCCTGTGCCAAGGCGCTCGGCACCGGGATCATGCGCGGTGTCTGGTGGCGCGATATGGGCGTGGTGAACCTGCCCGGAGGGCGTCCGACCATGCGGTTGACCGGCGGGGCACTGGAGCGGCTCAGGCAAATCACCCCTGATGGCCTCGAGGCGCAGATCGACCTTTCGATCACCGACGACTGGCCGCTCGCGCAGGCCTTCGTCATAATTTCGGCGGTCGCACCGGCCAAACCTTGAGGTCGGTGGACGGTGCGGCGCTCCGGAATCGGGTAAAACTAAAAAATCATTGATTTTTCAATTGATTATGAAGTTTTAACGCGGCGCTTGATTGCGCGCCCCGTAACAACCGTCTAAAACGCCGCAGGGTAAACCGAGCCAGGGCAAATTCGGGTTCGCGCCGGGACTTGCTCTCTACACCAGACGTAGGAACCATCTTCGTGACGCGAGCGCGGAAAACGCGATTCGCGTGAGGAGCGCGTTCTGCCACCGCGCAGTTAAGGCAGTTGCGGGAATTGGGAAAGCGATGAGCGTGACCACAGGGACGAAATCCGAAAGCGGCCTAGGCGAGACAGTCCGGGTCGTCATCCATGCGCTGATCATCGCGCTCGTGATCCGTACCTTCCTGTTCCAGCCCTTCAACATCCCGTCCGGCTCGATGAAGGCCACGCTGCTGGTCGGCGACTACCTATTCGTGTCGAAATATTCCTACGGCTACAGCCACTACTCGATCCCGCTTTCGCCGCCCTTGTTTTCCGGCCGCATCTTCGGCTCGGAGCCGAACCGCGGCGACATCGTCGTCTTCCGCCTGCCGAAGGATGATTCGACCGATTACATCAAGCGCGTGATCGGGCTGCCCGGCGACCGCATCCAGATGAAGGAGGGGCTGCTCTACATCAACGACGCCCCCGTCAAGCGCGAGCGGCTCAGCGATTTCATCGGCGAGGACCCCTGCGGATCTGACGCGACCGCACGCGTCAAGCGCTGGAAGGAGACGCTGCCCAACGGCGTCAGCTATGAGACGCTGGATTGCGTCGACAATGGCTTCTACGACAACACCAATGTCTACACCGTGCCGGCCGGCCACTTCTTCATGATGGGAGACAATCGCGACAATTCGACCGACAGCCGCGTGCTGTCGGCGGTGGGTTACGTGCCGTTCGAGAACCTCGTTGGCCGCGCGCAGATGATCTTCTTCTCGATCGGCGAGGGCGAGCACGCCTGGATGTTCTGGCGTTGGCCGACCGCGGTACGCTGGAATCGCCTATTCACCATTGTGCGATGAAAGACGATACGCCTGTCATTCAGAGTCTTCCGACTGCCGGCGAGCCGAGCGAGCAGCCCGACGCGGTCGGCACCGCTGCGCCGAAGAAGAAGCGCAGCAAGGCCAGCAAGGCGGCCGCCGAGAAGGAGGCGGTTGCTGCAACCGAGGCGCGCATCGGCTACAAGTTCTCGGATCCGGCGCTATTGATGACGGCGTTCACGCATGTCTCCGCGCTGAAGCCGGCTACCCGTCACCGCGCCGACAGCTACCAGCGGCTTGAGTTCCTCGGCGACCATGTGCTCGGATTGATCATCTCCGACATGCTCTATCGCGCCCATCCGCGCGCGGACGAGGGCGAATTGTCGAAGCGTCTCGCCGATCTCGTGCGCAAGGAAAGCTGCGCCGACGTCGCCGAGCAGCTCGGCCTGCTCGACGACATCAAGCTTGGCATGGTCAAGGCGGTCGAGGGGGCGCGGTTGCGCAAATCCGTGCTGGGCGACGTCTGCGAGGCCGTGATCGGCGCGATCTTCCTCGACGGCGGCTACGAGGCCGCCGCGAAATTCGTCGAGCGGAACTGGATCGACCGGATGCGCAAGCTCCGCCGGCCGCTGCGCGATCCCAAGACCATGCTGCAGGAATGGGCGCAGAGCAGGGGCCTGCCGACGCCCGTCTACCGCGAGGTCGAACGCACCGGGCCGCATCACGATCCGCAATTCCGCGTTGCCGTCGACCTGCCGGGCCTGGCGCCGGCGGAAGGCGTCGGCCCGAACAAGCGCGCGGCGGAGAAGGCGGCGGCGTCCGCAATGATCGCCCGCGAAGGTGCCGGCAGCCATGACGGCTGAGTCGAGGGCGGAGGCCGATCCGGCCGGGACACGTTGCGGCTTCGTCGCCCTGATCGGGGCGCCGAACGTCGGCAAGTCGACGCTTGTCAACGCGCTGGTCGGCTCGAAGGTCACCATCGTCTCGCGCAAGGTGCAGACGACGCGTGCGCTGATCCGCGGCATCGTGATCGAGGGCAATGCACAGATTATCCTGGTCGACACGCCCGGCATCTTTGCGCCGCGGCGGCGGCTGGACCGGGCCATGGTGTCGACTGCCTGGAGCGGGGCGCATGACGCCGACCTCGTCTGCGTGCTGCTTGACGCCAAGTCGGGCATCGATGCGGAAGCCGAGGCGATCTTCGCCAAGCTCGATAGCGTGGCCCATCCGAAGATCCTGGTGCTGAACAAGATCGATCTGGTGCCGCGCGAAAAGCTGCTGGCGCTGGCGAAGGCCGCCAATGACCGCCTGCGGTTCGAGAACACTTTCATGATCTCGGCGTTGTCAGGCGACGGTGTGGACGATCTGCGCAGGGCGCTGGCAGGCATGGTGGCCGCCGGGCCGTTCCTCTATCCCGAGGACCAGATGTCGGACGCGCCGATGCGGCACCTGGCGGCGGAGATCACGCGGGAGAAGATCTATCAGAAGCTCCACCAGGAGCTGCCGTACCAATCGACGGTCGAGACCGATAGCTGGACCGAGCGCAACGACAAGTCGATCCGCATCGAGCAGACAATCTTTGTCGAGCGCGAGAGCCAGCGCAAGATCGTGCTCGGCAAGGGCGGCGCCACGATCAAGTCGATCGGCGCGGAGGCGCGGAAGGAGATCGCCGAGATCATGGGCGTCCCCGTGCACCTGTTCCTGTTCGTGAAGGTGCGCGAGAATTGGGGCGACGATCCCGACCGCTACCGGGAAATGGGACTGGAGTTTCCCAAGGAATGATCGGGCTCTTCCGATGAAAGTACCCAGAAACGTGCTTCTGTTCGAGGTGCTGCTGTATCTGTCGCTGACGCTGGACGCGCTGTCGGTGGCGTTCCAGGACCGCACCCCGGGTGGCGAGATGACCGAGCAGATGATCACGGTCGTCACCTGGCTGCAGGCCGGCCTGATCCTGCTCCTAGTCTACTTCGTTTACCTGGCGGCACAGCACCGCAAGAACTGGCCGCGCTGGGTGCTGGCGGCGGTGCTGTTGCTGTCGGTGATCTCGCTGTTGCAGGTGATCGGCACCACCGGCATCCAGCTCGACAGCGGCGTCGAGGTGATCTCCTGCGCGCTGACGGCCGCGGGACTCTATTTCTCCTTCACCGGCGACGCCCACGGCTGGTTCAACGCGTAGGGCCGAGTGGTCGCGTAGGGTGGGCAAAGCGAAGCGTGCCCACCACCTCTTGCACCGATCGTGAATGGTGGGCACGCTACGCTTTGCCCACCCTACATGCTACTCTCCGCGTCATGGAGTGGACCGACGAAGGCATCGTGCTCGGGGTGCGGCGGCATGGCGAATCTTCCGCCATTGTCGAGCTCCTGACGCGCGAGCACGGCCGCCATCTCGGCCTGGTGCGCGGCGGGGCCAGCGCGCGGATGCGGCCGCTGCTGCAGCCCGGCAACAGTGTCACCGCGATGTGGCGGGCGCGGCTCGACGAGCATCTCGGCTATTACCAGCTCGACGGTACGCGGCTGCGTGCGGCGAACCTGCTGGCGTCGTCGCATGCCGTTTATGGCGTCACCCATCTGGCTTCGCTGGCGCGGCTGTTGCCGGAACGCGATCCGCACCAGGACATCTACGAGATGCTGGCGCAGACGCTGGATGATTTCGAGGATGCCGGCGGTGCCGCTATCCATCTCATCCGCTTCGAGCTGGCGATGCTGACCGAACTCGGCTTCGGACTCGACCTCTCGAATTGCGCGGCGACGGGCGCGACCTCCGAACTGGTCTACGTCTCGCCGAAATCGGGCGGCGCAGTCTCGCGCGCCGCCGGTGAACCCTGGCGCGATCGCCTGATGCGGCTGCCGCCGTTCCTGCGCGAGGACGATGACGGCGCCGGCACCTGCTCGGACCAGGACCTGCTCGATGGCTTTGCGCTCACCGGCCGCTTCCTCCTGCGCAATGTGCTGGAGCCGCGCGGGCAGGAGCACTCCGACGCGAGGGAAGGCTTCATCAATGCGGTGGTGCGCCGTCGGGCCCGGATCGCTGCCCCGCCCTGACGGCAATGCGCGCCGAAATTGCCAACCCACACATGGTGGTTCTATTGCGTGCAACCCTCGGCCCGTTCCATGCCGCATGGCCCGAAACTTGCCTGAAAAATCTCAGGGCAAACTCATGACGGGGAGCATGCAATGAGTACGCAAATCACCTACAGCGAATCCGATTCGGTCGGTTTCTTTCCTATCGTCCTTGCGGTCGTCTGCGGCGTGGCGACCGGCGTGTTGTGGGCCTACGCCAATCCGATCCAGCTTGTGCCCGGCGTGATCCAGTGGCGCATCTTCGCGTTCCTGCCGCCGTTGATCGGGCTGCTGCTCGGGCCGAAGAGCGGGTTCATCTGCGGCTATATCGGCACCATCGTCTGGTCGCTGCTCGCCGGCACCTTCATTCCCGCGCATTCGCTCATCGTGGACGGCATCATGGTCGGGCTCACCGGCGCCGTACCGCCGCTGCTGGTCAATCTGCGCAAGACCAATTTCGACCTGTCGATGCCGGTGCTGCTCAAGATTGCGGTGATCTGCGCGGTGGTCGGCATCATCATGGTGGCGGCGGTGTCGGCGAGTCTGGCGGTGCTCGGCATTTTCCCGTTCTGGTATGCGATGCTCTATATCGGCCTGTCGGACATCGTGCCGATGGTGATCGGAACGCCGCTGCTGGTACGTCCCGGCGCCAGGCTGCTTGCCGGCATCAGCCGGGGCACGCTGCACCGGTTCTGACCGCCTTGGGGAGCGCTACTTGATGCTTGATCTGCGTGGAGTGAGCGTCGGCTTTCGGGCCGACGCTCACGTGCTGTCCGATATCAATCTCCGTCTCGAAGCCGGCAGCACCACGATCGTGACGGGGGCGGGCGGTTCGGGAAAATCGACGCTGCTTGCGGCCGCGGCCGGTCTCATTCCGAAGCTGATCCGGCCGCAGCGCATGGAGGGCGCGGTGTCGCTCGACGGCACCGATCTCGGCGCGATCGCGGGCAGCGAGTTGTTTCGTCGCGTTGGCCTCGTGCTGCAATCGGTCGAGGACCAGGTTTGGGATCTTTCGGTCGAGGACCTGATCGCCTTTCCGCTGGAGAACCGCGGCGTGCCGCAGGCGGAAATCCGCGCGCGCGTCGGCGCCGTGATCGCGCAGATGAACATTGGGCGGCTGATCGGTCGCACCGTGCGCACGCTCTCGGGTGGCGAACGCCGGATCGCGGCGCTTGCCTCAGCGCTGGTCTGGCAACCGGACGTGCTGATCCTGGATGAGCCGACCAGCGGACTCGATCCCGATGCGCGGCTGCGCATGATCGGCATCCTGCGCGAGCTTAGGAAAACGAAGCTGACGCTGTTGATCGCCGAGCAGGATCTCGCCTGGTTCGATGGCGTGGCCGATCGTGTGGTGTTCTTGAAGGAGGGCGGCATCGTCGACGATCTGTCCTGGCAGGCGGCCGTTCGCGCCACGACGCCCTATGCGGTCGCCGGCATCGAGCCGCCCTTTGCGGCGCCGGCGCCGCGGCCCGTGGTGCGGCCGGCACAGTCGGGCCCGGCGCTCTCGGTCCGGCAGCTTTCGAGCACGCTGCGCCGTCCGAACGGCGAGCCGGTGCTGCGGTCGATTGAGCTCTCGCTCGGAAAAGGCGAGGTAGCGGGGCTGATCGGCAGCAACGGCGCCGGCAAGACCACGCTGATGCGTACGCTGCTCGGCCTGCAGAAGGCGGCCGGCGGCGCGATCGAGATCGGCGGCCGCGATAGCGCCGGCTGGACCATCGCGCAGCGGGCGCGCGAGATCGGTTACGTCGCGCAGAATTTGCGGCGGATGTTCTTCCTGCTCTCGGTCGTGGAGGAGGTCGTGTTCTCGCTGTCCGGCGGCGATGCCGGCGCCAAGGCCGTTGCTGCGCATCGCGAACGGGCGATCGAACTTTTGCAGGGCGTCGGTCTCGCCGACCGCGCCGAGCTTTCGCCATTCGCGCTGTCGGCGCGCGAGCAGTTGATGCTGGCGCTGGTCTGCATCGAGGCGACGGCGCCGTCGGTCGTGATCCTGGATGAGCCGCTGATCGCCTGCGACAGCGTCTCACGTGCCGGCGTGCTGGCCTTCCTCGACCGCTGCCGCGCTCGGGGTTGTGCGGCGCTGCTGGTCTCGCACGACCTGCAGCTTGTCGACCGCGCCACCGACCGCGTACTGATCCTGGAGGATGGCCGGCTGGCCTTCGACGGGACGACCGAGGCGGCCTGGTCCTCGGACGTATTTGCGCGCCGCGGCTGGCCGCGCCCGGACCAGAACGTCACAACATCAGGAGGAGGCCAGCGTGCATCGGCTTGATCGCATCAACCCGTTCGTCAAATTGCTGGCGGCGCTGGTGCTGTCATCGCTCGGCTGGGTCGCCGGCAGCGCGGTGACGGCTGGCGTGATCGCCGCGATCGTGCTGGCGGCCGTGATCGCCTGCCGGCTGCCGCAAACCAGAGGCTATCTCAAACTGATGGCGCTGGTCGGCGGCCTGGTGACGCTGAGCTGGACCTTGAGTTTCGTCTGGAACGGGACGCCGCTCGCCGCGGCGATCGATGATGCGCTGCGCATGGCCTTCCGCCTGATCGCCACCACCGCCAGTTTCTTCGTCGCGATCGAGACTACGTCGGCCGGCACGCTGCTTGCGGCCTGCAGCCGGCTGCGCTTGCCGGGCTCGTTGACGCTGGTGCTGGTGCTCGTGATCGGCATGATCCCGCTGATGCGCGAGGAGTTCAGGAGCATCGGCGAGACCCAGCGGGCGCGCGGCCTCGAACTCGACCGCGGGCCCTTTCCGCGGCGCGTCCTCTATGCGCTGGCGCGCGGCGTGCCGCTGATGGTGCAGACGTTCCGCATGGCCGAGACGATCGCGCTGGCGCTGTCGATCTACGGCTTCGATCCGAAGATGGCGCGCACGAGCTGGCGCGACATCGGCTGGCTCACCATCCAGACCGACTTTCCTTTGACAAATCCGGGCAGGACCACATGAGCGCACTCACCCCCGCCACCTATACTGTCGACATCGGCGGCGAGCCGACGGAGCTGCCGCTCGTCGCCATCAACGAGCGCCTGGCGATTTCGCTTCTGATGGTGATCGACATGGGCGTCGGCTTCGGTGAGCGGATCGGAAAGGCGCTGGCCGCGCGGCTGAAGGGGAAGGAGCCGGACATCGTGGTTGGCGCGGCGACGCTCGGCATTCCCGTCGCCATCGAGGTCTCGCGCCATCTCGGGCTCGACCAATATGTCATCGTGCAGAAATCGCCGAAGATTCATTTGGGCGACGCGTTGGTCGAGTATGTGCAATCGGTGACCTCATCCGGCTCGCAGCGGCTGCTGCTCGACCGCCGGGCGATCCCGCTGCTGAAGGGCAGGCGGGTCGTCGTGGTCGATGACGTCGTGGCGACCGGCTCGAGCCTGGCTGCGACCTTGAAGCTGGTGCGGCAGGCCGGCGCCGAGGTCGCCGGCGTCGGCGTGATCCTGACCGAGGGGCACGAGTGGAAGAAGGTGCTGGGCGCCGATGCCGATCTCGTGACCGGGCTCGGCCATATCCCGCAATTCAACATCACCAATGGCCATGCCACGCCGAACCCGGCGACCCTGGCGGGTGCAGGCTGAAAAATCGGGCTTTTTCTGCGGGGTATGGTGCCGAATCGATTCTTGCCCGATTCGCCCGGAGCGGTTAACCCGTCGGCATGGGAAAAGCACTGATTCCGCCGGAACCGCCGGAGATCCACGAGGTACCGCTGCGCGATGCGCTGGAAGAGCGCTATCTCGCTTACGCGCTATCGACCATTATGCATCGTGCGCTGCCGGACGCCCGCGACGGGCTGAAGCCGGTGCACCGGCGCATCCTTTACGGGATGCGGCTGCTGCGCCTCGATCCGGGCTCGCCGTTCAAGAAATCGGCAAAGATTGTCGGCGACGTGATGGGCTCGTTCCATCCGCATGGCGACCAGGCGATCTACGACGCCATGGTGCGCCTCGCGCAGGATTTCTCCTCGCGCTACCCGCTGGTCGACGGCCAGGGCAATTTCGGCAATATCGACGGCGATAACCCCGCCGCCTACCGCTACACCGAAGCGCGCATGACCGATGTCGCGCGGCTGCTGCTCGAGGGCATCGACGAGGACGGCGTCGAGTTCCGCGCCAACTATGACGGCCAGTCGAAGGAGCCGGTGGTTCTGCCCGGCGGCTTCCCGAACCTGCTCGCCAACGGTTCTCAGGGCATCGCGGTCGGCATGGCGACGTCGATCCCGCCGCACAATGCCGCCGAGCTCTGCGACGCGGCACTGCACCTGATCGAGAAGCCCGACGCCAAGTCGAAGGCGCTCTTGCGATGGGTGAAGGGCCCGGATTTCCCGACCGGCGGCATCATCATCGATTCCAAGGAAGCGATCACCGAGGCCTACAGCACCGGCCGCGGCTCGTTCCGCACGCGTGCGCGCTGGAAGCAGGAAGAGGGTGCGCGGGGCACCTGGGTGATCGTGGTCACTGAGATCCCGTGGCTGGTGCAGAAATCGCGCCTGGTCGAGAAGATCTCCGAGCTCATCGACCAGAAGAAATTGCCACTGGTCGGCGAGGTCAGGGACGAGTCGGCGGATGACGTTCGGCTGGTGATCGAGCCGAAGTCGCGCAATGTCGATCCCGAACTGATGATGGAGTCGCTGTTCCGGCTGACCGAGCTGGAAAGCAAGATTTCGCTGAACCTCAACGTGCTGGTGAAGGGGAAAATCCCCAAGGTGGTCGGCCTCGCCGAGTGCCTTCGCGAATGGCTCGACCACCTGCGCGATGTGCTGGTGCGCCGCTCGAATTATCGCAAGGGTCAGATCGAGAACCGGCTGGAGATCCTCGGCGGCTACCTCATCGCCTATCTGAACATCGACAAGGTGATCAAGATCATCCGCACCGAGGACGAGCCGAAGCCGGTGCTGATGAAGACGTTCAAGCTCACCGAGGTCCAGGCCGACGCCATCCTTAACATGCGCCTGCGCTCCTTGCGCCGGCTCGAGGAGATGGAGATCCGCACCGAGGACAAGGACCTCCGCAAGGAATTGAAGGGCATCGAACAGCTGCTCCGCTCCGAGACCGAGCAATGGGCCAAGGTCGGCGAGCAGGTGAAGAAGGTCCGCGACATGTTCGGGCCGAAGACGCCGCTCGGCAAGCGCCGCACCACCTTTGCGGATGCGCCTGAGCATGATCTCGCCGCGATCGAGGAGGCCTTCGTCGAGCGCGAGCCGGTCACCGTCGTGATCTCCGAGAAGGGTTGGGTGCGCACGCTCAAGGGCCATGTCGCCGACCTCTCGGGCCTTGCCTTCAAGACCGACGACAAGCTCGATCACGCCTTCTTCGCCGAGACCACCTCGAAGCTCCTGCTGTTCGCCACCAACGGGAAATTCTACTCGCTCGATGTGGCGAAGCTGCCGGGCGGTCGCGGCCATGGCGAGCCGATCCGCATGTTCATCGACATGGAGCAGGATGCGGCGATCGTGTCGCTGTTCGTCAACAAGGGCGGCCGCAAATTCCTGGTCGCCAGCAGTGAAGGACAGGGCTTCGTCGTCAACGAGGACGACTGCGTCGGCACCACCCGCAAGGGCAAGCAGGTGCTGAACGTCGACATGCCGAACGAGGCGCGCGCGCTCGCAACCGTCGCAGGCGACACCGTCGCGGTGATCGGGACCAATCACAAGATGGTGCTGTTCCCGCTCGATCAGGTGCCGGAAATGGCCCGCGGCCGCGGCGTGCGGTTGCAGAAATACACCAGCGCCTCGCTGTCCGACGTCGCGGTGTTCGATTCCAAGGCGGGCCTGACCTGGAAGGATTCCGCGGGCCGCGAGCACGGCATGAGCATCAAGGAGCTCGCCGACTGGCGCGGCAACCGCGCCGACGCTGGCCGCCTCGCGCACGGCCTGCCGAAGTCGAACAAGTTCAACCGCGGCGTGGAGTAGTTACGTAGGGCGGATTAGGCGCAAGCCGTAATCCGCCATCTTGCCGCGAAGCGGCGGATTACGCCTTCGGCTAATCCGCCCTACGCTTTCCGCGCTGTAATAGTATTCGCAAATCGACGCGCTATAAATTCTTCCCATGGCGCATCATCATCACGATCAGTCCCATGCGCATGATCATGCCGGGCACAGCCATGCCCCGGATGATTTCGGCCGGGCCTTTGCCATTGGCGCGTCGCTCAACACCGCCTTCGTGATCGCCGAGCTGGTGTTCGGCTATGCCGCCAATTCGCTGGCGCTGATCTCCGATGCCGTCCACAATCTCTCGGACGTGTTCTCGCTGCTGCTGGCATGGGGGGCGGCGTGGCTTGCGGGGAGGCGGCCGACGGAGAGGCACACTTACGGCTATCGCCGCGCCTCGATCCTCGCCGCATTGTTCAATGCCGGGCTCCTGCTGGTCGCGGTCGGCGGCATCGCGGTGGAGGCGGTCAATCGGCTGCGCGCGCCGGCCGAGGTGGCGAGCTGGACAGTGGTCTGGGTCGCGGCGCTCGGGATTCTCGTCAACGGCTTCACGGCATTATTGTTCATGCGCGGGCGGCACGGCGACCTCAACATTCGCGGCGCCTATCTCCACATGGCGGCGGATGCCGGCGTCTCGTTCGGCGTCGTCATCGCCGCGCTGCTGATCATGTCGACGGGATGGCTATGGATTGACCCGGCGATCAGCCTCGTCATCGCCCTCGTCGTGCTGGTCAGCGGCTGGGGCCTGATGCGCGACAGCGTCAACCTCGCGCTCGACGCGGTGCCCCGCGGTATCGAGCTCGTCGAGGTGAGGGAGTTTCTGCGCACGCTCGACGGCGTCTCCGAGGTCCACGATCTGCACATCTGGGCCATGAGCACCAACGAGACGGCGCTGACCGCGCACCTGGTCCGGCCCGGCGGACATGACGATGCCTTCCTGCATCACGTCTGCGCGCAGCTCTCGCACCGCTTCAAGATCCATCATGCGACGCTGCAGGTCGAGGCCGACGGCGCCGCCTGCAAGCTGGCGCCGGAGGAATTAGTCTAGAGCTTCGGTTCTGACTGAATCAGAACCGAAGCTCTAGATTCTTATTTTGACGCGTTTTTTTCACGCGAACCGGTGTCCACCCTCGGATCAAGTCCGAGGGCATGCTTCGCTTGAAAACGCTCTAACGGCCGTCCGTCGCAATCGCTATATTCGACGAGCGGACTATCCGGAGATGAACCATGCACTCGCATTCGATCGAACAGTGGACCCACGATCACGTCTTCCTGGGCGCGACGCACGCCCATAACGAACGGCGTACCTGGCTCGTGGTGGCCTTGACCACGGTCATGATGGTCGGAGAGATCGCGGCGGGCTGGTGGTCCGGCTCGATGGCGCTGCTCGCCGACGGCTGGCACATGGGAACGCATGCGGCGGCGCTGGGCATTGCTGGGCTGGCCTATCTGTTCGCACGGCGGCAGGTGGGCAACGCGCACTTCAGTTTTGGCACCGGCAAGTTCGGCGATCTCGCCGCCTTTGCCAGCGCGATCATTCTGGCGATGATCGCTATGCAGATCGCCTGGGAAAGCGTGGACCGGCTGTTCCATCCGGTGTCCATTGCCTACGGGGAAGCGATCTCGGTTGCCGTGCTCGGACTTGCCGTCAACCTCATCAGCGCCTGGCTGCTGCGCGACGACCACGACTATCATCACGGTCATGGCCATTCTCATGACCATGACGACGACGACGATCATCATCACCACCACCACGACAACAATCTTCGCGCGGCTTACGTCCACGTGATGGCGGATGCCGCAACCTCCATCCTCGCCATTGCGGCGCTGCTGGTTGCGATGTCCGCGGGATGGGTCTGGGCCGATCCGGTAGTCGGGATCGTCGGCAGCGCTGTGATCGCGAGTTGGGCCTTTGGCCTGATCAAGGCGTCAGGCGCGATCCTGCTCGACGTCAGCGCCGACAAGAAGCTCGAGGCGGTCATTCGCGACCGGCTCGAGACCAAGGGCGACCGCATCACCGATCTGCATCTGTGGCAGGTCGGTCCCGGCCATCGCGCGGCGGTGATCTCGGTTGTCTCCGACCATCCGCTGCCGCCCGCGACCTACAAGCGCCGTCTCAGCGGTCTGCACGGTCTCAGCCATGTCACGATCGAGGTCGAGACCTGTCCGCATCACGAGCCGGCGCACGCGGCTTGAGAGATCAAAAGACCGTCAATGGCGACGATTGCCGCCGGCGATGACGTAATATTCCTTCCTCGAACGTTGGGGGCGATTAGTCGAGGGAGCGGAACGTGAAGACAATAATCGGTGTTGCGGTGGCGCTGCTGTCGGTTGCGGCGGCTGCGGGTCCTGCGCGCGCCCAATCGGAAAAGCCGGGCGTCGAGAAGCTCTATATCCTCAATTGCGGCGAGGGCGTTGCGGGCGACATCTCGCGCTGGTCGCCCGGTGTCAACGAAGGCAAGTCGATGGATTTCGTCGACAACTGCTATCTGATCAAGCACGCGCAAGGGTGGTTCCTGTGGGACACCGGCATTCCCGAGGCGGTGGCGAGCATGCCGGACGGGCTCGTGCCGTCGGATCCGAAAGCGGTGATCTGGCGGCGTCCCAAGACGCTGGCCGCGCAGTTCGGCCAGATCGGCGTGAAGCCGTCCGACATCAAGGCGATGGCGGTCTCGCATACCCATCCGGACCACATCGGCAATGTGGAGATGTTCCCGACCGCGATGCTCTATGTGCAGAAAGCCGAATATGACTGGCCCGGCGCCAACAACCAGCCGCGCTTCAAGGCGGAGCATCCGGTGACCAAGCTGGACGGCGACCGGGATGTGTTTGGTGATGGCAATGTAATGATCCTGTCGACGCCCGGGCACACGCCGGGCCACCAGTCGCTGTTGGTGAAACTGCCGAAGACCGGGGCGGTCGTACTTTCCGGCGACGCCGTCCACTTCAGGGACAACTGGGATAACCGCCGGGTGCCGTCGATGAATGCCAGCAAGGAGCAGACGACGGCCTCGATGCAGAAGATCGCGGAGACGCTCACGAAAGAGAAGGCGCAACTCTGGATCAATCACGACAAGGCCCAGCGCGATAGCCTGAAGACGGCACCGGCGTTTTATGAGTGATGGGGCAGATGGAATGGCTGCCTATTGCGGTGCTGGCTTGTTGTCGCGCACCAGGAGCAGCGCCCCCAATGCCGCAAGACTGAGTGCGGAGGAGACGATCAGGATGCCGCTGCCCATGCGTTCGAGCAACAGCCCGAACAGCAGCGGGGCCGCCGCCTGCGCCATCCGGGCCGGGGCGCCGATGATGCCGAGGCGGTAGGCGTAGTTCTGCGAGCCGAAGATCGCGAGCGGCAAGGTGCCGCGCGAAATGGTCAGGATGCCGTTGCCGGCGCCGTGGCAAAGCGCGAAGACGCTTGCCGCGCCACCGCCGGCGATCGCCACGATCGCGGCGCCGATCGGGTGGCCGAGACAGGCCAATTCGGTCGAGAGCAGCGGATGGTAGCGGCTGAGCAACCACGCCTCGACCACGCGCGCGCCGACCTGCGCCGGCCCGATCAGGGCGCCGGCGGCAATTGCCTGCACCGGGGTCGCGCCGGCCGCTTCCAGGATGCGTGGGAAGTGCGCCGCCATCGCGCCGGTGACGGTCCAGGCGGTCGCGAACGCAAACGCCAGCAGGATCATCGGCCGGTCGATCGGGATATGCGGCTTCACCGCATTGGCGGCCGCGGCCTTGGCGCCGGGGATCGGCGGCAGCATCAGCCAGTTGAGCGGCAGGCCGATCAAGAGCTGTGCCGCCGCCCAGGCAAAGCAGGTGTTGCGCCAGCCGATCGTCTCCAGCCCCCACGCGCTCAGCGGCCAGCCGACGGTGGAGGCAAAGCCCGCCATCAGCGTGATGCCTGTGATCGGGCGCCGCGCCGCCTCGCCATAGATACGGCCGAGCGCACCGAAAGCGGCATCATAGAGGCCGTATCCCATGCCGATCCCAAGGAAAAGCCATGCGAGCAGCAGCAGAGGAATCGATTGCGTGAGGCCGAGCAGCACCAGTCCTGCGGCCAGCGTCAGATTGGAGATCGACAGCACGGACCTGCCGCCGACCAGGTCGATCTGGCGGCCGATCCGCGGGCCAAGGAGGGCCGAGAGCACGAGCGAGGCGGAGAAGGCAGCGAAGATCCAGTTGGGGCCGATGCCGAGATCTCTGGCGATGGGATCGGCGAGCACCGCGGGCAGGTAGTAGCTCGAGGCCCAGGCCAGGGTCTGGGTGGTGCCGAGCGCCAGAATGATCGGAAGCTGCCGGGCGCTCATCGGACCGTCGCGTTTCTGTCTTGTCTCGTTATTCCCGACATTTGCCGCTGTCACGGAACTGTCGTCAAGTCGCGCCCAGGGCCGCCAACCGATCTTTCGCGCGACACGATTGCCCGGCATAATCCGCGCATGGAACTGACGCCCCGCCTGCGCCTGATGAACTGGCTGGTCAGACAGGGTCTGACCGGCGTGCCCGAAAACGATCTGCTGCGCGGTTTCTGCGAACGCTGCCGCGCGGCCGGAATGCCGCTGTCACGTGCAATCGTCTTCATCGATACGCTGCACCCGATCTTCGAAGGCCACGGGTTCCGCTGGAGCGACAGCGAGACCAATGAAAGCGACGCTTTCGAATACGGCTCGACCTCCAGCGGTGATGCCAACCAGAATTGGCGGCGTTCGACCTTCTACCACATGCTGCAAAATGGGCACGAAGAGATGGTGATCGACCTGGCCGATTGCGCCACGCTCGATTTCTCCATGATCAACGACCTCGCGGAAAAGGGCCACAAGCATTTCGTCTCCTTTGTGCACCGGTTCGGCGAGGCCGGCACGATCGGCGAGATGGACTGCTTCTACTCCTCCTGGACCACCCGCCAGTCCGAAGGATTTGGCGAGCATCACATGGCGGCGCTGCGCGATCTGGTGCCGGTGCTGGGCTTGGCGGTGAAGTCAGCGGCGCAAGTCGACATCGCGCGCACCTTGGCGCGGGTCTATCTCGGGCGCGAGACCGCCGAGCAGGTGATGCGCGGCCGCATCTCGCGCGGCGTCACCGAGCGCATCAAGGCGGTGTTGTGGTATTCGGACGTGCGCGGCTCGACCGCGATCGGCGAGCGCATCGGGCCGGACGAGATCATCCCGTTCCTCAACGATTATGCTCAGGCCTCGATCGACGCGATCCACGATGCCGGCGGCGAGGTGCTGAAGCTGATCGGCGACGGCGTGCTGGCGATGTTCACGCAGGAGAACATGGGAGGCGCAAAACGGGCTGCGCTTCGGGCCGAGCATCGCTTGCGCCGCAATCTGAATGCGCTCAACGTCCGCCGTGCCGGCGAGGGTCGGCCGACCACCTCAGCCTATGTCGGGCTGCATGTCGGCGAGGTGTTCTATGGCAATATCGGCAGCGAGGACCGGCTCGATTTCACCGTGGTAGGGCCGGCGGTCAACGAAGTCAGCCGGATCGCTTCGATGTGCAGCTCGGTCGATCGGGAACTGCTGACCTCGCAGGCGTTCCGGGATGGCCTGGATGGAGCAGGGCGGAACTATCTGGTTTCGACCGGGCGCTTCGCGCTGCGCGGCATCAGCCGGGCGCAAGACCTCTATACGCTCGATCCCGACGTTGCGGCGGACGAAGTCGTGGCCGGAAAATACGAGCGCTATCTCGCGAGCTAGCCCTGCTTGGCCCGTAGCGCGTATAGGCCGACCGCTATCAGTGAGAACGCGGTCAGCACCACGCCGAGCCCGAACATTGCCTCATGCGACACGATTGCTGCGAGCCAGACTCCGATCGCCGCGTTCATCATTTGCCAGAAGCCGAGCAGTGCGGAAGCCGCACCGGCCTTTTCGCCGAACGGTGATAGCGCCTGCGCGACGCCGAGTGGGTTGACGATGCCCATGCCGAGCAGGAACACGCTCATCGCAGTCAGGAACGGCAGGAAGCTCGGGGTGAAGAGCGAGACCAACAACATGGCGGCGCCGCCGATGGCTGCCGCCAATAATGCACCCTTGATCGAGCGGTCGAGGCCAAACCGCGGCGCAAGCCTTGTCGCGAGCCAGCCGGAGGCGAACACGATCAGCACCGTGCCGGCGAAGAACAGGCCGAGCTCGATCGGTGAGAAATGCAGCGCCTCGATCAAGATCCGGGGCGCGGCCGAGAACATCGCAAACAGGCCTCCCATGATCAGGCTGACGGTCGCCGTCGGCACAACGAAGCGGCGATCTGCGATCAGACCGAGATAGGTGCTGATGACGGCGAGAGGGTTGAGCGGGATCCGCGTCGAATGGTGGGTTTCTCCGAGCGTGGCGCCATAGGCGAGCGCGCCGAGAGCCGCAAAGGCCGCGACGAGCACGAATTCCGAGCGCCAGCCGAAATAGTGATCGAGCGCGCCGCCGAGCAGCGGCGAGAAACCCGGCGCGGCCGCCATCGCGATCATGATCAGCGCCATCGCGCGTGCCAATGCGGCACCGGTGAACAGGTCGCGGGCTATGGCGCGCGACAATACCGAGGTTGCGCAGGCGCCGGCGGCCTGGACGACGCGGCCGATCAAGAGGTTCGGGAGATCTTCTGCCAGGCTGCACCAGACGCTGCCGGCAAAGAACACGGCGAAACCGATCAGAACCGGCCAGCGACGGCCGAAGCGATCCGAGATCGGACCAACTATGAGCTGGCCGAGCGCGAACACGGCGAGAAAGATCGTGATGGCCGACGTGACCGCCGCGGTCGTCACATTCAGCGAAGCCGCCATCTGCGGCAGCGACGGCAGCAGGATGTTGGTGGCCAGCGTGCCGGTCGCCGCAAGCGCGGCCAGAACCGCGATCTGCAGGGCGCCGGAGGAGGATTCGGGGCGAGATGCGGCGGCGTCAATGGTTGCAGTCTGATCGGTCATGGTGCTCCCGCTCGGCTATTGGATGACGTGTATCATACAAAGCGGGAAAGACCAGCCACTAATTTGGCCGTCGTGGCCGGCCCTCGGCTATGACGCAAAACATTCTCCGATCGCAGATCAGATCAGTTGAATTTTTCTCTCATCAACATCCCGCCGGTTCGCTGACCATGTCGGGTTGTCTGACGAGGGAGACCGCCGGCGACAGCAGGATCACCAGCGCCTGCGCGGCGAAAATTGCCGCGGCAAGGCAGAGGCAGGTCTCGGCGCCGAAAAGCCCGCCGACGATCGCACCCAGTGCGGAGCCGAGCGGGCGCGCGCCGTAGCTCATGATGTTGATGGCGGAGACACGGCCGAGCAGCGAAGGCGGCGTCACCGATTGCCGGAGCGTGGTCGTCGAGATCACCCACAGGATCGGGCCGACGCCGAGCAGGAAAAAGCTCAGGCCCGCAAGCAGAGGCGTAGGGACAATTGTCGTCAGCGCCATGATGGTGGAGGCGATGAAGCCGGTCACCGGGCCGAGCCCGATCACAGTGCCGAACGCAAGACGTCGCATCACCCGCGTTGCCGCAAGCGCACCGACCACCATGCCGACACCGTACATCGCGAGCGTGGTGCCGACGCCGGTTGCGGAGAGGCCGAGATGCCTAACGGCATAGGGCACGAACACCGCGAGTAGCAGGAAGGAAGCGGTGTTGAAGATGAACTGCGTGATGAACACCGGTCGCAGCAGCTCATGACGGAACACGAACACGGCGCCTTCCTTGATCTCCAGCAGCGGATGTCGGCGCGGTGCCGGCGCGCGGGCCGGCTCGTGGATACCGGCCAGCAGCACCACGGCGATCATCGAGAGCGCGGCGGCAAATCCGAAGGCCGGCGCGGCACCGACCCATCCGACCAGCACGCCGCCGAGCGCAGGCCCGCTGGCGAAAGCGACGGTGCGGGCCAGTTCGATCCGCGCATTCGCCGTTGGCAACTGATCTGGCGTCACCAGCGACGGCACCAGCGCCGGCGCGGCGACGCTGTAGGCAACGGTCCCGCACACGGCGATGAAGCCGAGCACGGAGAGCAGGGGCAGCGTCAACAGGCCGAGCCAGATCAGGAGCAGCGTTGCGGCCAGCGCCGCCGCACGCAACGCTTCGGAGCCCGCCATCAGGACCCGCCGCGAGAAGCGGTCGGCGAGCAGGCCCGCGGGGATCGCAAACAGGATGAAGGGCAGTGTCAGCGCGGTCTGCAGCAGGCCAGTCTGGCCCTCGCCGACGCCGAGCAGGAGCACCGCCACGATGGGAGCGGCTGCCAGCGCGATCTGCTCGGCCGATTGTGCGGCGAGGTTCGACCAGGCCAGACGGCCGAAGGTCGGAGGCAGGTGAGGGGCCTTGAGGGCGGACATGGCAGAAATTCCTCGGAATGTCGTTTGTCGACATTGTCTGACCCGAGGACGGCCAAACCCACCCGCTTTCCGACAGCGCCGGCGTGACAGGCCGCCGCGGTGCTTTCAAACTGGCGATAGACCGTGGACAAGTTCGCCCACGGTCAGGATCAATAGACCGCTGTTCTCAGCCGGTCAGAAGTTCCGCTGGGCGCGAAGCTGCAGGTGGAACGTGTCCTGATCGCTGAACTCGTAGCGCGCGGTAGGCTTCGGAGCCGAAGCTCCAAGGACCGCGGAGCCCTGGAATTTCTGGTCGAGGTGGAACCACATGAATTCGGCGGAGAAGGTCAGGTTCTTGACCGGGGTCCAGCGGGTGATGACACCGAGCTGCGACAAGTTGAAGTCGGGGTTGCAGACGTAGTCCGCACTGACCGCTTTGCCGGGCGTGGTGTAGTTCGCGCAGATAAAGGCCTTGGCCGCGCCGTCATAGCGGACGCCCACATACGAGCCGAAGAGGCTCGACGACCAATATGGGTCCCAGTTGTGGTTGAACGCACCGCGAATGCCAAAGGCCTCCGTCAGATGCAGCGAGCCATCGCCGCCGGCTGCGACCGGCAGATAGACGGCATCGGTCGTCGCCCCGAACCCGATGCTCTGATAGGCGCCAAAAGTGCTGGAGCTGCCGAACATGGCAAAGCTCGGCGAGGTTGAAGCCGACGAGATGATGTATTTGGTCGCTCCCTTGGAATAGCTCGCGTCCATCTTGATGTCGTCACCGGTACCGGTCGGGATATTCTTGATCTGTAACGCCGCCATGACCGCGCCGCCCCAGGAGGTGTCGGGATGTCCGGAAAGCTCGGACGCTCCGGTCGGCGCCGCGCCTGGCAGGCCGACGGCGCCCGCTGGCGCTCCAAGGGCGTTCAGGACATTGTAGGAGGCGTTGACCTCATGCGCCGCGGCGGAAATCTGGAACAGACCCCAAGCCTGGTCGACGCGGATGTTGCCGACCACATCGGGCGCGTGGACGCCGGCATAAGCGTTGCCCGTGTTCAGCGTGGCGTTCAGCGGCAGCGACAGGTTGTAGACGGCGGTGCGGTCCCATACCGTCGGATCGTCGAGGCCGATGGTGCCGGTCACTCCGTTGCCGAAATCCGCAGTGTATTGGATGTTGTTGACGCCGGTATCATTGTTCTGGCCGCCGAGCAGGAAGTCCGAGATGTTGCCGGGGAAGCCCTGCCAAGGCGAGGAATAGGCCGACGCCGACTGACCGAAGGTGAAGCCTGCGAACTGGATAAAGAGGAATTGGATGGTAGTAACGCCGCCGCCGGGAGTGTCGAGCAGCTGCGAGTTTGCGACCGGCAGCGAGCCGTTGATCGAGTTCGGGTTGAAGGTGTTGTTGCCGAGCGTAGAGAACTGAAACCGGCCCTGCCCGAAGGTGCGGACCACGCCATAGTCGGTGGCTGTGCGGGTATCGATTGACAACAGCATACGGGAGCGGGCGGCGAAGTAGTCGAAGTAGCGGTTATGTTGTCCTGCGTCGCCGTTCCAGGCCGGCGAGCCCTGCACGCCGCCATCGAATGTGGTGTCGACCCGGAGGTAGCCGCCGATCTTCATGCAGGTGTCGGTACCGGGGATGAAGAAGAAGCCGGGACCGTAAGCCGAGCAAATCTTCACATATTCGATGGGCTTCGCCTTGATCGGAAGATCGGCCGCATGCGCACCGCCGGCTGCCATCAGTCCCGCGGCGGTGCCGAGGATCAAGGTTCTCATTGTCGCCATTGCTGGCCTCCACTGTGAACTGCACGCCCCATACCCACCTAGCGAGCCCTAACGCGGGACTTTATGTCGCAGTGTGACGACCGCGTTACACGCGCGGGGTTCGTGCAGCAGTGTGACTTTGCCGCAACGCAGCAAGACGCGCTCCGAGGGCCGCGGCAGCGGCGCCTGAGGATGTGGCCTGATGACTTCCCAGATGCAGTTGCAAATGAGTTGCAACAAAAAATGTTTTCCGGCATTGTGGCATCATGGATGCCCGAACGCCCCGATTGATCCCCGACACCGCACCGCAGGTGCTGCCGACCTCCACCGGATGGCGCGCCGACGCGCCGGATACGCGAAGCCTCCCCGAGGTGAACGCGACGGTCGAGGTTCCGACGGCGGGCCGGTGGTGGCGCCGGCTGCTTGCCTTCGCCGGACCGGGCTATCTGGTGTCGGTCGGCTATATGGATCCCGGCAACTGGGCAACCGACATCGCGGGGGGCTCGAAGTTCGGCTACACGCTGCTTTCGGTCATCCTGCTGTCCAACCTGATGGCGATCCTTTTGCAGGCGCTCGCGGCCCGGCTTGGCATCGTCACCGACCGCGACCTGGCGCAGGCCTGCCGGGCGACCTATTCGCGCCCGGTGAACTTCCTGCTTTGGATCGCCTGCGAGGCCGCGATCATCGCCTGCGATCTGGCGGAGGTGATCGGCACCGCGATCGCGTTGAAGCTCCTGTTCGGCATTCCCCTGATCGGCGGTGCGCTGCTCGCCGCGCTCGATGCCTTCCTGCTGCTGCTCCTGATGAATCGCGGCTTCCGCTTCCTGGAAGCCTTCGTCATCGCGCTCCTGATCGTGATCGCGACCTGCTTTGCGATCCAGGTTGCCGCGGCGGCCCCGCCGGTTGCTGCGCTGCTGCGCGGCTTTGCGCCGTCGAGCGAGATCTTCACCAATCCCGAGATGCTCTACATCGCGATCGGCATCATCGGCGCGACCGTGATGCCGCATAATCTTTATCTGCACTCGTCCATCGTGCAGACCCGCGCCTATGAGCGCACCGAAGAGGGACGGCGGGACGCGATCAAATGGGCGACAACCGACTCCACGATCGCGCTGATGCTGGCGCTGTTCATCAATGCGGCGATCCTGGTGGTCGCGGCCGCGACCTTCCATCGGAGCGGCCATTCCGATGTCGCGGATATCAGCCAGGCCTACGAACTGCTGTCGCCGTTGCTTGGCCTCAGCATCGCCTCGACGCTGTTCGCGGTGGCGCTGCTTGCCTCCGGCCTCAACTCGACGGTAACGGCGACGCTGGCTGGCCAGATCGTGATGGAAGGCTTCCTCAGCTTGCGGCTGCCGAGCTGGGCGCGGCGGCTGCTGACGCGCGGCATCGCGATCGTCCCCGTCATTGTCGTCACCGCGCTTTATGGCGAGCGCGGCACCACCGACCTGCTGGTGTTCAGCCAGGTCATCCTCTCGATGCAGCTTCCGTTCGCGGTCATTCCGCTGGTGCGGTTCGTGTCCGACCGGCGCAAGATGGGCAAGTTCGCGATATCGATGCCGGTCGCCGGGGTCGCCTGGCTGGTGGCTGGCGTCATCGTCATCCTGAATGTGAAGCTGCTGTTCGATACCCTCTTCGGCTGAGGGCCGGTCAGTCCTGCGGCTCCGCGGCCATGTCGCCGGCCGCATCGACCCGGAGCCAGCCGCTCGGGGCGAGGCGCTGCTGCGGCAGGAAGCGGGCCTTGTAGTCCATCTTCTTGGAGCCGTCGATCCAGTAGCCGAGATAGACGTATGGCAGTCCGAGCCGGCGCGCGCGGGCGATGTGGTCCAGGATCATGAAGGTGCCGAGCGAGCGGTTCTCGAGCGACGGCTCGAAGAAGGAATAGACCATCGACAGGCCGTCGCTCAGCACATCGGTGAGGGCCACTGCGATCAACTCCTCGCCGCGTCCGGTGATGCCGCTGTCGATGCCGCGCTTGCGATACTCGATGATCCGGGTCTCGACATGGCTATCCTCGACCATCATCGCATAGTCGAGCACGGTCATGTCGGCCATGCCGCCGTGGCGGTGGCGCCTGTCGAGATAGGCGCGGAACACGGAATATTGTTCGGAGGTCGGCACTGCGGAACGCTGCTCGCCGACGAGGTCGGCGTTGCGGGCCAGGACCTTGCGGAAGCTGCGCGAGGGCCGGAATTCGTTGGCGATCACGCGCACCGACACACAGGCCCGGCATTGGTCGCAAGCCGGCCGGTAGGCGATCGACTGGCTGCGGCGGAACCCGCCATGGGTGAGCAGATCGTTGAGATCGCCCGCTTTGTCGCCGACCAGATGCGTGAACACCTTGCGCTCATGGCGACCCGGCAAATAGGGGCAGGGCGACGGCGCCGTCAGGTAAAACTGCGGGGTATCACGCGAATGCTGGGTCACGACAAGTCGTCAGGCCTCCAAAACAGCCTCCCAGCATCGCGCCCCGGAGGCTAGCGGTCAATCATCTTGCTGGGCTCAATTGGCTGGCTCAATAAGTGTGCGCTGCGGATGCCGCGTGAGCGCGGGCCGAGCTGTTGATGATAACGGTTCCGAGCACGATGTCGTGCAGCAAACGCCGCCGGCTATTGAAGAGGCCGAACAGCAGCACAAGCGGCGAGAGGAACGAGACGGACAGCCAGAACAGCACCGCATGCATGGCGCCGAGCACGAAATAGCCTGGCGCCCCGTACCAGGTGCGCAACTCCAGATCCATCACCCGCATGCCGACGGTCGCCGACGAGGCGCCGCCGATCGATGCGCCGTAATAGACGATCGCCCAGACAATCGTCGCCGGCCACGCCAGCCAGAACAGCGCCCAACCGAGCCCAAGGGTGATCAGGCCGAACACGGCGATGAAAAGATACCCAAGGATGACGGGGACCGAAAGCACAACCAGGTCAATCAGGAAGGCAAATACCCGCCGGGGGAGCACGCCGCGGAACAGCTCCGGCTCCAATCGCGGATCGAACGCATGCGGCGGCACGCCGCCGTCGTTACGCCAGGCACCATAGTTACCCGAACCGCCGTAAGACATAATCTCCCCTCCGACTGGGACCTATCCCGGGCAGGACATGGGAACGGGCTGCCCGGGTGCCAAGGTCCGGAACCCCAGCAAGCGCAAATATTCGGCGATTCGGAGGCGCAATGCCGTGAGCCTAAGTCCGGTAGGGTGGGCAAAGCGAAGTGCGTCCACCATTCACGATCGGAGCAAGAGCGGGGTGGACACGTTTCGCTTTGCCCTACACTACGATTGCCCCTTCAGCTTCTCCGCGGCTTGCGGCGCAAAATACGTCAGGATGCCGTCGGCGCCGGCGCGCTTGAAACCGACCAGGCTCTCCATCATCGCGCGCTCGCCGTCGATCCATCCATTGCGCGCGGCGCCCGCGATCATCGCGTATTCGCCTGATACCTGGTAGACGAAGGTCGGCATCGCAAACGTGTCCTTCACCCGGCGCACGATATCGAGATAGGGCATGCCGGGCTTCACCATCACCATATCGGCGCCTTCGGCGATATCGAGCTCGGCCTCGCGCAGGGCTTCGTCCGAATTGGCGCTGTCCATCTGATAAGTGCGCTTGTCGCCGGTCAGCGTCTTGGCCGAGCCGATAGCGTCGCGGAACGGGCCGTAGAAGGCGGAGGCGTATTTCGCCGCATAGGCCATGATCTGCACGTCGCCAAAGCCCTCGGCGTCGAGTGCTTCGCGGATCGCGCCGACCCGCCCGTCCATCATGTCCGACGGCGCGATGATGTCGCAGCCGGCCTCGGCCTGCACCAGCGCCTGCTTCACCAGCACCGCGACCGTCTCATCGTTGAGGATCCTGCCGTCCTCGATCAGTCCGTCATGGCCATGGCTGGTGAAGGGATCGAGCGCGACGTCGCAGAGCACGCCGATATCGGGGAATTCCTTCTTGATCGCACGGACCGACTGGCAGACGAGATTGTCCGGATTGAGTGCCTCCGAGCCCTGCTCGTCGCGCAGCGACGGCTCGGTGTAGGGAAACAGCGCGATGCAGGGGATATCGAGCTTGGCCGCGCGCTCGGCGTCGCGAACCGCCTGGTCGACACTTAGTCTGTCCACGCCCGGCATCGAGGCAACCGGGGTGCGGACACTATGGCCGTTAACGACGAACAGGGGCCAGATCAGGTCGTCCGTGGTCAGCACGTTTTCGCGCACCAGCCGCCTGGCCCATTCCGCCTTGCGGTTGCGGCGGGGCCGTATGGTCAAATCCAGCGGGGAGGCGAAGGCCGTCTGCCGCTTTGGCGCATCGCGCAGTTCGATCGGGCGCCCGAATTTGATCGCCATGGGCTTGTTCTCCTAACACGGCAGGCTGGTTTTTGATTTGATCCAACTCTAGCATCCTCGTCCAGCAACGTCACGGCGCCGTTGATCTGCCGCAACTGCAATTGATTTTGCCAGCCCGGCGGGCCAAGACTGCGCCGATGACCCATTTCGCTTCCACGGACGACTTCTGCGATGTCTGACACCTCTGCGCGCGACCAGTCGCGGGACAATGCGATTTCCGTTGCGGCGATGTCGTCGGACCGGATCCGGCGGGATGAGAATGTATGGACCCGGCGGCTCGTCTTCTTCCTCCGCATCATGGCGGTGGTCTCGATCGCCAAGGGCCTCTATCACTGGGCGCAGGTGACGGGATTCGTCGGCGCCGAGGAGGAGGCCTTCGAGAACCAGTCGATGGCCTGGCAGACCGCGACCATCTACTTCGCCGTCATCGAGCTTGTCGCCGCCGTCGGGCTGTGGCTCGCCACGCCCTGGGGCGCGGTGGTGTGGCTGACCACCGTCGTCTCGATGGCGGTGATCGAATTGATGTTTCCGAACATCTACGGCGGCAGCCTAACAGTGGTGGCGTTCGAAGCCTTGATGCTCGCCGGCTATCTCGCGCTCGCCTGGATGGCCGCACGCGAACGGCCGCCATAGCGCGCTTAACCGGCCGAGCGTGCAGCGAGCGCGAGTGGTGTCGCGAAAATTTTCAGAAAATTGTCCGGTAACGTTTCGCTCACCGTAAAGGGTTCCCTCATATCTATTACGCGGTCGTTTCGAATTTGAGCGAAGCTGTTTCCGATTGTGACAGGGCGTGCAGACGAAGCGTGAACAGGGGCGCTCCACCGTCAATGAAGGGTTGCGAAAAGCCCTTGTTTGACGGGCTTAATCCGCGATTCACTGTCTTAAATTCATGATCTCTTTATTGTCTTATTTAAGCTGATGTTCAAACGGCCCCCTTAAGTTGAACCTATCAGGCGGGACACAAGTTTCGTCGAATAAGTCGATAAAACGACAACAGGGGAAGTGTCATGATCAAAGCCGTTGCCTCAACGGCGGTGGAAACCGCTGAGCGCGCCGCCGGCCAGCCGACGGTGCAGTCGCTCTATCTCGAAGCCCTTACGCTGGTGGAGCGGCTGCATCGGCGGCTGCTCGACGTCATCAAGGACGAGTTCGATCGCCGCGGGCGCGCCGACATCAATTCGGTGCAGGCGCTGTTGCTCTACAATATCGGCGACAAGGAATTGACCGCGGGTGAGCTGCGCACGCGCGGCTACTATCTCGGCTCCAACGTCTCCTACAATCTGAAGAAGCTCGTCGAGCTCGGCTTCCTCGATCACCAGCGTTCGCGTGTCGATCGCCGCTCGGTGCGCATTCGCCTGACGCCGCAGGGCCAGGAGATCCGCCGTATCGTCGATGCGCTCTACCAGAAGCACGTCAAGACCGTGGAGCAGGTCGGCGGCATCTCGAACGAGGAGTTCTCGACGCTGAACAAGTCGCTGCACCGGCTCGAGCGGTTCTGGACCGACCAGATCCTCTATCGCCTCTGATACCTTCAAGACTTCGCGCCTCCAAGACTTCAACACCTCTCCAAGACTTCAACACCTTCAAGACTTCGCCAGAGCGGCCAAGCCGGCCCGATAGAAGACCGGCAAGCCGTCAGCCTCCAGCAGAGCGCATCGACTGTGCCCGGTCGGTGCGCTCTTGCTTTTCGGCACCGCAAAAAGAGTTTTGCGGAACCGGGAACCACTCGCGTCCTCACGCTTTATCGTGGGCTACGGAGAGCGAGATGCTGGTCGAGCGCGGAATGTGGGCGATGAATGTCGAAGTGGTCGGCGAGGCCTACGCCATCGCTTCCAACTATCTGCGCAGGACCGGGATCATTCCGGACTCTTATGCCACCAACGAGCAATTGCTCACGATCATCGTGCAGATGTTCCGGCGCGGCGAAACCAACAAGATCAAGCTCGCCAACAAGGCGATCGCCGAGTTTGAAGCAGCACAGCTCGTGATCTGATCATTCCCAATCGGAGAAAGTGATGGAAGCCGCGATCGATCGCATCATGCACACCTATGACCTGCTTGCGAACCGCACCGCCGCGGCGAGCGAGGAGGCGCGGGCGAAGGTGACGGAATATGTCCGCACCTTGTTCGAGGCGGGCGAGACCGACACGCACCGCCTGACGGTCTGCGGATTGACCTATCTGCGCCAGCTTGACGGCTCCACCGATCATGTGAAGGCGGGATTCACGGGGTTGTAGCGCGGCTGTCGCGGCGCTCTCCGCTGTCGTACGGCCCCGGGCCGGAACCCACTCACGAATCTTTATTCGACCCGAGCAGGCTGTTGCGCCGTCACTTTGGCAGGCGCAGAGGGTTACGCGATGTTGATTTGTGGAGGAGGGCCGGCCGTGCCACAAGTTCCATGGGGTGGATCCTCTCAGAGGAGCCGACTATGACGAAGAGCGTTCTTGTCAGTCTTGCAATCCTCGCCCTCGCTACTTCTACCGCTCTGGCCGCACAGCGGACGCATCATCGCCACGCGATGAATGCGAATGCCAGTATGCGTGCCGCTCCGGTCATTGCGCCGGGCTCGGTTATCATGCCGGGTGGAGTGACTAGCGGTGACCGCGACCTGTATTTCCGAAATCTGCACGACTCCGGGTATGATACGAAGAAGAACTTCAACTCGGTCGGAAACGTAGTGACACAATAGCGTCAGGTCTGATCGTCGATCTTTGTCTTCTCACCCCAGGCCAGCATGACAGCGCCCTGGGGTGAGTTTATTTTCGTCTCGCGATCCGAACTCCATCAACACCATCCAGCGCAGCGCTCGCGCTGGCGAGCACGCTTCCGTTTCGCCCCCGCCGCATCGCCGCCGCACACTCCGCTGTCATCGTCCGCGAGGCAGCTCTTGCTGCTCGCGCGCTTGGCGCCAGCGTCGGGGCGCCAGGACCTCGCGACTTCGTCGCGCCCCGGAATGACGGGGGGCGGGGCGAACGGATGAGGCCGCCTCTGGAACTGGCAAACCCCCGGCAGGCCACCATATCTGGCACAAAGGCCGCACTCCTACCTCAATCGCTTGGCCGGCACCCGGCGATGTGATAACGCTGACCGACCAGCTTCGACCGCCCACAATGGACCGACCGCATCCTCTAAAGGCTTGCGGCGGTGGAGATATTTCGCCGATGACCTCTTCCTCCCCGAGCGCCAAATCCAGTTCCGCGCCTGATTCCTTCTTCAGGGCGACCCTTGCCGAGGCCGATCCCGAGATCGCGGAGGCGATCAAGGGCGAATTGGGCCGGCAGCGCCATGAGATCGAGCTGATCGCTTCCGAGAACATCGTCAGCCGTGCGGTGCTGGAGGCGCAGGGCTCGGTGATGACCAACAAATACGCCGAAGGCTATCCGGGCGCGCGCTACTATGGCGGTTGTGAATGGGTCGACGTCGCCGAGACGCTGGCGATCGAGCGCGCCAAGAAACTGTTCGGTGCGAAGTTCGCCAACGTGCAGCCGAACTCCGGCAGCCAGATGAACCAGGCGGTGTTCCTGGCGCTGCTGCAGCCCGGCGATACCTTCATGGGTCTCGACCTCGCCGCCGGCGGCCATCTCACCCACGGCTCGCCCGTCAACATGTCCGGCAAATGGTTCAAGGCCGTGCACTACACGGTGCGGCGCGAGGACCAGGTCATCGACATGGATGCGGTGGCCAAGCAGGTCGAACAGGTCAAGCCGAAGCTGATCGTTGCGGGTGGTTCAGCCTATTCGCGCGCCTGGGACTTCAAGCGCTTCCGCGAGATCGCCGACAGTGTCGGCGCCTACCTCATGGTCGACATGGCGCATTTCGCGGGCCTCGTCGCCGGCGGCGTGCATGCTTCGCCGGTGCCGCATGCGCATGTCACCACCACGACGACACACAAGTCGCTGCGCGGTCCGCGCGGCGGCCTGATGCTGTGGAATGACGAGACGCTGACCAAGAAGCTCAACTCGGCGATCTTCCCGGGCCTGCAGGGCGGCCCCTTGATGCACGTGATCGCGGCCAAAGCGGTTGCGTTCGGCGAGGCGCTGCGGCCGGACTTCAAGGTCTACGCCAAGAACGTGGTCGAGAATGCCAAGGCGCTCGCGGAAACGCTGCGCGGCCATGGGCTCGACATCGTCTCCGGCGGCACCGACAACCATCTGATGCTGGTCGACCTCCGGCCCAAGGGGCTGAAGGGCAATGTATCGGAGAAGGCGTTGGTGCGCGCCGCCATCACCTGCAACAAGAACGGCATTCCGTTCGATCCTGAGACGCCGTTCGTCACCTCGGGCCTGCGGCTCGGCACGCCCGCGACGACCACGCGCGGCTTCGGCGTCGCCGAGTTCAAGGAAGTCGGCGGCATGATCGCGGAAGTCCTGACCGCGCTGCAGCAGTCGCCGGAGGGCAAGGCGCCGCTGGTGGAAGCCGCGATCAAGGAACGCGTGAAGGCGCTGACCGACCGCTTCCCGATCTATCAATAAGGAAATCGGCAGATGCGTTGCCCGAGTTGCAACAGTCTGGATACGCAGGTCAAGGACTCGCGTCCGACTGAGGATTCGGCCGTGATCCGACGGCGGCGCGTCTGCATCACCTGCAATTTCCGCTTCACGACATTTGAGCGGGTGCAGCTTCGCGAGCTGACAGTGATCAAGCGCAACGGCCGTCGCGTTCCGTTCGACCGCGACAAGCTGGTGCGCTCGCTGCAGATCTCGCTGCGCAAGCGGCCGGTGGATTCGGAGCGGCTGGAGAAGATGGTATCGGCCATCGTGCGGGAGCTTGAGAGCGCCGGCGAGGCCGAAGTCTCATCGGAGGCGATCGGTGAGATCGTGATGGAGCATCTGCGCCAGCTCGACGATGTCGCCTATGTCCGCTTCGCCTCGGTCTACCGCAATTTCCGCGAAGCCAAGGATTTCGAGGCATTGCTCGGCGAGCTCACCAGCGAAGATGACCCGCGCATCGCGCAGTTCCGCAAATGATCTTCCGCATCCTGGAAGACAAACTCGCCGCACAAGCCAAGCAGTCGAAAGCCGCCGATTTGCGGTTCATGCAGCTCGCGCTGACGCTCGGCCGGCGCGGGCAGGGCCGCACCTGGCCGAATCCGGCGGTCGGTGCTGTCGTGGTCAAGGATGGCGTCATTGTCGGTCGTGGCTGGACGCAAGCGGGCGGCCGGCCGCATGCCGAGCCGGAGGCGCTGCGGCGCGCGGGCGAAGCGGCGCGCGGCGCCACGCTGTATGTGACGCTCGAGCCATGCTCGCATTTCGGCCGCTCGCCGCCCTGCGCGGACGCGGTGATTGCGGCCGGCATCGCGCGCGTGGTGTCGGCGATCGAGGATCCCAATCCTGAAGTCGGCGGGCAGGGGCACGCACGGTTGCGCGCGGCGGGCATCGCTGTTGATGTCGGGCTGTGCGCGGAGGAGGCCGCGCGGGACCATGCCGGTCATTTCCGCAGTGTCCGCGACAAGCGTCCGCATGTGCTGCTCAAGCTGGCGATCTCCGCCGACGACAAGATCGGCGCTGCCGGCCACCGCCCGGTGGCGATCACGGGAGACGTGGTCCGGACGCGGGTGCATCTGCTCCGCGCGCAGAGCGATGCGATCCTGATCGGGATCGGCACCGCGCTGGCCGACGATCCGGTTCTGACCTGCCGCCTGCCGGGCATGGAGGCTCGTTCGCCGGTGCGGGTGGTGCTGGATCGCGCGCTGCGCCTGCCGGGCGACAGCCGCCTGGTGCATTCGGCGCGCGAAACGCCGTTATGGGTGGTGACCTCGGAGCTTGCCGAAGCGCCGGCTGCGATGAAGCTGGGTGCCGCCGGTGCCCAGGTGATCCGGGTCGCGGACACGGTCTCGCCGCCGGGACTCGATCTGCTCGCGGTGCTGCATGCGCTCGCCGAGAAGGGCATTACCAAAGTAATGGTTGAGGGCGGGGCGCGGGTGGCCTCATCCTTCGTCGCGGCTGACCTGGTCGACGAAGCCTGGCTGTTGCGCGCGCCAGAGGCGGTCGGCGCCGACGGCGTGCCCGCGCTGGATGCATTGCCGCTCGCCGCGATCACACAGTCGCAGGCGTTCAAGGTTCGTGCTAGCGAAACGCTCGGAAAAGATTTTTTGACGATCTACGATCGCGCCTAGCGCTGTGTCCGCGCGTCATGCCCGGACTTGACCCGGGCATCCACGCCTTGGCCGCTGGCGACGAAGGAAGACGTGGATGGCCGGGACAAGCCCGGCCATGACGGCGGTGAACTGGGAAGGGTTTGATGTTCACGGGCATAGTCACAGATGTCGGCGAGATCACCAGCCTGACACCTACGGCGCAGGGACAGTTGCACCGGCTGCGGATCGCCTGCCGTTACGATCGCGCGACCATCGCCGATGGCGCCTCGATCGCCTGCAATGGGGTGTGCCTGACGGTGGTCGCCTCCGGCGTCGACGGCGGCAAGACCTGGTTCGACGTCGATGCCGCCGCGGAAACGCTTGGCATGACGACGGCGAAGCACTGGGGTGTCGGAACCCGCCTCAATCTCGAGCGCGCGCTGAAGATTGGCGACGAACTCGGCGGCCATATCGTGGCGGGCCATGCCGATGGCGTCGCCACCATCGTCTCACGCGAGGATCTGCCTGATATGGCGCGGTTCGTGCTCCGAACCACGCGCGAACTGGCGCGTTTCATCGCGGTCAAAGGCTCGATCACGCTGGATGGCGTGTCGTTGACGGTGAATACGGTCGACGACGTCACATTTTCGGTGCTGATCATCCCGCATACTCTCAACGTGACGACGATCGGCGGCTGGCGCGCCGGCAGCGAGGTCAATATCGAAGTGGACCTGATGGCCCGCTACGCGGCGCGGCTGACAGAGATGAAGTAACGGCGGCCCTTGGCACAGGCGGCGCCTGCGCCTAAAACCCCGGCCAATCCCTCATGGTGAGGAGGCGCGAAGCGCCGTCTCGAACCACGAGGCCCGGCTACATCCTCATCCTTCGAGACGCGGCCAAGTGGCCGCTCCTCAGGATGAGGGCACCGATCGAAACGGAAACAGTAATGGCAGACGCACGGCGTGCACCGCTGAAGGACCAGACCGACATTTCCGGCGCGCGTGCGCTGATCGTCGAGGCGCGGTTCTATGACGATATTCAGGACTCGCTTCTGGAGGGCGCGGTCGCCGAATTGAAGGCCGCCGGCGTCGGCTACGACGTCATCACGGTGCCCGGCGCGCTGGAAATTCCAGCGGCGATCGCGATCGCAATCGATGCCGCCGAAAAGAACGGCAAGCCCTATGACGCGGCGGTCGCGCTCGGCTGCGTGGTGCGCGGCGAGACCATCCATTTCGAGATCGTGTCGATGGAGTCATCGCGCGGGCTGATGGACCTCGCCGTGAACAGGAGGTTTCCGCTCGGCAACGGCATCATTACCGTCAACACCGAGGAACAGGCCTGGGCACGGGCGCGCGCCAATGACTTGAACAAAGGCGGCGACGCCGCGCGCGCGGCGCTCGCGATGCTGCGCATCAAACGCCGGCTGGCGAAGGGTTGACCATGGCGGAAGACAGGAAGCCCGTAAGACCAGCGGACAGGAAGGCCAATCGGCGCGGCGCCGCACGGCTCGCCGCCGTGCAGGCGCTCTACCAGATGGACATCGCTGGCGCCGGGCTGGACGACGTGTTCGCGGAGTTTGAGAGCCACTGGCTCGGCAACGAGGTCGAAGGCGAGACGTATCTGCCGGCGGAAGCGGCGTTTTTCCGTGACGTGGTATCAGGGGTGGTACGCGACCAGGCCAGGCTCGATCCGCTGATCGACGAGGCGCTGTCGAAGGGGTGGCCGCTGAAGCGGATCGATGCGATCCTGCGCGCGGTGCTGCGGGCAGGCTCCTATGAACTGGAGCATCGCAAGGACGTGCCGGGCCGCGTGGTGGTCTCCGAATATGTCGACGTCGCGCACGCGTTTGTGGAGAAGGACGAGACCGGAATGGTGAACGCAGTGCTGGACCAGATCGCCCGGCAGTTCCGGGCCGACGAGTTCGTGCGTGGGTAGCTCTCCGTCATTGCGAGCGAAGCGAAGCAATCCATAGCTTCCGCGGGGGGGACATGGATTGCTTCGTCGCTACGCTCCTCGCAATGACGTCGCGGTTTGAGGAGATGGTCCGGGAAGCATGACGAACCGCGGAGAAACGGCATCCGGCGAGGACTCCCTTATCGCGCGCTACTTCAAGCCGCTCGCGAAGGACCCGGGCGCTTTCAATCTCGATGACGATGCGGCGGCGTTGCGGGCAGGGGGCGACGATATCGTCGTCACCACCGATGCAATCGTCGAGGGCGTGCATTTCCTCCCCGGCGATCCGCCGGCGACGCTGGCGCGCAAGGCGCTGCGGGTCAATCTCTCTGATCTCGCCGCCAAGGGGGCTACACCCGCCGGCTTCGTGCTGACGCTGGCGTTGCGTAGCGCCGACGATGCCTGGCTGAAACCGTTCGCGCAGGCGCTCGGCGAGGATGCTGCGCAGTTCGGCTGTCCGCTGCTCGGCGGCGACACGGTGTCCACGCCCGGGCCGGTGATGATCTCGGTCACGGCGTTCGGGCGCGTGCCGCAGGGCAAGATGATCCACCGTAGAGGCGCGCGGGCAGGGGACCGCGTCGTAGTTACCGGCACAATCGGCGATGCCGCGCTTGGCCTCAACCTGCTGAAGGCCGGGTCTGTTGCCTCGCTGCTTGCGAGCGACGAAGCCTCCCGCGAGATGCTGACCGGCCGCTACCGCGTGCCGCAGCCGCGCAATGCGCTCGCCAAGGCGGTGCGCGATTACGCCAGCGCCGCGATGGATGTGTCCGACGGGCTCGCCGGCGATCTCGCAAAGCTCTGTGCGGCTTCCGCCGTCTCGGCCGTGATCGACGTCCAGAGCATCCCACTCTCGTCGCCGGCCGCTGCGCTGGTTGCGCGCAAGGCCGTCGGTGTCGAGGCCCTGATCTCGGGCGGCGATGACTACGAGATCCTTTGCGCGATCCCCGGGGATCGCATGGCGGCCTTCGTGCAAGAGGCCAAGCGCACAGGCGTTGCCGTGACCGCGATCGGCGGTATCATCGCAGGCTCCGCGCCCCCCAGCTTTCTAGACTCGCAGGGCCGGGAGCTGGCCTTGAAGCGGCCGTCCTACAGCCATTTCTAAAGCTTCGGTTCTGATTGCATCAGAACCGAAGCTCTGGATTCTCGTATTGACGCGTTTTCTTCACGCGAGCCGGGGTCCAGCTCGCTTGAAAACGCTTTGGAATAGGCCGAGAAAGCCGCCCCTCAGACTAATTAGCTGCCCAAATCGTCCCGTTTTGATTGTCGGCGGCGTTGCGCTGCGAAAGCGATTTTGGCAAGGTTCGCGACCGATTGTGGCCATCCTTGAGGGCAGGGGTGGACCGCTCAATAAGCGCCCGCCGCATCCCGCGGAAAAAACAAGGGCGTGGGGATACATCAAGGATCTGAGGCAGAATTCAAATGACAGCATTATGGTTGATCGTGCTCTGCGGGGTACTTTCCATTGTCTACGCGATTTGGGCGACCAATTCGGTCCTGAACGCTGACGCGGGCAGCCCGCGCATGCAGGAGATTGCCGCGGCGGTGCGCGAAGGCGCACAGGCGTATCTGCGGCGCCAATACACCACGATCGGCATCGTCGGCGTCTTGATCTTCATTCTGCTGGCTTACTTCCTTGGGCTCCTGGTCGCGATCGGCTTTGCGATCGGCGCGATCCTGTCGGGGGCGGCCGGCTTCATCGGCATGAACGTCTCGGTCCGCGCCAACGTCCGCACCGCGCAGGCGGCGACCAAGTCGCTGGCGGGCGGCCTGGAGCTTGCCTTCAAGGCGGGCGCGATCACCGGGCTCCTGGTCGCGGGCCTGGCGCTGCTCGGCGTCACCATCTATTTCGCCTACCTGACCAAGGTCGCAGGGTTCGCGGCGGACAGCCGCACTGTGATCGACGCCATGGTGGCGCTCGGCTTCGGCGCCTCGCTGATCTCGATCTTCGCCCGTCTCGGCGGCGGCATCTTCACCAAGGGCGCCGACGTCGGCGGCGACCTCGTCGGCAAGGTCGAGGCCGGCATCCCCGAGGACGATCCGCGCAACCCGGCCACCATCGCGGACAATGTCGGCGACAATGTCGGCGACTGCGCCGGCATGGCCGCCGACCTGTTCGAGACCTATGCGGTGACGGCGGTCGCCACCATGGTGCTGGCGGCGATCTTCTTCGCGAAGTCGCCGATCCTGGTGAGCATGATGACGCTGCCGCTCGCGATTGGCGGCATCTGCATCATCACCTCGATCATCGGCACTTTCTTCGTCAAGCTCGGCAGCAGCCAGTCGATCATGGGCGCGCTCTACAAGGGCCTGATCGCGACCGGCATCCTGTCGCTGATCGGCATCGCCGGCGTGATCTACGCCCTGATCGGCTTCGACAAGCTGCCGGGCGTGGACTATTCCGGCATGGCGCTGTTCCAATGCGGCGTTGTCGGCCTCATCGTCACCGCGCTGATCATCTGGATCACCGAATACTATACCGGCACCGACTATCGCCCGGTGAAGTCCATCGCCTCGGCCTCGGTGACCGGCCACGGCACCAACGTGATCCAGGGCCTTGCGATCTCGATGGAGGCGACCGCGCTGCCCGCGATGGTCATCATCGCCGGCATCCTCGTCACCTACAGCCTGGCCGGCCTGTTCGGGATCGCGATCGCGACTGCGACCATGCTGGCGCTGGCCGGCATGATCGTCGCGCTCGATGCCTTCGGTCCGGTCACCGACAACGCCGGCGGCATCGCCGAGATGGCGGGGCTGCCGAAGGAGGTGCGCAAATCGACCGACGCGCTCGACGCGGTCGGCAACACCACCAAGGCCGTGACCAAGGGCTATGCGATCGGCTCCGCCGGTCTCGGTGCGCTGGTGCTGTTTGCGGCCTATAACCAGGACCTCAAATTCTTCATCAGCGACTCCGCCAACCACGCCTATTTCAAGGGCGTCAATCCCGACTTCTCCCTCAACAACCCCTATGTGGTGGTGGGCCTGTTGTTCGGCGGCCTCTTGCCGTATCTGTTCGGCGCGATGGGCATGACCGCGGTCGGCCGCGCGGCCGGCGCGATCGTCGAAGAAGTGCGGCGCCAGTTCCGCGAGAAGCCCGGCATCATGCAGGGCACCGACAAGCCGGACTACGGCAAGGCGGTTGACCTCCTGACCAAGGCGGCGATCAAGGAGATGATCATCCCGTCGCTGCTGCCGGTGCTGTCGCCGATCGTGGTCTACTTCCTGATCTACGTGATCGCGGGCGGCGGTGCGGCCGGCAAGTCGGCGGGGTTCTCGGCCGTCGGCGCGATGCTGCTCGGCGTCATCGTCACAGGGCTGTTCGTCGCGATCTCGATGACCTCAGGCGGTGGCGCATGGGACAACGCCAAGAAGTACATCGAGGACGGCCACTACGGCGGCAAGGGCTCCGATGCCCACAAGTCCGCAGTGACCGGCGACACCGTCGGCGATCCCTACAAGGATACGGCCGGCCCGGCGGTCAACCCGATGATCAAGATCACCAACATCGTGGCGCTGCTGCTGCTAGCGATCCTGGCACATTGACGGGTGTCCGAACGAAGAACGCAAAACCCCGCGGCCGAGCCGCGGGGTTTTTGTTTGGACATACGTGCGTGTCTCTCAACTCGTCATTGCGAGCGTAGCGAAGCAATCCATCTCGCCACGAGTGGAGAGGTGGATTGCTTCGTCGCTGACGCTCCTCGCAATGACGGAGCGCCCGTCACTTCACCTCCATCTGCAGGCCTTCCTTCTCGATGATGGCCGCGAACTTCCTGGTTTCGGCGTCGACGAAATCGGTGAACTGCTGCGGCGTGCCGTGGTCGGGGCGGGCGCCCATGCCGGCGATGTTCTTCCTGACGTCGTCGCGCTCCAGCATCGCCTTTATCTGGCGGTTGAGCTCGTCCACGATCGGCGCGGGTGTGGCCTTGGGCAGGAAGACGCCGAACCAGGAGGAGACTTCGAACTTCGCAAGCTCCGGCGCGCTCTCGCGCATGGTCGGCAGTTTCGGCGCGGCGTCGCTGCGCTCGGCGGTGGTGACGCAGAGCCCGTTGAGCTTGCCGTCCAGCACCTGCGGCAGCGACGGATAGAGATTGTCGAACAGGATCTGGATGTCGCCCGCGAGCCCCGCCTGCAGCGCAGGCCCGGCGCCGCGGAACGGCACATGCGTCATCTTCAGCCTCGTGAGCTGCAGGAACCAGGCGCCGGTCAGATGCGGGCTCTGGCCGGTCCCGGACGAGCCGTAGGTCAGCTTGTCCGGATTGGCCTTCAGATAGGCGATCAGTTCGGGGATCGACTTGATGCCGGTCGAGGGATGGGCCGAGACGATGTTCGGGATCCGGATCATGTTGGAGACCGGCTGCAACTGATCCTTCTGGTAGGTGAGGTTCTTGAAGATCGAATAGGCGATCGCATTCGGCCCGGGATTGCCGATCAGGATGGTGTGGCCATCGCCCTTGTTGCGGGCGACTTCGGCGGTGCCGATGGTGCCGCCGGCGCCTGAGCGGTTCTCCACGATCGCCGACTGTCCCCAGGCGGTCTGCAGATGCGCCGCGAGCAGGCGGCCCATCACGTCGGTGGAGCCGCCGGCGGCGGCCGGCACGATCAGGCGGACGGTCTCGGTCGGCCGCCAGTCGCCGGCGCCTAAGCTCGCGCGCGGCAGGATGGCGGCGGCCGAGACGGCGGCGGTACCCGTCAGCAGGCGGCGGCGGGAAAGCAAGGTTCGGCTCACGTGTTCACTCCCTGATTTGATCTTGTTTTCAGGGAGCGTAGGGGACCGCGAGGCGGTCCGGCAAGCGAGGAGTTAGGCGGCGACCTGGCGCAGCCGCGGATTCTTGTTTTGACGCGTTTTCTTCACGCGAACCGGTATCCACCCTCGGATCAAGTCCGAGGGCATGCTTCGCTCGAAAACGCTTTGGTTAGTTAAAGCTGAGCAGCTTGAACAGCGGCGTCAGGTAGCTGAGCTCCTGGCCCGAAGTCGGCGTGGTGCGGCTGACGAAGTCGAAGATCTTGCCGTCCTGCAGGCCGTAATTGGCGATGCGGCGGACGGTGCGGTTCTTGTCGAAATAAACCGCGATCACGCGCTGGTCGACCACCCGCTGGTTCATGAAGGCGACCGGACGCTCGGTGCGCTGGGAGATGTAGTAGAACACCTCGCCGTCCAGTGTGGCCACCGTCGACGGAGTGCCCATCACGATCAGCACCTGGTCCTGGCTGGCGCCGATCGGGATTTGCTCCAGCGCGCCCTGCGGCAGGATGTAGCCCTTCTGGAATTGTTCGCCGGTGCAGGCGGCAAGCAGCGCGCAGACGAGGCCGATGGCCGCCGCGGCGCGGCAGCGTGCTAGCACGCCGCGTGAGAAGGACACGCGTGGGCTGGTCTTGTTGGCTTCGGTCATCGGCGGAACTGATCCGTCCCCTTGCGTCGCGCGAGGCGTTGACGTACCGGGCACGGCTGAGGATTGCAACAGAAGCGGGCGCTTTGGGCCCGCGGGCGGAACCCACAATGCTTTGGCCGTTCAATCAATTCAAGAAACCCCGGCTACTCCCGAGCGGCACCATTGAGACCATCTATGGCATGATCGTGACGCAGGCGCGAGAACCGGTGTTTTACCGACAGTTCGCCGTCGCAGACACGGTTAACGGCCGATTCGACCTGCTCTTGCTGCATTTGTGGCTGGTGCTGCGGCGCCTCCGGGCCGTGGAGGGCGAATCGGGTCTGTCGCAGGCGCTGTTCGACCGCTTCTGCGAGGATATGGACGACAATTTACGCGAAATGGGGGTCGGCGATCTCACCGTGCCGAAGCGGATGAAGGCTTTCGGCGAAGCCTTCTACGGTCGTTCCGTGGCCTACGACCTCGCGCTCACCGATGGCCATGAGGCGCTGGCAAACGCATTCTGCAAGAATATCTTTGATGGCAAGGACATCGAGAAGGCGCGGCGGCTTGCGACCTATGCCGAGCGGGTAGCGTCCGTGCTGGACCGGCTCGACGCAACGGCGCTGTCGGGCGGATCGTGGAAGTTTCCAGTGCCGGAGCAGGTGGGCGCGGCCCGATGAAAGATACCGAGACAGAGAGGCCTCATCCTCCGCGTGACCCTTGGCGCGCGCTGGTCGCGGTGGCGCAGGTGCCGGAAACCGGCCTGCATCGCGACATCGAGGCCGATCCGCGCCAGCGTCAGGCATTGGCCGATATCGCGGGGCTGCGCGAGGTGCTTTCGGCTGAGGCGTCATTCGATATTACGCCGAAGAGCGGCGGCCGCTTTCACGTCGTGGGCTCCGTGCGCGGCCGGGTCGGGCAGACCTGCGTGGTGACGCTCGAGGAGATCGAGAACGAGATCGACGAGGAGATCGACCTGATCTTCGCCCCGCCGGAGCAGATTCCGCAGATGGCCGCGCTGGCCGAGGAGGCCGAACGCAGTGAAGCTGAGATACCCGACCCGCCGGAGCCGATCGAGAACGGCATGATCGATCTGGGCCGGCTTGCGACCGACGCGCTGTTCCTCGCGATCGACCCCTATCCGCGCAAGGCGGATGCCGTATTCGAGCCGGTGGTCGAGGCCGCCGACCCCGAGGACCACCCGTTTGCCGCGCTGAAAGCGCTGCAGGCCGCGCCGAAAACGCCCGGTGGAAACAAGCCGAAAGGGAAATCCAACGGGAAATAGGCTCCGGTTAAAGTGGATTATGAGGGCGAACCATCGCGCGAAATCGATCCGTTGCATTCTCATAAATCTGAGATAAGATATTGAATAAGTTGAGATATCCTGCGTCGACGCCTCCGCATTTCCGCAACCCTGCGCCGGCCGGTAAAGCATGGTGAAGAGGTTGTGTCAGAATGGGGACAGGTTATTGTCGCGGCCCGGCCGGGCGCGCCGTTGCCTCCGGCCGTACATCGCTTGCGCGACAGACATCGCTGACCGCGATAGACATCGCTGATGGCGGCGGCTTTCAAACGGGTGGCCGGTCCGCTTCAAGGCCGCCGAGAGCAGGTTTCCGGGACGTTCATGCCTAAAAAGGTTCGAATCGCGCTTGACGCCATGGGTGGCGATGACGGCGCATCGGTCGTCGTCCCTGGCGCCGCCATCTCGTTGAGCCGGCATCCTGACACCGAATTCTTGCTGTTTGGCGACAGCAAGCTGATCGAGCCGGAATTGGCAGCGCATCCCGCCCTGAAGGCGGCCTCGCGTGTGATCCACACCGACGTTGCGATCAGCAACGACGAGAAGCCGAGTCAGGCGCTCAGGCGCGGCCGCAAGACCTCCTCGATGTGGCTTGCGATCGACGCGGTGAAGCACGGTGAGGCCGATGTCGCGGTGTCAGCCGGCAACACCGGCGCGCTGATGGCGATGGCGCGGTTCAACCTGCGCATGTTGCCCGGAATCGAGCGCCCGGCGATCGCGGGGCTGTGGCCGACCGTGCGTGGCGACACCATCGTGCTCGACCTCGGGGCGAGCATCGGCGGCGACGCACAGCACCTGGTGGCGCTGGCACTGATGGGCGGCGCGATGGCCAGCGTCCGATTCAACGTGGAGCGGCCGACCGTAGGGCTGCTCAATATCGGCCGCGAAGAGATGAAGGGACATGAGGAGATCCGCGAGGCGGCCGAGCTGTTGCGGGCAATGAACCTGCCGCAACTGAATTATATCGGCTTCGTCGAGAGCGACGGCATCGGCAAGGGTATCGCCGATGTGGTCGTCACGGAGGGATATGCCGGCAACATCGCGCTGAAGGCGGCCGAGGGCACCGCGCGGCAGATGGTGGATTTCCTGCGCAACGCCCTGTCCCAGACTTGGCCGAGGCGCATCGGCTATCTCCTGGCCCGCGGCGCCTTCCGGGCGTTGCGCGACAAGATGGACCCTAACAAGTCCAACGGCGGGGTGCTGCTCGGCCTGAAGGGCCTGGTGGTGAAAAGTCACGGTGGGATCAACTCCGAAGGCTTTGCCTATGCGGTCGATGTTGGCTATGAGATGGCCCACTACGATCTCCTCACCAAGATCAATCAGATGCTCAACCGCGACGGAAGCGCGCTGGCCTCAGCGCAGACCGCGCAGGAGGCTGTCTCGTGACTGCGATACGATCGGTCGTGCTCGGCTGCGGCTCTTATCTGCCGGAGCGGGTCTTGACCAATGCCGAGCTGGCGACCCGCGTCGATACGTCTGACGAATGGATCGTGCAGCGCACCGGCATTCGGGAGCGGCACATCGCGGCCGAGGGGGAGTTCACCTCCCATCTCGGCATTAATGCCGCGCGCGCGGCATTGGCGAACGCCGGCCTCGATGCGCAGGATATCGACCTGATCGTGCTCGCGACCTCGACGCCGGACAACACGTTTCCAGCGACCGCAGTCGCGGTGCAGAACGGGCTCGGCATCACCCATGGAGCGGCCTTCGATCTGCAGGCGGTCTGCTCCGGCTTTGTCTTCGCGCTGGCGACCGCCGACAATTTCCTGCGCACCGGCGCCTACAAGCGGGCGCTGGTGATCGGCGCCGAGACCTTTTCGCGCATCCTCGACTGGAACGACCGCGGCACTTGCGTGCTGTTCGGCGACGGGGCCGGCGCGGTGGTGCTGGAAGCGCAGGAGCAGCCGGGCAAATCGTCCGACCGCGGCGTACTGACCACGCATCTGCGCTCCGACGGCCGCCACAAGGCGAAGCTGTTCGTCGACGGCGGCCCGGGATCGACCCGGACGGTCGGCCACCTGCGAATGGAAGGCCGCGAAGTGTTCAAGCACGCGGTCGGCATGATCACCGACGTGATCGTCGACGCCTTCAACGCCACCGGCACCAGCGCGGAGGACATCGACTGGTTTATCCCGCATCAGGCCAACAAGCGGATCATCGATGCTTCGGCGCACAAGCTCCATATTGCGCCGCAGAAGGTGGTGCTGACGGTCGATCGCCACGGCAACACTTCGGCGGCATCGATTCCCCTGGCGCTATCAGTTGCGGTGCAGGATGGACGCGTGAAGAAGGGCGATCTCGTGCTGTTCGAAGCGATGGGCGGCGGCTTCACCTGGGGCTCGGCGCTCGTCCGCTGGTGAAGCGTGCAATCAGAAAAGACACATCCCTGACGATTTTGGCAGGCTGCTGCATTATAGCCACTGTTGACCATCGCCTGCTAACCCTCTAATTTCAGGGGATAAATTTTGTTCGCCGAGAGTGCGGGGCAGGCGATGACCGGAACCGGTAAAACAGTCACACGAGTCGATTTGTGCGAGGCGGTCTACCAGAAGGTGGGATTGTCTCGCACGGAATCCTCGGCGTTTGTCGAACTCGTCTTGAAGGAAATCACCGATTGCCTGGAAAAGGGCGAAACGGTGAAGCTGTCGTCCTTCGGCTCCTTCATGGTGCGCAAGAAAGGCCAGCGCATCGGACGTAATCCGAAGACCGGCACCGAAGTGCCGATCTCGCCGCGGCGGGTGATGGTATTCAAGCCGTCGGCGATCCTGAAGCAGCGGATCAACGGCCACAACGGGTCGACCAACGGCGAAGGCAAGAGCGGATAATTCCTTCCTGGACGTGATGGCGTTTCTTCGAATCGTCATCCCGCGCTATCGTTGTTTGAGCGTGATCTCCGCGCTGGCGCATGGCGTTGTCGCGAGCGCGTTTGTGCGGATCATGCTCTAGGAGAAGGAGCGGGCATTTGGAAAAGGCGCCCGATGCATTCCGTACCATCAGCGAGGTAGCCGACGAGCTCGACATCCCCCAGCACGTGTTGCGTTTCTGGGAGACGAGGTTCGCGCAGATCAAGCCGATGAAGCGTAGCGGCGGCCGCCGCTACTATCGCCCCGACGATGTCGACCTGCTCAAGGGCATCCGCCGCCTGCTGTATGGCGAAGGCTATACGATCCGCGGCGTGCAGCGGATCCTGAAGGAGCACGGCATCAAGTCGGTGCAGGCGATCTCCGACCAGAGCGCGGCAATCTCCTTCGGCGCCGTCGAGGAGGCGATCGGCCAGAGCCTGCGGGAATCCGACGAGGAGGAGGAGACCGCCGGCCACGATAACGATGCCGAGGATGAGGAATTTGATGACGGCAACGCCATCGAGATCGATTACCGCTTCGTCGACCCCGACGAGGATGGCATCCTCGCCCCGTTCAAGGGCCGGCAAGCGCCAGCCGCCCAGCCCACGCCGGCAGCCGCACCGGCCCGCGGCATCCCCGCCGCCGACCGCGAACGCCTGCAGCGCGCGCTCCAGGACCTGATCGGTTGCCGGGAGATGCTGGATTCGGCGATGAAGGACGGCGAAGGCCGGTAAATCGCCCCAGAGCATAACTATTGAAAGTTTGGTCGGAGCGAAAGGATTTGAACCTTCGACCCCTAGTCTCCCAGACGCGGGAAACTCGTTGTTTTTTCTCAACATT
>NZ_JCAMOQ010000009.1:0-224405 GCF_059512365.1 Bradyrhizobium sp. Ses1
CCAAGGCTTCCTCCTAAAAGAAAGCCTTGAATCACGTTCCGTCTGATTTGAGAATCCCAAGAGTCCACACAGCCTAGCGATTGACGAGCCAGATGATCACGCTCAGCACGACGCTGAGCAATAGCGACGTCATCAGTGGAAAATAGAACGAATAGTTTGATCCCTCGACATGGATGTCACCAGGCAACCGGCCGAGCCCAAGCTTGCCGATCACCGGCCACAGCAGCCCGGCGGCGAGGAGCAGGAGTCCGAGGATGATCAGCGCGCGCTGCATCCGGCACCTCCAATTCGTAGGGCGGGTTACGTCTTGCGCCGGCGCGCTACGCGATGGCAGGTTACGCTTCGCTAACCTGCCCTACAAATTCTCGACTAGCCCCACGGTCCACGCGAGGTGGATGCGCCGCCCCATGGGCTGCGGGAAGGATAGCGCGCGCCGGCGGTAGGTGCAGCACCGCCGCCGAGCTCGGCGGCGAGCTGCTGCAGCGCCGCGACGCGGTTCTCGGTCGACGGGTGGGTGGAGAAGAGATTGTCGACGCCATGGCCCGACAACGGATTGATGATGAACATATGCGCGGTCGCCGGATTGCGCTCGGCCTCGAAGTTCGGCACCTGGTGCGCGGCATTCTCGATCTTCATCAGCGCGGAAGCGAGCCACATCGGCTGGCCGACGATACGCGCGCCGAGATTGTCGGCGGCATATTCCCGGGTGCGGCTGATCGCCGTCTGCACCAGCATGGCTCCGAGCGGCCCCAGGATCATCAGCGCGATCGAGCCGACGACGCCTGGACCGCTGTTGCTGTTGCGGTGGCCGCCGAAGAACATGCCGAATTGCGCCAGCATCGAGATCGCGCCGGCGATGGTGGCGGTGATCGTCATCAAGAGCGTGTCGTGGTTCTTGATATGCGCAAGCTCGTGCGCGATCACGCCGGCGAGCTCCTCTCGGCTGAGCTGCTGCATGATGCCGGCGGTGACGGCGACCGCGGCATTCTGCGGGTTGCGGCCGGTGGCAAAAGCGTTGGGTTGCGCCTCGTCCATCACGAACACGCGCGGCATCGGCAGGCCGGCGCGGCTCGCGAGCTCGGCGACAAGGCCGACAAGCTCGGGCGCGGTGCGCGCATCGACCTCATGGGCGCCGTACATCCTGAGCACCATGCGGTCGGAATTCCAGTAGGTGAATAGATTGGTCGCGGCCGCAACCACCAGCGCGATCATCGCGCCGCTGGCGCCGCCGATGAGATAGCCGATCCCCATGAACAGGGCGGTGAGACCGGCCAGCAGAAGAGCTGTCTTGAAATAGTTCATCGTTGTTTCCCCTGCGTCCTTGCGGAAAAACCACTGTTGCAGGCGCACCTTAGGTAGGGACTTGCCCATCGCCGCCGCAAGTGGCGAAAGGTGCGTCGGGGCGACGCGGGCGGGCGGAAACAAGCAGGCTTCCTCCCACGTCGTCCCGGCGAAGGCCGGGACCCATAGCCCCAAATGGTCGTTGTGGCGCGCGCAAGCAGCCGCACCCTAGCACAACAATGCACGTTTGTGGTTATGGGTCCCGGGCCAAGCCCGGGACGACGGTGGAGTGAGGGATAGCCCGAGCACAAAGCTTCACGTAAGATCATTACTATCTTTCGTAAGCCCATCCCCTACCGGCGAGTTCTGATGTTCAAGACCCGATTTGCGATCGCGGCCGTCGCGATGATTGCGGCATCTGCGGCCTCCGCGCAGCAATTGTTGCCGGCACCCACACGTCAGGCACCGGCGGCTGCGCGGCCTGCGGCGGTGCCCTCCTCACGCGCGGCGGCTTGCCACAATGGCCAGAGCTTCGAGCGCTTCCTTGCCGATCTCAAGCAGCGCGCAGTGTCCGAAGGCGTGTCGCAGCAGGCGATCGCGGAAGCCTCGCCCTACCTCGTCTACAACCAGGGCATCGTCAACCGCGACCGCGGGCAGCGCGTGTTCGGGCAGATCTTCACCGAGTTCGCGGGGCGAATGGCCGCGCCCTATCGGATGCAGCAGGGACAGCAGCGCATCAAGACCTATGCAGCGGCGTTCGCGCGCGCGGAGAAGGAGTACGGCGTGCCGCCGGCGGTGATCGCGGCGTTCTGGGGACTGGAGAGCGACTTCGGCGCCAACATGGGCAATCTGCCGACGCTGCCTTCGCTGGTGTCGCTTGCCTATGATTGCCGGCGCTCGGAGATGTTCCAGAACGAGACCATCGCAGCCTTGAAGATCATCGACCGCGGCGACCTTTCGGCCGATGAGATGGTCGGCTCCTGGGCCGGCGAGCTCGGGCAGACGCAATTCCTGCCGACGCACTATTTCAACTATGCCGTCGACTACGACGGCGATGGCCATCGCAACCTCCTGAGCAGCGGACCCGACGTGATCGGATCGACTGCGAACTATATCGCCAACGGATTGAAGTGGCGGCGCGGCGAGCCGTGGCTGCAGGAAGTGCGCGTGACCGCTTCCAACTTTCCGTGGGACCAGGCCGATCTCACGAACAAGCTGTCGCGTTCAAAATGGGCGCAGCTCGGCGTGACCTATCCGGATGGACGTCCACTAGCGAATGACGACATGCCCGCATCGCTGCTGTTACCGATGGGACGAAATGGGCCGGCGTTCCTGGCCTATGCCAATTTCGCCGCCTACACCGAATGGAATAATTCGCTGATCTATTCGACCACCGCAGGCTATCTGGCGTCCCGCATCGCAGGCAGCCCGCCGATGCTGCGGCCTTCGGGTCCCGTGGCGCAATTGCCGTTCAACGAGATCAAGGAATTGCAGCAGCTCCTGGTGCGCGCCGGCTTCAATGTCGGCAAGGTCGACGGCGTGCTCGGACAGGCGAGCCGTAGCGCCGTGAAGGCGATGCAGATCAAATATGGACTACCGGCGGATTCCTGGCCGACCGCGGACCTGCTGGCGCGGATGCGCGGGCGCACCCAGCCGACGGAAGCGGCGATGCCGGCCGTTCGTTAGGACGTAAGTCCGCTTCGGGAAATGCCGCCTCTGTGACGGACCTGCTCAAGAGGTCGTTCTTGCTGCTCACATCCTGATTTGGAACAAATCCTACTGGGGCATTGCGCCCATCGCCGCAATGCACAAGTGTTGGGTATCGTTCATTTCCGGAAAGCCCCCATGAGCCAATCCTCCAAACTGTTCGAGCCCTTCAAGCTTGGTCCGCTGACGCTGCCCAATCGGGCGGTGATGGCGCCGTTGACACGCAACCGGGCGGCACCGTCGAGCTTCGTTCCGAGCCCGCTTGCGGTCGACTATTACGCGCAGCGCGCCTCCGCCGGCCTTCTGATTACCGAGGCGAGCCAGGTCTCGCAGCAGGGCCAGGGCTACCAGGACACGCCCGGCATCTATTCGAAGGAACAGATTGCGGGATGGCGCAAGGTTACCGATGCCGTGCACGCGCGCGGCGGACGCATTGTCATCCAGCTCTGGCATGTCGGCCGCATCTCCCACACCCTGCTACAGCCGAACGGCGGCGCGCCGGTTGCGCCATCCGCGATCCGCGCCAAGACCAAAACCTTCGTCAATGGCAGCTTTACCGACGTGTCCGAGCCCCGCGCGCTCGAGCTCGCCGAAATTCCTGGGATCATCGAAGACTTCCGGCGCGGCGCGGCGAATGCGATCGAAGCCGGTTTTGACGGCGTCGAGATCCACGGCGCCAACGGCTATCTGCTCGACCAGTTCGCCAAGGATGGCACCAACAAGCGCACCGACGCCTATGGCGGATCGATCGAGAACCGCGCGCGGCTGATGCTGGAAGTCTCCAAGGCAGTTGCCGCGGAAGTCGGCGCCGAGCGCACCGGCATCCGCATCTCGCCGGTGACGCCAGCCAATGACGTCTCCGACTCCAATCCGCAGCCGCTGTTCGATTACATCGTCGATGGGCTCAACGCGCTGAAGCTGGTCTATATCCACGTCATCGAAGGCGCGACCGGTGGGCCGCGCGATGTTGCGCCGTTCGACTACGCGTCGCTGCGCAAGCGCTTCAAGCAGGCATATGTGGCGAACAACGGCTATGATTTCGCGCTGGCGAACAAGGTGCTGGAATCCGGTGCCGCCGACCTGATCGCGTTCGGCAAGCTGTTCATCTCCAATCCCGACCTGGTCGAGCGCCTGAAGAGTGGCGCAGCGCTGAACGAATGGGACAAGGCCACGTTCTACGGCGGCGGCGCGAAGGGATACACGGACTATCCGACGCTGGAGGCCGCGGAAGCGGCGCAGTAGCCGCGAACACCGCCGTCATTGCGAGGAGCGAAGCGACGAAGCAATCCATACTTCCGCAAGCGGAGAGATGGATTGCTTCGCTTCGCTCGCAATGACGGGAGAAAAGGACGACATCTCTTCCACCGTTATTCCGGGGCGGCCCGCAGGGCCGAGCCCGGAATCCATTTCACGGCATCCTCTGCAGCACGATGGATTCTCTGATGTGCACTTGCACGTCAGAGCTCGCGCTTCGCGCCCCGGAATGACGAAAGGCCGGGATTGCTCCCGGCCTTTTGTCTCTCTCCGTCATGCCCGGGCTTGTCCCGGGCATCCACGTCTTTCCACACGCGCGGCGACGCGTGGATGGCCGGGACAAGCCCGGCCATGACGGCGTTGCAAGAGATCACTTCGCCTCGGCGCGCTTCGGCGGGGTGGCGGGCCACGACTTGATCAGGGTGTCGTAGTCGACCGTCTCGCCCTTCGGCTTCTCGTTGGCGAGCTTGCGCTGCGGCGCGATGGTGCCGTCCTTCTCGGCTTTGGCGAACCAGTATTCCGGCTTCTCCTTCTTGTTCAGCTTCGGGCCGCAGGCGCCCTGCACGCCTGATTTCTCGAGCCGCTCCATCACCGAGTCCTGCGCCGCGGCGAGCGCGTCCATCGCCTGTTGCGGCGTTTTCGCACCCGACGACGCATCGCCGATGTTCTGCCACCAGAGCTGAGCGAGCTTCGGATAGTCAGGCACGTTGTTGCCGGTCGGGGTCCACTGCACGCGCGCGGGCGAGCGGTAGAACTCGATCAGGCCGCCGAGCTGGGGCGCGCGCTCGGTGAACGACTTGTCCCAGATATCGGACTCGCGGATGAAGGTGAGACCGACATGGCTCTTCTTCAACGACACCGTCTTGGAGACGATGAACTGCAGATAGAGCCAGGCTGCCTTGCGGCGGTCCGCCGGCGTCGACTTCAACAGCGTCAGCGAGCCGGCATCCTGATAGCCGAGCTTCATGCCCTCCTTCCAGTACGAGCCGTGCGGCGACGGGGCCATGCGCCATTTCGGCGTGCCGTCTGCGTTCATGACGGGAATGCCGGGCTTCACCATGTCAGCCGTGAACGCGGTGTACCAGAAGATCTGCTGGGCGATGTTGCCCTGCGCCGGCACCGGGCCCGATTCGGAGAAGGTCATGCCCTGCGCCTGCGGCGGGGCATACTTCTTGAGCCACTCGAGATATTTGGTGATCGAGTAGACGGCGGCCGGACCATTGGTGTCGCCGCCGCGCTCGACCGACGAACCAACGGGGCGGCAGCCTTCCATGCGGATGCCCCACTCGTCGACCGGCAGACCGTTCGGGATGCCCCTGTCGCCATTGCCCGCCATCGACAGCCAGGCGTCGGTGAAGCGCCAGCCGAGCGAGGGGTCCTTCTTGCCATAGTCCATATGGCCGTAGACCTTGACGCCGTTGATCTCCTTGATGTCGTTGGTGAAGAACTCGGCGATATCTTCATACGCCGACCAGTTCACGGGCACGCCGAGCTCGTAGCCATACTTGGCCTTGAACTTGGCCTTGTAGTCGGGGTTGGTGAACCAGTCGTAGCGGAACCAATAGACGTTGGCGAACTGCTGGTCGGGCAACTGATAGAGCTTGCCGTCCGGCGCCGTCGTGAACGACTTGCCGATGAAGTCGTTGACGTCGAGATAGGGATCGGTGACGTCCTTGCCCTCGCCGGTCATGTAGTCCGACAGTACGATGGTCTGGCCGTAGCGGAAATGCGTGCCGATCAGGTCGCTGTCGTTGATCCAGCCGTCATAGACGTTCTTGCCGGACTGCATCTGGGTCTGCAGCTTCTCGACCACGTCGCCTTCCTGGATGGTGTCGTGCTTGAGCTTGATGCCCGTGATCTCGCTGAATGCCTTGGCGAGCGTCTTCGCCTCATATTCATGCGTCGTAATGGTTTCCGAGACGATGTTGATTTCCATGCCCTTGAAGGGCTCGGCCGCCTTGGCGAACCACTGCAGCTCCTTCATCTGCTCTTCCTTCGAGATCGTCGAAGGTTGGAATTCGCTGTCGATCCACCGCTGGTTGACGGCGTCGTCGGCGCGCGCCGGTGCGGCAACGCCCGCGGCAGCCACGAGCAGCGCGGCGGCGCTGGTCATCGCGAGCCAACGGCTCCTGGTCAGGTTCCTTCCTCTCAAGTGTCGCATGGCGGTTCCTCCGGTTATGGCGACAAATTAAAATCCAGGTCCGGGTTGATCCCGGATCTGCTCTTCTTCACTTCCTCAGACGGTGCGGAAAATCACAACGGCCGTGGCAAGCGAAATCAGTGTGGCGAGCCACAGGCTCGAAACCTCGACGCCCTCTTCCCCAATGGGTAGCGTGGTGATGGAGTCGGCGCCGACGACGCCGATCCAGACGAGATGGATGACGGCGGCGAGCACCAGCGAGATGAAGAGACGATCGCCGCGCGTGGTTGGAATCCTGAGCACGCCGACGCGCTCGGCCTCGGGATAGGCGACCGCGAGCCAGGTCATCACCGCCAGCGTCATGCCGAGCAGCGCGAAGAAGATCGCCGTCGGCAGCGTCCAGGCCATCCATGCGATACTTTCCATGAGGCGCCTCCTACACGCGGCCCAGCGCGAAGCCGCGGGCGATATAGTTGCGGACGAACCAAATCACGAGAGCGCCCGGGATGATGGTGAGCGCGCCGGCGGCCGCCAAGAGGCCCCAATCCATGCCGGCAGCGGAAACCGTGCGCGTCATCACCGCGGAGATCGGCTTGGCATAGACAGAGGTGAGCGTGCGCGCGAGCAGCAGCTCGACCCAGGAGAACATGAAGCAGAAGAAGGCGGCCACGCCGATGCCGCTTGCGATCAAGGGCACCAGGATCTTGATGAAGAAGCGCGGAAAGGAATAGCCGTCGAGGAACGCGGTCTCGTCGATCTCGCGCGGCACGCTGGAGACGAAGCCTTCGAGGATCCAGACCGCGAGCGGAACGTTGAAGATGCAATGCGCCAGCGCCACCGCCCAGGGCGTATCGAACAGGCCGATCGCCGAATAGAGATTGAAGAACGGCAGCGCAAAGACCGCGGCCGGCGCCATGCGGTTCGACAGCAGCCAGAAGAACAGGTGCTTGTCGCCGAGGAAGCGATAGCGCGAGAACGCGTAAGCCGCGGGCAGCGCCACCGAGATCGAGATCACGGTGTTGATGATCACATATTTCAGCGAGTTGATGTAGCCGGAATACCAGCTTTCGTCGGTGAAAATGCGCATGTAGTTCTCGATCGTCGGCTGGTGCGGCCACAGCGTCATGGTCGAGACGATCTCGCTGTTGGTCTTGAAGCTCATGTTGATGAGCCAGTAGATCGGCAACAACAGGAAGATCAGGAACAGCGAGATGATGAGGCGGCGCCCGGGAATCGTGCCCATCACACAGCTCCCTCTTTTTGCGGGCGCTCGGCGCCGGCATTGGTCATGACGGTGTAGAACACCCAGCAGACGATCAGGATGATGAGGTTGTAGACCAGCGACAACGCCGCGGCCTTGCCGAGATCGAACTGGCCGAGCGCGATCTTGACCAGCTCGATCGAGATAAAGGTAGTCGAATTGCCCGGCCCGCCGCCGGTGACGACGAACGGCTCGGTATAGATCATGAAACTGTCCATGAAGCGGAGCAGCACCGCGATCAGGAGCACGCGGTTCATCTTCGGCAATTGGATCGCGCGGAACACCGCCCAGCGCGAGGCGCCGTCGATCTGCGCTGCCTGATAGTACGCATCAGGAATCGACTTCAGGCCGGCGTAGCAGAGCAGCGCCACCAGGCTGGTCCAGTGCCAGACGTCCATCACGATCACGGTCGCCCAGGCGTCGAACTCGTTGGAAACGTAGTTATAAGGGATACCCAGGCTGTTCAGCGTGTAGCCGAGCAGGCCGATGTCGGGACGGCCGAAGATCTGCCAGATGGTGCCGACCACGTTAAACGGGATCAGCAGCGGCAGCGCCAGGATCACGAGGCAGACCGCGACGGTCCAGCCCTCGCGCGGCATCGACAGCGCGACCACGATGCCAAGCGGGATCTCGATCGCGAGGATGATCGCGGAGAAGATCAGGTTGCGCCACAGCGAGGCGAAGAAGCGCTCGCCGAGGTCGGTCGTGGGATCGAGCAATTCCTTGAACCAGCCGACGCCGTTCCAGAAGAACTGGTTGTTGCCGAACGTGTCCTGCATCGAATAGTTCACGACCGTCATCAGCGGAATGATCGCGGAGAACGCCACCACCAGGAACACCGGCAGAACCAGGAACCAGGCTTTCTGGTTGACCGTCTTGTCCATCACGCAACCCCCTCGACCAAGCGGCTGTCGGCATAGACGTGCACATGCGCGGGATCGAACACGAGCCCGGCCACGTTGTCGGGCACCGAAAATCCCGGCGGCACACGTGCCGCGAATTTGGAATCGCCGACGCGCACCCGCGCAAAGCGGATGCGGCCGAGATCGTCGATCCGCTCGATCGTCGCCGCGAGCAGGCCGGAGGCGGGCGGCGCGATGTCGACGAATTCGGGCCGCACCCCGATCTCGATTTTCGCGTCCGCGGGCAGCACGCCGTAATTGCGGTGCAGGCCGATGGTGTGGCCATCGATCCGCGCTTCGCGTCCATCGACGTGAGCCGGCACGATGTTCATGCCGGGCGAGCCGATGAAATAGCCGACAAAGGTGTGCGCGGGCTTATCGAACAGTTCGGCCGGCGAGCCGCTCTGCACCACGCGGCCGTCATGCATGACGACGACGGTGTCAGCGAAGGTCAGTGCCTCCGTCTGGTCGTGGGTGACATAGATCATCGTGAGATCGAGCTCGCGGTGCAGCGCCTTCAATTTCGAACGCAACTGCCATTTCAATTCGGGGTCGATGACGGTCAGCGGCTCGTCGAACAGGATCGCGGCGACGTCGGATCGCACCAATCCGCGACCGAGCGAGATCTTCTGCTTGGCATCGGCGGTGAGCCGCGTCGCCTTGCGGTTAAGGTAGGGCGCAAGGTCGAGCAGCTCGGCGATCCGCTTCACGCGCGCTGATATCTCCGCCTTCGGCACGCCGCGGTTCTTCAGCGGGAAGGCCAGATTCTCGCCGACCGTCATGGTGTCGTAGATGACCGGGAACTGGAACACCTGCGCGATGTTGCGCTTCTGCGTCGACAGCGGCGTGATGTCCTTGCCGTCGAACAGGATCTGTCCGCGCGACGGCGTCACGATCCCCGAGATCAGATTGAGCAGCGTGGTCTTGCCGCAACCGGAAGGGCCGAGCAGCGCATAGGCGCCGCCCTGCCGCCAGGTCATCGTCACCGGCTTCAGCGCGAAGGATTCCGGCGGCGCGTCATTGCCGCTGTAGGAGTGCGCGAGATCGACGAGGTCAATGCGGGCCATGCGCCATCTCCCTCAATTCCGGCCAGGGGCTGCGACCAGGCGGTCGGCCAGGTCGAACACGAAGATATCATCCGGATTGAGCGCCGCGTTGAGCGCCTGCCCGGGCTCATATTCATGCACGCCATGCAGCACCGCGACCCAGTTGGCGGAACCGTGCTGCAGGTGGACAAAGCTTTCGGAGCCGGTGATCTCGGTCACCGTGACGGTCGCCCGGAAGGTATGGCGGCCGGCGGCGTGGTGGCCGACTTCGAGCTGGTGCGCGCGGAAACCGACGCGATAGGCGCCATCGGCAAGGCCCAGATAGAGTCCGGCCGGCGGCGCCTGCATGCCGCCGGGATAGTACACAGCGCCGTTCTTCTTTTCGATATTGACGATGTTGAGCGGCGGATCGGAATAGACCTGGGCGACGCGCAGCGTCTCGGGCTGCCGATACACTTTCGAGCTGGCGCCGGCCTGCAGCACGCGGCCTTGCCACATGCAGATGGTGTCGCCGCCGAGCAGCAGCGCTTCCGACGGCTCGGTGGTGGCGTAGACGAAGATCGCGCCTGACGCCTCGAAGATGCGCGGCAGTTCGGTGCGCAATTCCTCGCGCAGCTTGTAATCGAGATTGGCGAGCGGCTCGTCAAGCAAAACGAGGTCCGCGCCCTTGACCAGTGCGCGTGCAATCGCGGTGCGCTGCTGCTGACCGCCGGACAATTGCAGCGGCGTGCGCTTCAGAAAGGGCTCAAGCCGCAACAGCTTTGCCGCGTCCGCCACGCGCTTGTCGATCTCCTCGCGCGGCCGACCCTGCACACGCAACGGCGAGGCGATGTTCTCATAGACCGAGAGCGAGGGATAGTTGATGAACTGCTGATAGACCATCGCGACCGAGCGCTGGCGCACGTCGATGCCGGTGACGTCCTTGCCGTCGACCAGCACGCGGCCGGTGGTCGGCTTGTCGAGGCCGGCGAGCAACCGCATGATCGAGGTCTTGCCTGATAGCGTCGGCCCAAGCAGCACGCTGAGCGTGCCGCGCTCGAGCGTCAGCGAGACATCGTGGATGGCCGGGATGCCGTCCACGGTGCGCGTGACGTGGTCGAGCGTGACGCTCATGGCCGTCCTCCCGCTTCGCGCAGCGGGCGTTCGCCGGACAGGCCATGAGCGGCGATCCATTCGTCGAGCGCCGATATCTCGGCGGCCGACATCCTCAAACCCAATTTGGAGCGGCGCCAGACGATGTCTTCGGCGGTCAACGCCCATTCGTTCGCCATCAGGTACCTGACTTCGCTTTCCGTCAAGGTGGCGCCGAAGGACTTTCCGAGATCGCCGATCGATTCCGCGCTGCCGAGTACTTTTGTCGCACGCGTGCCGTAGGCATGCGCGAGCCGGCTCGCATGCGCCGCCGACAGGAACGGATAGTCGCGCACCAGTTCCGCAGCGAGCGCGTCGACCGCGGAGACATCCATCTCGCCACCGGGCAGCGGCGCCTTGCCGGTCCAGCCCTCACTGGCTGTTGCACTGGGCAAGTAGGGCGCAAGCCGCTCCAGCGCTTCTTCGGCCAATCGCCGGTAGGTCGTGATCTTGCCGCCATAGATCGAGAGCAGCGGCACGCCGCCGGGCGTATCGAGCTCGAACACGTAGTCGCGCGTCGCGGCCTTTGCCTCGCTCGCGCCGTCATCATAGAGCGGGCGCACGCCGGAATAGGTCCAGACCACATCCTCCGGCTTCACTGGCCTCGCCAGATACTCGCTGACGGAGGAGCAGAGATAGCTGATCTCCTCCTCCGTCGCCTTCACCTTGGCGGGGTCGCCGTCGTAGTCGCGGTCGGTGGTACCGATCAGCGAGAACTCACCCTGGTAAGGAATCACGAAGACGATGCGGCCATCCGCGTTCTGGAAGATGTAAGCGCGGTCGTGGTCGTAAAGCTTCTTCACGACGATATGCGAGCCCTGCACCAGCCGCACTTTTGCGCGCGCGTTGACGCCGGCGCCCGAAGCCAGCACCTCTTCGACCCAAGGGCCGCCGGCATTGACCAGCGCACGCGCCCGCACCGTCCGCCGCGCGCCGCTGCCGTCGTCCTCGACCGTGACATTCCAGAGGCCGTCGGCCTGCCTGATCTCGACGGCGCGGGTACGCGTGCAAATCTCTGCCCCGCGATCGGCCGCATCGCGCGCGGTCAGCACGACCAGCCGCGCGTCGTCGACGAAGCAGTCCGAATACTCGAACCCTTTGACGTAGCGATTCTTGATCAGGGGCTTGCCGACCTCGTCGCGGGTGAGGTCCACCGTCCGTGTCGGCGGCAGCAGGTGCCGGCCGCCGATGTGATCATAAAGGAACAGCCCGAGCCGGAGCAGCCAGGCCGGGCGCAGGCCGGCGTGGTGCGGCAAAACGAAACGCAGGGGGCGGATGATGTGGGGCGCGATCTGCCAGAGAATCTCGCGCTCGATCAGGGCTTCGCGGACCAGGCGGAACTCGTAATATTCGAGATAGCGCAGCCCGCCATGCACGAGCTTGGTCGACCAGGACGACGTCCCGCTCGCTAAGTCATTCATTTCGCAGAGGAACACGGAATTACCCCGGCCCACCGCGTCGCGCGCGATGCCGCAGCCGTTAATGCCGCCCCCAATGATTGCGAGGTCGAAAATCCGATCCAACAGACGCTTCCCCGGCCGCACGCGTTCGCTTTCGGCGCTTTCGCTTTCGGATTTGATTAGATCACAAAGGAAAACGAAAGCAAACCGAAAATGGGGAACCAGGGGTTCACGACCTGGGGACGGGGAGTTGAAAGGCGAAATCGGGGCCTCATCCTTCGAGACGCGCGTTCCGCGCTCCTCAGGATGAGGATCTGGCGGCCGGCAACGAAGCAATCCATGCCTCCGCAAGTGGCGAGATGGATTGCTTCCGCTTTCGCTCGTTGAGCTACGGCGGACAAGTCGCTCCGCTCGCAATGACGGGGGAGAAAGCGGCGCGCTCGCATCTATCTCCTCACCCCTGAGGAGCCTGCGAAGCAGGCGTCTCGAAGGGCGAGGCCACCGGCGGTGCTAGACGCTTCGCAGTGTCACCGGTGCGGGCTCGGGCGCCGTGTCGTCGATATCGGCGGCGGGCTTATCCATCGCCACGACCACCTCGATGCCTCTGCTGTGGCAGATGTTGGCGAGTCCTGCCGGCAATTCGGTGTCGGTAATAAAAGTCTGGATCTGGCTGATATGGGCGATGCGGACCGGGGCGCTGCGGCGGAGTTTTGTTGAGTCCGCCACCAGCATCACGTTGCGGGCGTTGGCGATGATGGCCTGGGCGACCTGGACTTCGCGATAGTCGAAATCCAAAAGCGCCCCCTCCTCGTCGATCGCCGACGCGCCGATGATCGCGTAGTCGACCTTGAACTGGCCGATCAGTTGCGTCGCGGTGGAGCCGACCACGGCGCCGTCGGCGCGGCGCACGGTGCCGCCTGCCACCACTACCTCGATGCGGGGATGGCGATAGAGCAGCATCGCGACATTGAGGTTGTTGGTGATGACGAGCAGACCCTCATGCGAGGTCAGCGCGCTCGCGACCTCCTCCGTCGTGGTGCCGATGTTGATGAAGAGCGAGCAGCCGTTCGGAATGCGCGCCGCAGCCGCTGCCCCGATCGCCTTCTTCTCCTCGGCGGCGACGAAGCGCCGCGCCTCATAGGCAAGATTTTCCACGCCGGACGCGATGATCGCGCCGCCATGGATGCGCGTCAGCGAACGGCGGTCGCAGAGATCGTTGAGGTCCTTGCGGATGGTCTGCGCGGAGACTTCGAAACGTTTTGCCAAGTCCTCCACCATCACGCGGCCAAAGGCGCGCGCGAGGTTGAGGATTTCGGTCTGGCGATGGGTCAATACGGGCACGGCGGCACCTTGCGGCATCGAAAGCCGCATGCTGCGGCGGTTTGGCGCCAAGGTCAACGCAGGAGACGTCGCCGATTAAGGCGTCATCGTCTCCAGGCGTCGTCCCGGCCTTGCGCGCCGCGGCGAAGCCTTAAGCCGGGAGCCGGGACCCATAACCACAGGCCTATGTAGTGTGCTCCGCCGCAACTACTTGCTCATGCCACACACACGATTGTGGTTATGGGTCCCTGCTTTCGCAAGGGAAGACGGAGAGACCGTCCTGGAATCTATGATGCCAGCTTCAACTCGCCGTCGGCGAGGCGGCGGGCGGCGCGTTCGGCTTCGCGGGCGTTGCGGAAGACCTGGCCTTCGAGCCGGTTGAACTGATGACTGGCTGCGAAGAAGCGATAGCCACGCTCATCGCGTACGACGATTCCGGCCGGATTGGAGCCGACTTCGATTATGTAGGTATCAGACATTCCCAGTCCCGATTGAAGTGCGGGCCAATAACGGGAAGAGAGCCTGATTGTTCCTCAGGCCTCGCCGCCGTGTCATGCGAAAACCGATGCTTGGCGCCACGAAATGACCGCACTTGCTCGGCCCTCCGAGCACCGAATCACCTGCTTTCGCGAGAGGTGGGATACGAGCGGCTGATAACAATCATGTGTAAGCGATGAGACGTCCAGATCACAATCCGATTTGAGATCGGATCGTGATCTTATCTTTGTTTGAGCATGATCTCCGCGCAAACGCTCCGCGTTTGTCGCAGGGAAAACCGGCTGCCACTTTTCCGGACCATGCTCTACGTCGCAAGCGTCGCGCCATCGCGCTGGATCGGCTGCGGATTGCCGTGGTCGTCAATCGAGACGTAGGTAAAATTGCCGTCGGTCACCAGGATCGATTGCCGCTCTTTCCGGCGCAGCACCCAGGCTTCGAGATGGACGGTGATCGAGGTGCGACCGATGCGCACAAGGTTGGCGTGCACCGAGACGAGATCGCCGACATAGACAGCTTTACGAAAATTCATCGCCTCGATCGCGACCGTCACGGTGCGCGATCGCGCGACCTTCGAGGCGAACACGCCGCCGCCGAGATCCATCTGGCTCAGCAGCCAGCCGCCGAAGATGTCGCCATTGGCGTTGGTATCCGCAGGCATCGCCAGCGTGCGGATGCAGAGATCGCCTTGCGGCTCGTTTGTGCCAGCGGAACTTTGGTGTCAGTCACTTGAAACTCTCCCAGCCGGCGTCGGGCGCAAAACGGCCGCCGAATTTTTGCTCGAGTGCCTGCAAGGCAGACACCACATTCTCGACACCGCGCATGCGGGCGTAATTCAAAGGACCGCCGCGGAACGGCGCATAGCCGGTGCCGAAGATCATCGCGCCGTCGACCACGTCAGCATTATCCACGATCCCCTCGCGCAGGCAGGCGACGCAGACGTTCGACATCGGCAGCACGAGACGATCGATCATTTCCTGTGTCGGTTCGGTGGCTAACGCCGGAGCTGTTTGCTCCCGCTTGCCGTCCTTCCAGACGTAAAAGCCCTTGCCGGTCTTGCGGCCGAGCTCGCCCTTGGCGACCTTCTCGCGCAGCCACGCCGGTGTCGGCGGCAAGAGGTCGCCGAATTTCGAGCGCAGCATGTCGCCGACATCGAGGCAGATATCGAGGCCGACCTGGTCTGCAAGCTCGATCGGGCCCATCGGCATGCCGAACTTCTTTGCCGCCGCATCGATGACTGATTTGTCGACCTTCTCGTCCAGCAGCAGCATCGCTTCCAGCATGTAGGGCGTCAGCGCGCGGTTGACGAGGAAACCCGGCGAGCTCTTCACGGGCAGCGGCAGGCGGTCGATGGCGCCGACGAAAGCGAGCGCTTGCTTCAACAGCTCGGCGTCGGTGCCGTCATGGCTGACGACCTCGACGAGCTGCAATCGCGAGACCGGATTGAAGAAGTGCAGACCGAGCAAGCGCGCGGGCTTTTCCAGCGTCGCGCGCAGATCCTGCAGAGGGATGCTGGAGGTGTTGGTCGCAAGAATTGCGCCCGGTTTCATCTTCGGCTCGATGCCGGCATAGACCTTCTGCTTCAGCTCGAGCTTTTCCGGCACCGCCTCGATGATGAGATCGGCATTACGCACGCCCTCGCCATCCATGTCCGGGATCAGCCGATCAAGTGCATCGCGCACCTCCGTGCGCTTGCGGATGATCTTCCCATAGAGATCATTGGCGCGTTTGATCGCGCTTGCGATCGGCTCCGGCTTCATGTCCGACAGCGTGACGCGTAGATCCTGCCCTGCGCACCATGCCGCGATATCGCCCCCCATCGCACCGGCCCCGATGACGTGAACATGCGCGATCCTGTTGCCGCCTCCTGCGAGCTTCTTCATCTGCTCGCGCAGGAAGAAGACCCGGATCAGGTTCTGCGCGGTCGGCGTCACCATCAATTCGGCGAAGGAACGCTTCTCGGCCGCAAGCATCGCCTGCTTCTCGCTGCCGTATTTTTCCCATAGGTCGATCAGCGCGTAGGGCGCGGGATAATGCGCCTGCGGCGCGGCCTTGGCGGCCTCGCTGCGCATGCGGGAGGCGAGGAAGCCGCGCACCGGGCCGAAGTTCAGGATCGTGTTGACCGGCCCGGGCCTACCGCGCTTCATGCGGCCGAACACGGCGTCCTTCACCGCGTTCCTGACATGACGCTCCTGCGTTACCGCATCGACCAGGCCGAGCGATTTGGCGCGGCGCGCATCGATGGTCTTGCCCGTCAGCATCAGGCTCATCGCCTGCATCGGGTTGACGAGCTGCGTGAAGCGCACGGTGCCACCTAAGCCGGGATGCAGACCGAGCATCACCTCGGGAAAGCCGAACCGCGCGCCATCAATGGCGATCCGCGACTGGCAGGCCAGCGCGACTTCGAGGCCGCCGCCAAGGCAGAAACCGTGGATCACGGCGACCGTCGGCACGCGCAGCGCTTCGAGCCGGTCGATCACCGCATGCGCTCGGCCGATCTCGGCTTCGACCAGGCGCGCATCGCTGGCGCCGCGGAATTCGTTGACATCGGCGCCGGCGATGAAGCCGCTTGTCTTCGCCGAGCGGATGACGAGGGCGGTCGGCCGCTGGCTTTCGAGCGCGGCCAGCACCGCATCGAATTCCTCGAGCACTTCGGCGTTCAGCGTGTTGGCGCTGGCGCCTTCACGGTCGAACAGGAGCCAGGCGATCCCGTCGCCATCGCGCGTCAGCTTGAAATGCTTGTAGGGACCGGCTTCCGGCGCGGGCCCGAGTTCGAGCACGCGGTCGGCAAGGACGTTCATGATCTGCGAATCCATGATCACACCGTCTCTATCAGCATGGCGCCGCCCTGCCCGCCGCCGATGCATTCGGTGGCGATGCCGCGCCGCGTGCCGAGCCGCTTCATGGCGTTGACGAGATGCAGCACGATGCGGTTGCCGCTGGTGCCGACGGGATGGCCAAGGCTGATCGCGCCGCCATCGACGTTGAGCTTCGCACGATCAATTTCGCCCGCCGCGCCGTCGAGACCGAGGATCTCGCGACAGAATTTTTCATCGTTCCAGGCCGCAAGACAGCCGAGCACCTGCGTCGCAAAAGCCTCGTTCAACTCCCAGGTCTCGACATCCTGCAAGCTCAAGTCATTGCGCTTCAAGAGCGCGGTCGCCGAGAGCACGGGTCCGAGCCCCATGATGCTAGGATCGAGCGCGGCCCACTGGCTGTCGAGGATGACGGCCTTCGGCTTCAGCCCGTGCTTGGCCACCGCCTCCTCGGAAGCGAGGATCACCCAGGAGGCGCCGTCGGTGATCTGCGAGGAATTGCCCGCGGTGACCTGGCCCCATGGGCGCTCGAAGACCGGCTTGAGTTTTGCCAAGGTCTCCGGCGTCGAGTCCGGGCGGACGCCGTCGTCGTGATCGTAGAACCTGCCGTCGCGCGAGAACGACGTCTCGACTTCGCCCTTCAGCCAGCCTTCGGCTTGCGCTTTCGCCAGACGGCGGTGACTCTCTGCGGCGTAGGCATCCGATTGTGCGCGGGTGATGCCGAAGAGATGGCCGACGACCTCGGCTGTTTGCCCCATGTTGAGCTCGGTGATGGGATCGGTCAGCCCGCGCTCCAGGCCGATGATCGGCTTGAAATAGCCGGGGCGGAGCTTGAAGAAGGCGGCGATCTTCGCACCCATGCCCTTGGCGCCGGCGAGGCCAGCGAACCAGCGCACGCCGGCGTTCGACCAGACCAGAGGCGCGTGGCTAAGCGCCTCGGCGCCGCCGGCGAGGATGAGATCGGCTGTGCCTTCGCGGATATAGCGATAACCGGTGTCGATCGACTGCATGCCGGAGCCGCAATTGATCTGCACGGTGAAGGCGACCATCTTCTCGCCCATGCCGAGCCGGAGCGCGGCGACACGCGCCGGGTTCATCTCGTCGGCAATGACATTGACGCAGCCGAGGATCACCTGATCGAAGGCATCGGGCGCGAACGGCTGCCGCGCCAATAGCGGCCGGCCGCATTGCACGGCAAGGTCAACAGGCGTGAACGGTCCTGGACCGGAGCGCGCCTTCAGGAACGGCGTGCGGCTGCCGTCAACAATAAAGACCGGTCGCGCCATCAGCTCGCAGCCCTCTGCTCTCCCAATTCCTGGAAGAACTGATGCACGTCGGCGCCCTTCCTGTAAATCGGCGACAGCGCCTCGGGCGCGAAATCGTCGACCTCGATCACCGCGGCGACCGCCGCGCGGGCGGCTATGAGCTGGTCGGCATCGGATTGGGTGATGACGCCCTTCCTCACCGCTTCGTGTGGATCGCGCAGGCGCGCGGCGCGCATGTGCCTGGCGATATCCTCGGTCGCGGTGAACAGGCGGAAGGCCTTCTCCAGCCGCGCCACACCGCCGTCGTCTTCGACGAAGGCCAGATCGGGCGTGATGCGATCGCGCGCGGCCGACGGCTCCAGCACCAGCGCGGCGCATTGATGCACGACGCGGTCGGAAGGACCGAGCACGCGGGCGCCGAACGGCTGGATCAAGAGCTTCAGGAAGCCTGCAATGAAGCGGTTCGGCAGGTTGGCGAGGATCTCCGCAAAACGGTTCTCGATGGTCTTGAAGCCGCTCGCCATGCACCATTCGAGCGCGGCGAAATCTTCCTTCTGTCGGCCTTCATCCTGCCAGCGCTTGAGCGCGGCGGAGAGCAGATAGAGCTCGGAGAGGATGTCGCCGAAACGGGCCGAGAGCATCTCCTTGCGCTTGAGCGCGCCGCCGAGCGTGAGCAGCGCCATGTCGGCGCAAATCGCAAAGGCCGAAGAGTAGCGCGAGAGCTGGCGGTAGAATTTCGTGGCGTCGCCCGCATCGGGCGCCGGTGCGAACAGGCCGAAGGTCCAGCTTCGCCCCATCGCGCGGAACATGGTCTTGAAGGTGTGGCCGATATGCTTCCATACCGCCTTGTCGAAGGCGTCCAGGCCCTTGGCACGGTCGGCTTCGCCAAGCGCGGTCATCTCCTCGAGCAGATAAGGATGGGCGCGGATCGCGCCCTGGCCGAACACGATCAGATTGCGGGTGAGGATATTGGCGCCTTCCACGGTGATGCCGACCGGCACCGCGCGATGCAGATTGCCGAGATAGTTTTGCGGCCCGTCAATCACGGCCTTGCCGCCATGGATGTCCATGGCGTCGTCGATCGCGATCCGCATCCGCTCGGTGGCGTGCAGTTTCATGATGCCGGAGATGACCGCGGGATGATGGCCCGCGTTCAGCGCGGCGCAGGTCAATCGCCGCGCGGCATCGAGCAGGTAGGCGGTGCCGACGATGCGGGCGAGCGGCTCCTCGACGCCTTCGAACTTGGAGATTGAGATGCCGAACTGTTCGCGGATGCGGGCATAGGCGCCGGTGGTGCGCGCGGCATAGGCGGCGCCGGCAGCCGACAATGACGGCAGCGAGATGCCGCGGCCGGCGGCGAGCGCCGTCATCAGCATCTTCCAGCCTTGTCCAAGGCGCTCCTTGCCGCCGATGATGTAGTCGAGCGGGATGAAAACGTCGTGGCCCCGGTTCGGGCCGTTCTGGAACACCTGCATCGCCGGCAGATGGCGGTGGCCGATCGTAACGCCGGGCAGATGGGTCGGGATCAGCGCGACCGTGATGCCGAGCTCTTCCTGGTCACTGAGGAGATGATCGGGATCGTAAGCCTTGAAGGCGAGGCCGAGCAACGTGGCGACCGGTCCGAGCGTGATGTAGCGCTTGTGCCAGTTGAGGCGCAGGCCGATCACCTCAACGCCCTCGAAATTGCCTTTGCAGATGATGCCGGTGTCGACCATCGAGGCCGCATCCGATCCTGCTTCCGGGCTGGTGAGGCCGAAGCACGGGATGTCGTGGCCCGAGGCCAGGCGCGGCAGCCATTTCTCCTGCTGCTCTTTGGTGCCAAAGCGCATCAGCAGCTCGCCGGGGCCGAGCGAGTTCGGCACCATCACGGTGACGGCGGCGGTCAGCGAGCGCGAGGAGAGTTTTCGCACCACCTCGGAATGCGCATAAGGCGAGAAGCCGAGGCCGCCGAATTCCTTCGGGATGATCATGCCGAAGAATTTTTCGCGCTTGATGAAGTCCCAGACCTCGCGCGGCAGGTCGCGCCACTCCCAGAAGATCTTCCATTCGTCGAGCATCCTGCAGAGCTCGTTTACGGGGCCGCTCAAGAAGGCCTTTTCCTCGTCCGTGAGTTCGGCTTGGGGATAGGCGAGCAGCTTCGACCAATCGGGATTGCCACTGAAGAGGTCGGCATCCCACCAGACGTCGCCGGCTTCCAGCGCCTCGCGCTCGGTGTCCGACATGGTCGGCATCACGCCGCGGGCGAACCCAAAGATCGGCTTGGTGACGAAGTCGCGACGGAAACTCATGGCGGTATCCTCATGATCGGCGGCGCGTTCCAGCATATTTTAGCGGAAAGTGGCCGACAGAAGTGAACACTTCGCTGGCAAATTGGCGCGAATTGACGCGGTCGATATAACGACCGAAGCGCGGTGCCAGTTCCCGGGATGAGCTTCGTAGCCCGGATGGAGCGCAGCGCAATCCGGGGTTATCTCGCAAACGGATTCGATTATCCCGGGTTGCGCTGCGCTTCACCCGGACTACGCATCTACGCGTCCCACCTAATCCGGGCGGACCATCTCGAACATGGCCTCAGGCCGGATCTCGAAATAGTCGCCGCGCCGGCCGGCGCGGACGATGGGGCGCGCGGCGGCGGTCTGGTAGACGCCGTCCTTGATCATGGCCTTGTCGATGTGGACGGCGACGACTTCGCCGAGCGTGAGCCAGGCCTGCGCCTTCTCGCCATTGGCGCCCTCAAGCTGGACGATCTGGGTCAGCTTGCACTCGAAGGACACGGGACTCTCCGCCACCCGCGGCACGTTGACGATCTTGCTGGGCGCCGCTGTCAAGCCGGCGATCGTGAACTCGCTGACATCACGGGCGACGTGGGCGGCGGTCTCGTTCATCTGCTTCGCCAAATCCATAGTGGCGAGATTCCAGACGAACTCCTTGGTCTCCTGGATGTTGGCAACGCTGTCCTTCCAGGACGTCGAGGAAAAGCCGATGATCGGCGGGACGTAGCAGAAGCCGTTGAAGAAGCTGTAGGGCGCGAGATTGACGTGGCCCTTGGTGTCGCGCGAGGAGATCCAGCCGATCGGGCGCGGGGCGATGATGGCGTTGAAGGGATCGTGCTTGAGGCCGTGGCCGTTCTTCGGCTCGTAATAATGCAGGTCTTTCGCGGTCACGCTGGGCTCTCTCTGTTGTTCGTAGCCCAGCTTACTTACCACGCGGCGAGAGGCCCGCGATCACAAAATCGATCATCTGGTCGATGGTCGGGCCCGGCTTGGTGGCGCATTGGGCGATCATCTGCGGGTGGAAGAAGCGTATCATCGCGGTGCAGGCGCACAGCGAGGCGAGCTGCACGTCCGGAGCCTCGAACTCGCCGGAAGCCGCTCCCTGCCCGATCACCAGGCCGATGGTGGAGGCGATCATTTCCATATGGGCCACGCAGACGCCCCAGTCCTCCTGCATCGCGATTTCGACCATCTCGTGCAGCTTGGAGTCGCCAACATAGCGCTCGGTGTTCATGCGGTTGACGGTCTTCATCAGGTCGCGCAGGCGTGTAGCCGCCGGCCCCTGTGCCTGCGCGATCCGCTGCGCCTCGATTTCGACCTCGCCCATCAGCGTCCGCGCTACGCCCTCGTGAATCGCCTTCTTCGAATCGAAGAAGCGATACACGTTGGCAGGGCTCATCCGGAGCTCCTTGGCGATGTCGGCGACGGTGGTCTTCTGATAGCCGATCTGACGGAACAGCCGTTCGGCCACCACGAGAATCCGCTCCCGAGTGTCACTCTCGATATGTTCCGAAACCAGCGTCATCTGTGAGGACTCAATTATGTGTTCACTGTTCAACTATTCAGCGGCTTCAGCAAGCGGAATTGCCGGGCGTGCATTGCCGTCATGCTGCGCCGCCGAAGCGGCTTCCTCGCCCGCGCCGCTCTCCTCCAGGCTCTTGCGGAACCATAGGGCATAAAGGCCCGGCAGGTACAAGAGCGTCAGGAAGGTCGCGACGAACAGGCCGCCCATGATGGTGATCGCCATCGGGCCCCAGAACGCCGACCGCGACAGCGGGATCATCGCCAGGATCGCGGCCAGTGCGGTCAACACCACCGGGCGGGCGCGGCGGACCGTGGCCTCCACGATCGCCTCCTTGCGTGTCAGGCCGTGGGCAACATCGGTCTCGATCTGATCGACCAGGATCACGGTGTTGCGCATGATCATGCCGGCGAGCGCGATCAGGCCGAGCAGCGCCACGAAGCCGAACGGCTGGTTGGCGACGTTCAGGCCCAGCGAAGCGCCGACGATGCCGAGCGGCGCCGTCAGGAACACCAGGATCAGGCGCGAGAAGCTCTGGAGCTGGATCATCAGCAGCGTCAGCATCACCAGCACCATCATCGGGAAGAGCACGAAGATCGAGGCATTGCCCTTGGCCGATTCCTCGAACGCGCCGCCCGGCTCGATCCGGTAGGCCGGCTCGAGATGGTTCTGGATCTCCTTGAGCTTGGGCGAGATCTGGTTGGTGACATCGGGTGCCTGTACGCCGTCGACGACGTCGGAGCGCACGGTGATCGCCATGTCGCGATTACGCCGCCACAGGATCGGCTCCTCATGAGCATATTCGATTTTGGCAATCTGCTGCAGCGGCACCGCGACACCATTGCGTGAGGTGATCGTGAGATCGCCGACGCGCCCCAGATCGAGCCGCTCGGACGGCACGGCGCGGGCGACGACGCCGACCTTCTCGATGCCGTCGCGGATGGTCGTGACCGGCGCGCCCGAGATCAGCATCGACAGCGCCTGCGAGACCTCCTGCGGCGTGAGGCCCAGCGCGCGGGCACGGTCCTGGTCGACGACGAGCTTCAGGTAGGGCGACTGCTCGTTCCAGTCGAGCTGCACGTCCTTGACGTTCGGGTTCTGCCGCATGATGTCGCGCACCTGATAGGCGATATCGCGCACCTTCTGGGCGTCGGGACCGATCACGCGGAACTGAACGGGGAAGCCGACCGGCGGGCCGAAATTGAAGCGGTCGACGCGCACGCGCGCCTCGTTCAGCGCGCCATTGGCCGCCGCATTCTCGATCTTGGCCTTGATGCGCTCGCGCGCCTCGACGTCCTTGGACAGGATTACGATCTCGGCGAAGGCCTCGTTCGGCAGTTGCGGGTTAAGGCCGAGCCAGAAGCGCGGCGAGCCCTGGCCGACATAGGCAGTGTAGGTCGCAATATCCTTGTCGCCCTTCAACAGGTCCTCGGCCTTCTTGACGGCCTTCTCGGTCACGTTGAAGGCGGTGCCTTCCGGCAGGCGGAGCTGCAGGAACAATTCGGGGCGCTCGGAGAGCGGGAAGAACTGCTGCTGGACGTGGCCGAAGGCAACGATCGAGGCGACGAACACGCCGACCGTGGACGCCACCACCGTGATGCGGTGATTGACACACCACTGCACCACCGCGCGCAAACCGCGGTAAAGCCGGGTCTCGTAGATCGCGTGCGGATCGTGGTTATGATGCACCTTGATGTTGGGCAGCAGCTTCACGCCGATATAGGGTGTGAAGATCACCGCGACGAACCAGGAGGCGACCAGCGCGATCGCGACGATCCAGAAGATGCCGCCGGCATATTCGCCGACCGCCGAATTGGCAAAGCCGATCGGCAGGAAGCCGGCTGCGGTGACCAGCGTGCCCGTCAGCATCGGAAACGCCGTGGATTCCCAGGCGAACGATGCGGCGCGCATGCGGTCCCAGCCCTGCTCCATCTTCACCACCATCATTTCGACCGCGATGATGGCATCGTCGACCAGGAGGCCGAGTGCGATGATCAGCGCGCCCAAGGTGATGCGGTGCAGGTCGAGCGACATCGCGTTCATGACGATGAAGACGATCGCGAGCACCAAGGGCACCGACAGCGCCACCACGATGCCGGTGCGCCAGCCGAGCGCGAGGAAGGAGACGAACAGCACGATCGCGAGCGCTTCGACGAAGGAGTGCACGAACTCGCTGACCGCATGCTCGACCACCTTCGGCTGGTCGGCGATTTGCTCGACCTCGATGCCCTGCGGCACCGCCTTCATAAATTCGGCGGTCGCCTTCTCGACGTCCTTGCCGAGCTCGAGGATGTTGGCGCCCTTGGCGGTGACGATGCCGATGCCGATCGCGGGCTTGCCTTCCTGGCGCACGGTGAAGGTCGGCGGATCGACGAAGCCGTGGGTGACGGTTGCGATATCGCCCAACCGGAACACGCGGCCGTTGCTCTCGACCGGGGTCTCAGCCACCGCCTTGGCGCCGTCGAGCGCGCCCGTGACGCGCAGCGGCACGCGCTGCGAGGACGTCTCGACCGTGCCGGCCGGGGTGACATTGTTCTGCTTGGCGAGCGAGTCGAACAGCGCCTGCGGGGTGATGCCGAGCGTAGCGAGCTTGGCGTGGGAGAACTCGACATAGATGCGCTCGTCCTGGGTGCCGTAGAAGTCGACCTTGGTCACCCCCGGCACGCGCAGCAGCCGCTGGCGGAAGCCTTCGGCCGCCTTTTTCAACTGCGCGTAATCGGCGCCATCGCCGGTCATCATATAGAGGATGGAATCGACGTCGGAGAACTCGTCATTGACGACGGGACCGAGGATTCCCTGCGGCAACTGGCCCTGCACGTCGACCAGCTTCTTGCGCAGGAGATAGAAGAGATAAGGCACGTCCTTCGGCGGCGTCGAATCGCGGAACGTCACCTGCATCGCCACGAAGGCCGGCTTGGAATAGGTCTGCACCTTCTCGAAATACGGCAGTTCCTGCAGCTTCTTCTCGATGGGATCGGCGACCTGGGTCTGCATCTCGTTCGCAGTGGCGCCCGGCCACATCACGGAGACGTTGACCACTTTCACCGTGAAGAACGGATCCTCGGCGCGGCCAAGCTTCTGATAGGAGAAGTAGCCGGCGGCGGCGAGCGCGATCATCAGGAACAGGATCAGGGTCGGATGGCTCACCGCCCAGCCCGACAGATTGAAGCGCTTCATGTCACCCTCCAATATTCAAAACCGTTTACGCCCGACGGATCAGAACGACAGCGACGCCACGACGCGGACCTTCTGGGCCGGGTCGAGCTTCTGCACCCCGAGCGCCACCACTTTCGCGCCCTCCTCCACGCCGCCTGCGATCACGACGCAATTGCTCTCATAGGCCTTCACCTTGACCGGCTTCAGCGTGATCTCGCCGGCGTCGCCCACGACATAGAGCGAGGGCTCGCCGCCCTGGCTGTACAGCGCCGACAGCGGCAGCTTCGCCACGCGCTCGGTCTCGGCATCGGCGAGCGTCAGCGTCGCCGTCATGCCGAGCGAGACGTCGTCGCCGGCTTCCGGCAGCGAGAACTTGGCGAGATAGGTGCGGGTTGCCGGATCGGCCGAGGGCGCGACCTCACGGAGCTTTGCGGCGTACTTCTTATTGGCCTCCGACCACAGCGTCACGGTGGCGACGCCGGTCTTGGCGCGGCCGAGCAAGGTCTCGGGGATCGCGACCACCGCCTCCTTTTCGCCGAGCCGCGCAACGCGGATTGAGGTCTGGCCGGCGGCCACGACCTGGCCGGGTTCAATCAGGGTCGAGGTGACGACACCGCGGGTGTCGGCGACGAGCGTCGCATAAGAAAGTGAGTTCCTGGTCAGTTCGACCGAGCGTTCGGCGCGGTTGAGGCGGGCGCGGGCCTCATCCGCCGCGGCGCTGCTCTGGTCCAACTGCGCGTCCGTAGTCCAGCCCTTGGCCCGCAGGTCCTTGGCGCGCTTCTCGGCGGCCGCCGCCTGCGCCAGCACGCCGGTGGCGGCGCGCAGTTCGGCTTCAGCCTGCTCGGCCTGCAGCTTCAGATCGACTTCATCGAGGGTGGCGAGCGGCTGGCCGATATCGACGGTCTGGCCGACTTCGACGAGGCGCTTTGCGACCTTGCCGGCCACCCGAAAGCCCATGTCGCTTTCGATGCGCGGCTTGATCGTGCCGACAAAGCTGCGCTCGGGGGTCTCGGCCTCATAATGCACCATAGAGACCAGGACCGGACGCCCGGGATCGGCTTTCTCGGCGACCGTCTCGTCGCAGCCGGCCAGCGAAATCGCCGCCGCCGCCAGCAGCGCGCCAGCTAAAGGCTTGTAATAATTTGCGAAAATGGAACGGGCGAACATCGGTCTCTCCATCGGGCTGATGTCTGATGAAGACTATCGATTGAGCACTGACGAATGTCAATAATCGTCAGTGATCAACACTAAATCGTGAGTTTGGGCATGGCCGATTGACTGCGGGCAAAGGGGGTCGCGATGGCGGGTAGCCCGGATGGAGCGCAGCGCAATCCGGGGTTCTGGCCGTATGGATAGACCAGCCCCGGATTGCGCTGCGCTCCATCCGGGCTACGGCATGTCCGATGGCGAAGCTGCGCTACTTCGCGCTGGCGAATTCGGTCTTGGTCTCGTGGCCGCCGAGGAACGTGAGGAGGCCGGCGGCGAGCGGCAATAGCGACAGCACAAGCAGGCCGGTCGAAGTGTTGCCGGTGGCGTCCTTGACCCAGCCGATCAGATAGGGCCCGCCGAAGCCGGCGAGATTGCCGATCGAATTGATCAGCGCGATGGCGCCGGCCGCCGCGGTGCCGGAGAGCCAGGCGGTCGGCAATGTCCAGAACACCGCGAAGGTGCAGAAGATCCCGATCGCCGCGATCGTCAGCACGACCATAGTGATGGTGGGATCGGTGAGGTAGCTGGAGACGCCGAGCGCGAGTGCCGTGAGCAACAGCGGCCCGCCGACATGGGCGACGCGCTCCCGCCTGGCGTCGGAGTGCCGCGCCCACAGCACCATTGCGATGGTGCCGAACAGATAGGGGATCGCGGTGACGAAGCCGGTCTGCGCGTTGGTGAGGCCGAAGGCTTTCACGATCTGCGGCAGCCAGAACTGCATGCCATAAAGCGCGCCGACGAAGCCAAAATAGATCAGGCTCAACGTGATCACCTTGGGCGAGGACAGCGCCTCGCCGAGCGTGAAATGCCTGACCGCCTGCTTGGCCGCGGCCTCGGCGTCAAGCTTTGCCTTGAGCCACGCCTTCTGCTCCGCGGTCAGCCAGTTCGCCTTCTCCGGCCTGTCGGTGAGATAGAACCAGGTGACGATGCCGAGCAGGACCGAGGGGATGCCCTCGATGATGAACAGCCACTGCCAGCCCCTCAGCCCCATCACGCCGTCAAGCCCGAGCAGAAGCCCGGAGATCGGAGCGCCGATCACCGTGGACACGGGAACGGCGACCGCAAACGCGGCCATGAAGCGGGCGCGGTATTCGGCCGGATACCAATAGGTCAGATAAAGGATGATGCCGGGGAAGAAGCCGGCTTCCGCCACGCCGAGCAGGAAGCGCAGCACAAGAAAACTCGTCTCGCCGCTGACCGTCGCCATCAGCGCCGAGATCACGCCCCAGGTCACCATGATGCGGGCGATCCAGCGGCTGGCGCCGAATCTCTCCAGCGCGAGATTGCTCGGCACCTCGAAGATGAAATAGCCGATGAAGAAGATGCCGGCGCCCCAGGCAAAGACCAGCGGCGAGAACTTCAGGTCCGCGTTCATGGTCAGCGCGGCGAAGCTGAGATTGACGCGGTCGAGATAGGAGAAGAAGTAGGCCAGCACCAGGAACGGGATCAGGCGCGCCGAGATGGCGCGGATGGTCGAGGTCTCGATCTCGCTCTTCGCACTCGCGGCGGTGGCAAGCGTGGTGGTCTGGCTCATGGGTGTCCCCCCGAGGGCTGTTATTGCTATTGCCTGGGGGTTTTGAGCATCAGGCGCACGCTGTCAATCGGAATTGTGACAAGGATCTCCGCGGGGTGCGGCGCGCACGGCCTCGGGTGCGAGCTTGCGCCGGGCGGGGACCTGAGCTTTAGCTCCGTCTCCCACGAGGCTTGCCCGCTCATGATTGTCCGCATCCTATTTTGTCTTTCGATCATCATCGCCGGGCTGGCGCTGCGCCGGTTCGGCTTCGGCGTGGGGCTCCCGGCATTCGTCGTGAAGTATGGCGGCTCGCTGTTGTGGGGGACGATGGTGTTCTTCCTGGTCGCGATTGCCGCGCCGGGATGGGCGCGGCGCACAGTACCCTTGATCGCGCTTGCGATTGCGGTGGGCGTGGAATTGTTTCGGCTGGTGCATACGCCGTGGCTCGATGCCTTCCGCCTGACGACCGCCGGCGCGCTGTTGCTGGGCCGCATCTCCTCGGCATGGAATATCGTCGCTTATGCCGCCGGGATTTTGCTCGGCGTGGCGCTGGATCGTTGTGCGATGCCAATCAAGCTACGTAGGGCGGACTAGCGAAGCGTAATCCGCCGCCACCGCTCTCGTCGTTCCGGGGCGATGCGCAGCATCGAACCCGGAATCCATGGTGCCACCTGGGCATGTGGCGCGATGGATTTCCGGGCCTGCGCTTGGCGGCGCATCCCGGAATGACGGGGAGAGTTGGCGCGAGGCCGACCGCTACCGCCGTGCTTTCCGAGTCTTCTTTGCGGCCTTGGTCTTCTTCGCGGTCTTCTTGGCCGCCTTGGCCGAGCGCTTCTTGGCGGATTTCTTGCCGGCTTTGCTGGCCGACCGTTTCCTCGCGGCCTTCTTTGCCGCGGCCGCCGTCCGTCTTGCGCTCGCTGGCGCCGGCTTGGGTGCGGCGCGCCGCTTGCGCGGCGGGGCCGTTGCCATCGGCGGCACCATCGGATCGGAGACGAGGCCGTCGGCGGCGAGCGGGACGTAGGTCGCCGTGCGCTCGTCAGCTTTCGTGGCCTCTTCGTCCGGCTTCAATGCGCCGCCGGCGGTGCTGGCGACGCCCTTCACCGTATCCGTGATCTTGTCGAGAATTGATTTATCCTTGCCCATAATGCCTCCCTGAAATTAGTTGCAATAAACTAACCGGCCGGGAGGCCGCGGGTTCCCGAGACGAAACTTGGAGCCATGTAGGGCGGATTAGTTAGTTAGGTTAGCTACTCGCCGTAGTCATTCCGGGGCGATGCACAGCATCGAGCCCGGAATCCATGGCTCCGCCGGCGCACGTGGCCCAATGGATTCCGGGCCTGCGCCTTGCGGCGCATCCCGGAATGACAGCGGAGAAAGTGGCGAACCCGTTATTGCGCGCCAACCGCTCTGCGTGTCCTCAGTTGGCGAGTTGGAAGCGCTCGAATCTATGCAGTTCTTCCTCGATGCGGGGCTTGAGCTCCTTGCGGGCGCCACGCTTGGCGGCGCTGCCGACCCAGCTCCATTTCTGCATCAGGAGCTTCTTGTTCGCCCGGTCGGTCTTCAGGTCGATGGCGGCGACAATCTCGTCGCCGACCAGGACCGGCAGCGCAAAATAACCGAACAGGCGCTTTTCCTTCGGCACATAGGCCTCGAAACGGTGGCCGTAACCGAAGAACAGTTCGCTGCGCTTGCGCTGGATGATGAGCGGATCGAAGGGCGAGAGGATGTGGACCAGGGTTGGATCGCCCTCACCCGCCGGCTGCAGTGCCTCAGGGCGCGCCCAATGCTCCTGCTTGCCGGCGCCTTCGAGCGCGACCGGCATCAGTTCGCCTCGCCGCAGGCGGGTCTCGATCAGGCGCCGCACCGGCTTCTTGCTGGGCGCATCGAGATGGCAGATCGAATCCAGGCTGACCACGCCCTGCGACCGCAGCGCGCGGTCGAGCAGATAGGCGGTGATCTCGCGCGCCGAGGCGGGCTTCGGCGGCTTGTCCCAGCCGAAATGCCGCGTCATCAGATCGTAGGTCTTCAGCATGCCGTTGCGCTCGCTGATCGTGAGGGCACCGGTGTAAAAGGCGAGCTGCAGCGCACGCTTTGACGGCTTGCGGCTCTGCCAGAGATGCTCCTTTTCCACCAGCACGTCGTCGTCGATGTCGCGGATGGTGAGCGGTCCCTGCTGGATCAGACGCATCACCTTGCGCATGTCGGCGGGCGTGACCGAGTTGAACCATTTGTGGCCCTCGCGCCTGTGCTGCCGCATCGCCGGCAGGAAGAAGCGCAGATCTCCGGCCGGCACATAAGAGAGGGCATGGGTCCAGTATTCGAACACGCTCCTGTCGACGCTCTGGGCGTGGCGGAGATCGGCGCGGCGGTAGTCGGGGATGCGGCTATAGAGGATGTGATGGTGGGCACGCTCGATCACGTTGATGGTGTCGATCTGCACATAGCCGAGATGCTCGACGGCAGCGGCCACGGCGGCCGGCCCATCGCCGAACGGCACGGGCGTGTCGAGCCGTTGGGCGCGCAGCCAGATGCGGCGGGCGTCGGTCCTGCTCAGAGGATGGGATGGAATCGGGCGGGGCATTGCCCGCAATGTAGTGCATGATCCGGAAAAGTGGACACTGGATTTCCGCCCCGCCAACGCCAAGCGTTTGCGCGAAGACGATGATCATGGATTCCCGACCACGGGACGCAGGCAAGGAAAAGGCCGCGCCAGGTGGCGCGGCCCAAGCTCGGTGGCCGGTCTTGTTTACTTGGCCGCCTGGGCCTCCAGGTAGTGCTTGCAGGCGCCGCGCATGTTGCCCTTGCTCATCTCGCTATTGGCCTTGCTGATGCTCTTGGCCATCGCCGCCTTGCCAGGCCCTTCCGGCATCGTGTTCATCGAGGCCGTCGATTTGGCCATGTTCTCCGTGGTGCAGGCCACCGGCTTGGCCAAGGCAGGCGCAAAGGCAACAGCCGAGAACGCAGCAGCCAGGATCAATCGTCGCATCGGAAAAATCTCCCTTGGAATGAAACCGGCGTGACACCGGCCAATACAGCACGCATTGGCTCGCGACCGCGTTTCCGGTGGAAAGCTATTTTCCCTGTATTGCAGTGGGATGAAGCAAAGGCGAACTGCGACCAGCGGTCGCGGTCGTGAGCCGATTTGCTACGAGCCAGGAGATTGCCGAGCTCGCCGCGACCGAGCTGCAGATCTCCCTCGAAATCCATTCGCCGTAGCCCCGGGTGAAGCGCAGCGCAACCCGGGGATGCTCGCTGCGTGGCGAGATGAACCCGGATTACGCTTCGCTGCATCCGGGCTACGTCACGGGCTTGTCGAGCATTTCCCTGATCCTTGCCGCGAGCACGGTCTGCGTCAGCGGCTTCTGCAACAGCGATACGTCGTCGTCGGGCCGATCCTCGCCGCCGACGGCGTTGCCCGCATAGCCGGTCATGAACAGCACCTTCAGGTCGGGCTGGATACGGTGCAGTTCATCGGCCAATTCGCGGCCATTCAGGCCGGGCATGATGATGTCGGTGAGCAGCAGGTCGACATGGAACCGCCCGCCCTTGAACAGCGCCAGCGCGGCCGAGCCATCGGCGGCCTCGCGGACTTTGTAGTTGAGGTCCTGCAGGGTCTCCACGAGGAAGGACCTCACGCTGGCCTCGTCCTCGACCACCAGGATCGTCTCATTGCCGGCGCTGCCGACGACCGGGACGGCGTCCTCCTTGACGGGGACGGCGGTTGGAAGAGGCGGCTGGTAGGCGGGCTTGAGATCGGGCGGCTCGCCCCGCGCATGGGTGAGGAGTTGCTGCGTCAACACCGCCGCCCGCTGTGCACTGTTGGAGGCATTGCCGATCACGCGCGCCAGCCGGTCGCGCTTGGCGCCGCCGTCCGATTGCACGCTGCGCGCGGCGATCTCCAGGTTGCCGCTGATAACAGTCAACAGATTGTTGAAATCGTGCGCCACGCCGCCGGTCACCTGCTGCGACTGTCGCAGCAGGTCCTCGGCCTCGCGGAGCTGCGACGGCGAGGGCAGCGCCAAGAGCTTCGGCAGCAGCGGCCACAGCATGGCGGCGGTGACGATGGAGGCGGCGGCCGTCAACAATTTGGCGATGCCCTCGATGCCGTAGATCGGCACCCAGAGCGTGACGATCGACAGCACATGGGTGAAGCCGCAGAACAGGATGAAAAGCGCAAAAGCCCAGAAGACCCAGCCGAACGCGACGTCGCGCCGCTTCGACACGAAGATGGCCAGCGCTATGGGGATGGAGAAGTAGGCCGCGGCAATCACCGCGTCGGAGATGACGTGGAGCCAGATCAGCCCAGGCTCCCACAGCAGGCAAATTCCGTGCGGGGAAAGCGTTGACGAATCGAAGAGACGCTCCAGCATGATGGTCGTTCCACTGCCCTTGACGCAAATCGATGGACCTACCTTTGCATGCAAAAATCCATGAGCCGTTACGGCCCGTCAAGCCTGCCGCGACATCTCAGATCCAGCTCCGGAACAGCATCAGGTGATTGAAGGCCGCCGTCGAGGTACCGATGAAGGCCGCCGAGATCGGCAGCATGACCGCAAAGCCCAGCGCACCGATGGCGACGAAGGCCCATAACAGCCAGCGCGGAGTGCCGGCGCGGGTCAGCGCGTAGACCAGGGCAAAACTCGCGGTGGTCGCGGCCGGCAGGTAGTAATAGATGAAGCCGAGCGTGCGCGGCAGCAATGCCCAGGCGAGATAGGGACCGAAATAGAACGCGAGCACCAGGAACGCGTCCGCCCGCCGCACCACGATCCAGTCGCGCAAGGCTACAGTGAGCGCGGCCAGCGCCGGCCACAGAATCAGGGGATTGCCGAGCAGGACCACCGCGGCGATGCTGTTGTCGCCGACCTTGTCGAAGAGATACCAGACCGGACGCACCAGGAACGGCCAGGACGGCCAAGAGCTCATATAGGTGTGGCCGGCGATCGCGGTCGTAGTGTTGTCGGCAAAGATGCGGCGTTGCGCCTCCAGGATATCGGGAAACGAAAATCCGTACAGCGGAACAAAGCTCGCGAGATAGACGATCGCGGGCAGCAGCGCGAAGCATGCGGCAAAGTGATGGGCACGAAAATCGGGCCAGAGGTCGGGCTGGTACCAGTCCTCCGGCTTGGGATCGGCGAACCGCGTGCGCCAGCCTTGCATCAGCCGAATCACGGCGACGATGGCGATGCAGGTCGCGAGCACGAACAGGCCGCTCCATTTGCAGGCGGCAGAGAGGCCGGATGCGATCCCGGCAAGCGCAAAGTAGAGCTGCGGCCGAGCCTGCCTGAAGCCGTGGGCGAACGCCGCAATCGCGAACAGGCCGAAGGCGAGCGCGAAAATATCCAGCATCGCGATCCGCGACTGCACGAACAGCATCTGGTTGAATGCGGCGAGCAGCGTTGCGGCGATCGCCGACGACTGCCGGGCGAAGAGGGCCAGTCCGCCGAGATAGACCCCAACCAGCGCCAGCGCTCCGAACAGTGCGGCGGGATAGCGCCAGCCGAACGGATTGTCGCCGAACGTCCTGATCGACAGCGCGATGAACTGCTTGGCGAGCGGCGGATGCATCGGATTGAGCATCGGCTCTCGTATCACCGGCTCCAGCATTTGCCGCGCCGCCGGCACGTAATGCACCTCGTCGAAGTAGAATTTTTCCGGCGCGGTCACGCCGATCAGGAGCAACAGATGCGCGACGATGAAGATGATGAGCGCAGTGAGAACGGTGCGCGCGGACGAAATGGAAGGTGATTTTGGCACGATGTCTTCGGCGATCGTGGTGCAGCAAGGATGTCAATTGTGAGCGCCGCCGATTCTTCTGTCCATCGCATTGAACGTATTTCGCGCCGATCGTCACCAGGAAACGGCGTTGTAGGACTCAGACGCGTAGGGTGGGCACAGCGAAGCGTGCCCACCATCCACGTTCGGTGCAAGAAAGGTGGGCACGCTGCGCTTTGCCCACCCTACGCATCTGCGCGGATTATGCCGCTGACTTCCCCTCATAGGCGCGGCGGAGGCCTTCGATATCGAGCTTGACCATGCCGAGCATGGCTTGCATCGCGCGCGCTGCGCCGGCCTTGTCCGGGCCGCTAAGATATTTGGGCAGGACGCTCGGCACGATCTGCCAGGGAACGCCGAAGCGGTCCCTGAGCCAGCCGCATTGCTCGGCCTTGCCGCCATTGGCGAGCAGTGCGTCCCAGAGCCGATCGACCTCGGCCTGGTCCGCGCAGTCGATCACAAACGAGGCAGCGTAGGTGTATTCCATTTTCATCCCGCCGTTCAGCGCCATGAAGCGCTGACCAGCCAATGTGAACTCCACCAACAGCACTGTACCGGCTTTGCCGGCGGGACCATCGATGATGTTCTTCTGGACCGTCTCGATCCGGGAATCCGGCAACAGCGAAACGTAGAGCTTGGCGGCTTCCTCGGCTTCGCCGTCGAACCACAGGCAAGGGGTAATCTTGGACATGAGAAACTCCTCTACGCGATCGACGATCAAGCGCCAGCGGTCGCGGCTTTGGCGGCCGCTTCGAGATCCATCCACATCACTTCCCAGATGTGGCCGTCCGGATCTTCGAAGCTGCGGCCGTACATGAAGCCGAAATCCTGCTTCGGCCCGGGGTCGGCACTGCCGCCGGCGCCGGTGGCCTTGCCAACCATGTCGTCGACGGCGTCGCGGCCGTCGGCGGAAAGGCAGATCAGGACCTCGCTCGACGTTTTTGCGTCAGCGATCTTCTTCGGCGTGAACTGCCGAAATTTGTCATGCGTGAGCAGCATGACGTGAATGGTGTCGGAGAACACCATGCAGGAGGCGGTATCGTCGGAGAACTGCGGATTCTTGGCGGCGCCGATCGCCTGGTAGAAGGCGGTCGCGCGGGTGAGGTCGCTGACCGGCAGGTTCACGAAGATCATTTTGGACATCAAGGGCTCCTTTGCATGGGGTTCGGCCCAAGGACGGATGGGCGGGCGGGAGTCCGACAAGGGGGGTGCAAAATTTTTTGCGGCAGGAACCCCACCCGTCATTGCGAGCGCAGCGAAGCAATCCATTTCGCCACCTGCGAAGACATCGATTGCTTCGTCGCTGCGCTCCTCGCAATGACGGTGGAGAAAGTCGCGCCATTACGTCGCGATCGGCGTCGGCATGGTCAGGAACGAGCGCGTCACATGCCAGAATAACTGCCGGTTGATCGCGAGCACCACCGAATGAGCGGTCCCGGGGAGGATGACGAACTGGCGATCGCCGTTCGGCAGCCGGTTGAAGAATTCTTCGAGATCGGCGACCGTCGCAATGCCGTCATATTCGCCGCGGACCAGCAGCACCGGCGCCAGCACCTTTTCCGGATGCACCAACGGCAGATTGGCGGTCATGTCAAGATAGGTGCCGGTCGGAATCTGGTCGCCGAACTGCAGTTCCGCATCCGCCAGCGCTTCCATCACCGCGGGGTCGGAGGTGCCGGGCTTATCGCGGGTCGCGATCGAGCGGATCATGTCGCGGTCGCGCTTGCGCATATTGTGCGAGCGGAAATAGTCGAGCTGTTCGGCGCGCTTTGCCAGCGTCGGCGATCCCTCGCCCTTGTAGGTGAAGGCCGCAAACACCAGCCGATCGATGCGCTCGGGCGCGGCCATGGCGTACGCGCCGGCGCGCAGCGCGCCCGAGGACTCGCCGACGAAATGGTATTTCTGCCGGCCGGTCGCACCGGCGATGACCTCGACTGCGGCTTTCAGGTCCTCGACGCCGCTGGCGATATCGGAATTGCCCGAGGTGCGACCCGACTTGCCGTAATTCTCGTGATCCATGGTCCAGCAGTCGAAACCATAGCGGGCGAATTCATTCATCACGGAGTATTCGCCCTTGCCGGGCACGCTGACGTCGAACACGCGCGAAGTCACCGACGAGCCGTGGACGAAAAACACTACCGGCCGCGACGGCTCCCCGGCTTGCGGGGCGCCGATCCGCTTGCGGTACATCCAAAGCGGGACATCGCCCTTCTTCGCCCAGTATTCGCTGCTCCAGATCTCTTCGCCTGACGACGGAACCGCCGACTCCGCCTGCGCGGGCGGCGCGCCGATTGCACCGGTGGCAATGCCGGCGCCGATGCTCTTGATGATCGTGCGCCGTGGGACCCTGTGTTCGGAACGCGCCATCGCTCACCTCCCCGGTGGTTTCGGATTCTCCGTCCGATCGTCGGTCACGACTTTAGCAGCGTTGGCGCGGCGTTGCGAGAGAGCTGGAGATAATCGCGCTCTACGCACGCGTTGCAAAACTCGGCGCACGCGTTTGTGAACATTGCCGCGGGAAGAAGTCGCGGACGCTTTGCAAAACTGAGCCTAGTCTTTGCCGCCGCCAGACCGGAGAAAACCCGGCGCAATCAGGGAGCACTTCATGAGCAGCAATCTCACCGAAGAAGAACTTGCAGCTTTGATGCCGTCGGAACTTTGCCAACATCCGACACCGATCCCGACCCAGATCGTCTCCAGCGACGAATTCTATCCCGACCCGCAGAACGAACGGCAGCGCGAGGTCGAGGCGCGGCTGCTCGCGATGGCCGACGAGATCGGCGCCAGGCAAGGCATGGATCGCCGCAGATTCTTCCAGACCGCCGCCGGCATGGCAGCCTCCTTCGTGGCGATGAACGAGGTCTATGGACCGCTGTTCACGGTGAGCAGGGCCGAGGCCGCAATGCCAGCGGTGGCGCAGGAGCGCGCGGACGCGCTGAAAGACCAGTTCATCATGGACATGCACACGCATTTCCTGCGCGACGACACCCGCATCATGGGCTTTGTCGAGATGCGCAAGGCGGTCGGCAAGGCCGGCTGGAACAAGCAGCTCAGCGACCACGAGCAGACCATCGAGGATCTGAAGTTCAACAACTACAAGAAGGAGATGTTTCTCGACTCCGACACCAAGATCGCGCTGATCTCGTCGGCGCCATCGGACATCGAGCAGGACTGGTTCCTGACCAACGAGCAGATGGCGGACGCCCGCAAGAAGATCAACGACGAGGCCGGCTCGCGCCGGGTGTTCTGTCACGCGATCTTCACGCCCGGCCAGCCCGGCTGGCTCGACAAGCTCGATGCGGCGCTGGCGCTGAAGCCGGAGTCCTGCAAGGGCTACACGATCGGCGACAACACCCACAAGGAGATCAGCCGCTATCCATGGCGGATGGACGACGAGAAGGTCGCCTACAAGGGCTACGAGAAGATGGTGAAGGCTGGCATCAAGAACGTCTGCGTGCACAAGGGACTGTTCCCGCCGGGCATCGAGAAGCAATATCCGAACCTGCGCGGCTTCGCCGACGTCGCCGATGTCGGGCAAGCCGCGAAAGACTGGCCGCAGCTCAACTTCATCATCTATCACTCCGCCTATCGCCATGTCGGCGGCGACCCCAAGGTGGCGCTCGCCGAGTTCGAGCGCACCGGCCGCATTGCCTGGACCAGCGACCTCGCCGACATTCCCGCGCAGTATGGCGTCAACAACGTCTATGGCGATGTCGGACAATTGTTTGCCACCACGCTGGTGGCAGAGCCGAATGTCTGCGCCGCGCTGATGGGCACGCTGATCAAGGGGCTCGGCGTCGACCACGTCTGCTGGGGCACGGACTCGCTCTGGACCGGCGCGCCGCAATGGCAGATCGAGGGCTTGAGACGACTCGAGATCCCCGAGGTGATGCAGAAGAACTTCGGCTATGCGCCGCTCGGGCCTGCGGACGGACCGGTGAAGCGCGCGATCTTCGGCGACAACAATGCCCGGCTCTACGACATCCAGCCCAAGCGCGCGATGCTGGAATTGAAGGGCGACCGCTTCGCGATGATGCGAGCCGAGTACGAAAAGGCCGGCGTAGAACCGTCGAACATGCGCTACGGCTACGTGGTGCCGAACGGGACGATTGACCACCGCGTGTTTGCGTGAGCTTCAAGCTCACCGTCATTGCGAGCGCAAGCGAAGCAATCCATCTCACCACTTGCGGAGGCATGGATTGCTTCGTCGCGGAGCCTGTCATCGGGCCCGCCAGAGGCGGGACCCGTTGGCTCCTCGCAATGACGGGGCAATTGTTATTCAGGACTCTCTCTTCCGACGCTGTGGCGCGAGATTCCGGCTTCTCGCTTCGCGAGCCGGAATGACGGGAGAGCGCATGGCGTCTTTGAGTTATCATGACTTGTCTATTCGCACGGTGATCTTGCATCACGCCTGCGTCAAGGTTGCAAAATCCGGCCCTTGGCTTTTGACATTCCTGAGAAGTCAGCCTTACGAATAGACGACCACGGCTGTGATGAAATAGTCGGAGCCCTTCGCCATGGAGCCTGCTGTTCGTCTGTCACCCGGCTCAATCAATGATGGCCGCACGAGCGTCACGGATGACGCCGCCCTCCTTAAGCGTCTTTCCGGTATCGTCGGAAGATCCCATGTGCTGACCGGCATGGAGAGCACCCGCAGATTCAGCACCGGCTTCCGTTTCGGACATGGTTCTGTAGTCGCGGTGGTCCGTCCCGGCACCCTCGTGGAGCAGTGGCGGGTGTTGAAGGCCTGCGCGGCCGCGAACAAGATCGTGATCATGCAGGCCGCCAATACCGGCCTTACCGGTGGCTCGACGCCCGACGGCAACGACTATGACCGCGGCATCGTGCTGATCAACACCATGCGGATCACCGGCATCCATCTTGTCAACGAAGGCAAGCAGGTGGTGTGCATGCCCGGTACGACGCTCTACCAGCTCGAGGACCGGTTGCGGCCGCTGGGGCGGGACCCTCATTCCGTGATCGGCTCGTCCTGCATCGGTGCCTCCGTGTTCGGCGGTATCTGCAACAATTCAGGCGGCGCGCTGATCCACCGCGGCCCTGCCTTCACGCAGCTCGCCCTGTTCGCCCGGCTGGATGAGGCCGGCGACGTTCATCTCGTCAACCATCTCGGCATCGATCTCGGCAATGATCCCGAGGCGATGCTGGAAAGGCTGGAGAAGGGAGCCTTCACGGAAGCCGACGTCGCAAACGATCCGAACCGGCTGGCGTCCGACCATGATTATGCGACGCATGTCCGCGACATCGAGGCGCCGACCGCTGCTCGCTTCAATGCCGATCCGCACCGGCTGTTCGAGGCATCGGGCAGCGCCGGCAAGGTCATGCTGATGGCGGTGCGGCTCGATACTTTCGCCAAGACCGCGCGAACCGGCGCCTTCTATATTGGCTCCAACGATCCTTCCGAACTCGAGACGATCCGCCGGCACATCCTGGCCAACTTCAACTCGCTCCCGATTTCCGGCGAATATCTGCACCGCACGGCCTTCGACATCGCGGAAAAATACGGCAAGGACACTTTTCTCGCGATCAACTATCTCGGCACCGCCCGGCTGCCGATGCTGTTCGCGATCAAGGGACGCTTTGACGGCATCTGCGAACGCCTGTCCTTCCTGCCGAGCCACCTCAGCGACCGCATCATGCAATTCGCAAGCTCGCTGTTTCCCCGTCAGCTGCCGAAGAGGATGATGGAGTATCGCGATCGCTTCGAGCATCACCTGATCCTGCAAATGGGTGATGACGGCATCGAGGAAGCCGCTCAATATTTGAAATCGATCTTTCCCTCAGAGAACGGCGACTTCTTCACCTGTACCGACGACGAGGGCGCCAAGGCGATGCTCCACCGCTTCGCCGCCGCAGGCGCTGCGGTGCGCTATCGCGCCGTCCACGGCCGCGAGGTCGAGGACATCGTTGCCCTGGATGTCGCGCTCCGCCGCAACGACGAGCAGTGGTGTGAAAGCCTGCCGCCCGACATCGACGCAAAGCTTCTGCACAAGCTCTATTACGGCCACTTCTTCTGCCACGTCTTCCACCAGGACTACATCGTGGCGAAAGGACATGATTGTCCGGCGATCGAGGAGCAGATGTGGAAACTGCTCGATCAGCGCGGCGCCGAATATCCGGCCGAGCACAATGTCGGCCATCTCTATCACGCAAAGCCTGCGCTGGTAGAACACTACAAGGCGCTCGACCCCTGCAATGCCTTCAATCCCGGGATTGGGCGAACCACCAAATGCCTGCATTGGAAGACCGGGCTTGACACTGGCCCCGCCGCGGCGCCGAAGATCAGCGCCTCCTGGACTTCTTGAGCCGACCGAGCCGTCAGCAATGATAGGCTGGACTTTTCAAACCACGCCGCCCAGCTATGATCGTCGAATGATCGATGCATCGCTGATCTCGGGTTTTGCGGCACTCGCCGGTGCCGCCATCGGAGGCCTGACGTCGGCAACGGCCGCCTGGTTCACCCAGCGCGCCATGGTGCAATCGCAATGGTCTGCCGGCGAAAATCTGCGCCGGCAGGACATCTATCGCGAATTCATCGAGATCGCGTCAAAATGCTACATCGACGCGCTCCAGCATGAGAATCCCGACGTTCCGGATCTGGTCGGGCTTTATGCCAAGATCTCGCGGATGCGGGTGTTGTCATCCACCGAGATCGTTGACGAGGCCGAACGGGTTGCGCAGAGAATCCTCGATACCTATGCCGAGCCGGACAAGAGCTTCGTCGAGATGCGAGGCATGGTCAAAGACCACACCATCGACCTCCTGCATGGGTTCAGCAAAGCGTGCCGGCGGGAGTACGAGCAGTATCGATCGCGGCAATTCTAGAGTACCGCTCCGTCACTTCTTCTCATCCGGATGCCGGTGCACCGGATCGACCCACAGCACCGTCTCCGGCTTCTCCACCGGCTCGATGTCGAGGTTGATCGCGACCGCCTCGCCGTCGCTGCGGACCAGCACGCATTCGAGCACTTCGTCCGGGCTGGCGTTGATCTCCTGATGCGGCACATAGGGCGGCACGAAGATGAAATCGCCGGGGCCGGCTTCCGCCGTGAATTGCAGGTGTTCACCCCAGCGCATCCGCGCCTTGCCTTTCACGACATAGATGATGCTTTCGAGATGGCCGTGATGGTGCGCGCCGGTCTTGGCGTCGGGCTTGATGGTGACGGTGCCGGCCCAAAGTTTTTGCGCGCCGACGCGGGCAAAGTTGATCGCGGCCTTGCGGTCCATGCCGGCTGTCGACGGCACGTTCGGATCGAGCTGGTTGCCGGGAATGACGCGAACGCCGTCATGCTTCCAGCGTTCGTCGTGATCGTGGGAATGCGAGTGGTCGTGGGTGCCGCTCATCTCTGCTGCCTTCAAAAAGACTATCGCGGTAACGCTACAGAAAAACGCGGTCGCAGGCCAGATGAAACCAGACACCTCTGCTCGTCATGGCCGGGCTTGACCCGGCCATCCACGTCTTGGCTAGTCGGGTCGAAAGCGCGTGGATGCCCGGGACGAGCCCGGGCATGACGGAGAGAGAACCCGGCCTCTACTTCACGGCCAGCAATTCGACGTCGAACATCAGCGTTGCATTCGGCGGGATCACGCCGCCGGCGCCGCGCGCGCCGTAGCCCAGATTGGGCGGGATGATGAGGGTGCGCTTGCCGCCGACCTTCATCGTGGCGACGCCCTCGTCCCAGCCGGTGATTACCTTGCGCTGGCCGATCGGAAATTCGAACGGCTCGTTGCGATCCACCGACGAGTCGAATTTCTTGCCCTTCTGGCCGTTCTCGTAGAGCCAGCCGGTGTAGTGCATGACGCAAATCTGGCCGGGTTTCGGGAAAGCACCGGTGCCCTCCTTGGTATCGATGATCTGCAGTCCTGAAGGTGTCGTCACGGTCTTTCCTGCTGGTTGGGCCAATGCCATCTTCGACATGGCGGGAACGGAGATCGCGGCCGCGACGGCAGCGATGGTCTTGACGATGGTACGTCGGCTGGAGCGCATCGCAACTACCTTCTTTACGTAGGGCGGCACGTCTCTAACGCAAGGCAGGCGAATTCCCTAGCTCTTTTTCGACGCGCTATGCCTCGATCTTTTCCAAACGCACCGGCAATCTCCGGATGCGCTGACCGGTGGCGTGAAAGATCGCGTTGCAGACGGCCGCGTTGGTGCCGACATTGCCGAGCTCGCCGAGTCCCTTGACGCCGGCCGGATTGACTTGCGCATCCTCCTCCGGGAGCAGGATCACCTCGACGTCAGGAATATCGGCGTTCACCGGCACGAGATAGTCGGCGAGATTGTCATTGACGTAGCGCGCATAGCGCTCGTCGAGCTCGGTCGCCTCATGCAGCGCGGAGGCCACGCCCCAGATCAGGCCGCCCATCAGCTGGCTGCGCGCGGTGCGCGGGTTCATGATATGGCCGGCGGCAAAGGCGCCGAGCACGCGCGGCACCCGGATCTCATGCGTGAAGCGGTTGACGCGCACCTCGACGAAGTCGGCGCCGAAAGCGTAGGCGATCCTGCCGCCGAACTCCGGGCCGCCGACCATGCGCACCTGGCCGTTATGCATGGCGCGGAATGAGTCCGCCGGCGCGCCGTCGGGTTTCCACTCGCCATACTCCTCGATCACGCTGACGCCGAGCGCGTCGAACGCTGCCTCACGATCGAGATCGAGCCGCTGGTCACTGCGCGAGGCTCCGCCTGACGGCGTCTGGCCGACGGTCTGCCCTTGGTTCGGCATCAGGGCCTTGAGCAGCCGCTGCCTGACCTGGTCGCACACCATCATCACGGTGGAGCAGGTGCTCGCGGTCGAGTTCGAGCCGCCGGCCACCGGCGCCGGCGGCAAGTCGCTGTCGCCGATCACGACGGTGACCTTCTCGACGGGAACGCCGAGCTTCTCAGCGGCCGCCTGCGCGATGACGGTGTAGGCGCCATTGCCGATCTCGTGACCGGCGATCTCGACGCGCACGCGCCCATCGCGCCGCAGCCGCACGCGGGCCGCGGCCGGCGCCATCTGGGTCGGATAGCAGGTGGTGGCGCAGCCATAGCCGATCAGCCACTCGCCGTCCGCCATCGATCGGGGCTCGCGGTTGCGCTCCGCCCAGCCGAACGCCTTGGCCCCCTCGTCGAAACAGGCCATCAGCGAGCGAGACGTGTAAGGCTTGCCGCCGATCGGCTCCCGGTTCGTGTCGTTGACGCGCCGCAGCTCGATCGGGTCCATCTTCAACTGATACGCCAATTCGTCCATCGCGCTTTCCAGCGCGAAGAGGTAGGGCACTTCCGGCGGCGAGCGCATGAAGCCCGGCGTGTTGCGGTCGGCACGCACGATCCAGACCAGGCTGTCGACATTCGGGCAGTCATAGAGCCGTGTCGTGGTCTTGGTGCCGCCGACGCAATAGGCGTCCGCGCGCGATGAAATTTCCCAGCCCTCGTGCCGCAACGCCGTCAGCTTGCCGTCGCTCGTCGCGCCGAGTTCGACGCGATGGCGCGTCTCGGCGCGGTAGGTCGAGACGTTGAAACCCTGGTCTCGAGTCGCGACGAGCTTCACCGGGCGGCGCAGGCGACGGGAAATGCTTGCCATGATCGCGGTGCGCGGGGTCATCGAGCCCTTCGAGCCGAAGGCGCCGCCGACATAGGGATTGACCACATGCACCCGGTCCGGATCAATGCCGAGCTGGGTGGCAACTCCGTTCTTCAGGCCGTGGACGAACTGGCTTGGTTCGTAGATGGTCAGGCTGTCGCCATTCCAGGCGACGCTGGTGGCGAACAGCTCCATCGGATTGTGGTGCTGCGGCGGCGTTTCATACTCGGCCGAAATCTGCACCTCCGCCTCCTCGAACGCCTTGTCGAAATCGCCGACCTTCGGGTCGTCCTTGAACATCGCAAGCTGGCCCTTGGCGCGGGCCGCGACCGTGCCGGGCGAATGAAAGCTCGCAGTCGGCGTCGCCGCCGTATAGCTCACCTTGACCCGATGCGCGGCCTCGCGCGCCGCCTCATAGGTATCCGCGAGCACGACCGCGATGATCTGGCCCTCCTCGGCAATGTCAGGAGATCGCAGCGGCTGATTGGTCGTGGACGCATAGCCGCCATTGCTGAAGAACTTTGCGGGCTCGAGGTGCTCCGCATTCTCATGCGTCACGATATCGACAACGCCGCGCACCTTCTGCGCTTCGGACAGGTCGAAGTTGTCGACACGGCCCTTCGCGATCGCGCTGGTGACGAGATAGGCATAGGCCGGATCGCGCAGTGGCATGTCGGCAGCATATTGCGCCGTCCCGGTCACCTTGGCGACGGCATCATAGCGCGGGATCGGCTGGCCCATATTGGCCTTGGGAGCGGGAGCGGCTGTCGTCATCGTCAGATCTCCATGGTCATGGCCTGATGCAGCGCGCGGGCGACGACGCGCTTGCCGAGCTCGATCTTGAATTCATTATGGCTGCGCGCGGACGCGCCTTCGAAGGCGACTTCAGCCACTCGTTCTGCCAGTGCATCGTCGAACTTCTGGCCTTTGAGCTCAGCTTCGGCGTCGCGCGCCCGCCATGGCAGCGTTGCGACACCGCCAAGTGCGATGCGCGCATCTCGCACCGTGCCGTCCTGAACATCGAGCGCGATCGCAGCCGATGCCAAAGCGAATTCGTAGGACTGGCGGTCCCGCACCTTGAGATAGGCCGAGCGCGGCCAGCGGCCGGGGATGGTGAAACCGGAGATCAGTTCACCCGGCTCGAGCGTGGTCTCGAGCTGCGGCGTGTTGCCAGGCGCCTTGTGCAATTGCGCAAAGGGAATAGTCCGGGTGCCGGACGTGCCGGTGATGTCCACGCTCGCATCGAGCGCGATCAGGGCCTGCGCGAAATCGCCGGGATAGGTTGCGATGCATTTGTCCGAAGTGCCGAGCACCGCGTGGGTGCGGTTGAAGCCGTCCATCGCGGCGCAGCCCGAGCCCGGATTGCGCTTGTTGCAGGCCTCATAGCTGACGTCGCGGAAATAGGTGCAGCGGGTCCGCTGCAGCACGTTGCCGCCGAGGGTGGCCATATTGCGAAGCTGCGCGCTCGCGGCGAGCTTCAACGAGTCGGCGACGACGGGATAGTTCTGCTGGATCTCCGGCTTGGCGGCGACGTCGGCCATCCGCGCCATCGCGCCGAGGCGCAGATTGCCGTTCTCCAGGCTGACCGTAGCCCACGTCGGCGACAGCGGATTGATGTCGACGATTGCGCGCGGGCGCATCACGTCGAGCTTCATCAGGTCGAGCAGCGTGGTGCCGCCGGCAAGCGGCTGGATTTCGGCTTCGGTCAGGGGATTATTGCTGGCGCTTGCCGCCGCCAGCGCCTGGATGGCCGCAGAGGGATCGGCGGCTCTTTGATAGGCAAAGGATCGCATGATTGGCTCCTCTGTCAGCCAGAGAGGATTTCGGGCGCGGCCTGCTTCACGGCGGCCACGATGTTCGGATAGGCGGCGCAGCGGCAGATGTTGCCGCTCATATATTCGCGGATGTCCTCGTCGCTGCCGGCGCGGCCTTCCTTCACGCAGGCGATCGCCGACATGATCTGGCCTGGCGTGCAATAACCGCACTGGAAGGCATCCTGGTCGATGAAGGCCTGCTGCATCGGATGCAGCCGCACGCCGTTGGAGAGACCTTCGATCGTGGTGATCTCGTGATCCTGCGCCGACAGCGCGAGCGTCAGGCAGGACAGCACGCGACGCCCCTCGATCAGCACGGTGCAGGCGCCGCACTGGCCGTGGTCGCAGCCCTTCTTGCTGCCGGTGAGCCCTATATGCTCGCGCAGCGCGTCGAGCACCGTGGTGCGCGCATCGATGTTGAGGGCATTGTCCTGGCCGTTGACGCGCAGCGTCACGGGAACGGGAAGCGTGGGATCCTGTGTCGAGGGGATCGTGGTCGTCGCCGGTCCGGCCGCGCGTGCCGTCAGCGGGAACATCGCGCCGCCGGCAGCTCCCGCAAGGAACGAACGCCGATTGAAGCTGGAACGAGATTGCGGATTTGTCTTGTCATCCATGACGGGCTCCGCTTGCGAAAGGAATTGCGGCGCACGCCTGCGCCTCACCGCCCTAACAAAGGCGGTGAAGCGTTGTTCCGGAGATGACGAAGCACAGCGCTGTGAAGCAGCGCCAGTTCCAGGATGCTGAAGACGCGCTTGGAGCGTTTTCGAGCGAAGTGAATACCGGTTCGCGTGAAGAAAACGCGTCGAGAGGAGAATCTAGAGCCTGGGTTCTGATTCAATCAGAACCGAGAAAATGCTCTAGTAACCGAGCGCGCAGCCGTCCTTGCGCGGATCGGAACCGCCGGTCAGCGTGCCCTTGTCCCAATCGATCCAGATCGCCTGCCCGCCACCGAGCGGAGCAACCACGCTGGTGGTCTTGTGCCCTATCTTCTTCAAGCCTTCGACGATCGCGGCCGGCACGCTGTCCTCGAGCTGATAGACGCCCTCGTAATGCAGGCCGCGCGGCATATCGATCGCTTCCTGCACGTCGCAGCCATAGTCGAGGATGTTGGTCAGCACACGGGTCTGGCCGACCGGCTGGTACTGCCCGCCCATCACGCCGAACGGCATGATTGCGCGGCCGTTCTTGGTCGCGAGGCTCGGGATGATCGTATGCAGGGGACGCTTGCCCGGCGCGATGCAGTTGGGATGGCCGGGCTGGATGCGGAAGCCGCCGGCGCGGTTCTGCAAGAGGATGCCGGTCTTGTTGGAGACGATCGCCGAGCCGAAGGAGTGCGCGATCGAGTTGATGAAGGAGCAGACGTTGCGGTCCTTGTCGACCACGGTGATGTAGACCGTCGACGGATTCATCGGCGGCGCGACATTCGGCAGTTCCAGCAGCCGGTCCATGCGGATGTTCTTGATGTATTCGTCGGCGAATTCCTTGGCCAGGATGCCGGCGACATCCACATGCACGTGCCGCGGATCGCCGATGTGCTGCTCGCGCATCATGTAGGCGATGCGCGCGGCCTCCGCCTCGAGATGGAAACGTTCGACGCTGAGCGCGGGGAACTTGGTCAGATCGAAACGCGAGAGGATGTTGAGCATCACCAGCATCGTGATGCCCGGGCCGTTCGGTGGGCACTGCCAGACGTCATAGCCCTTGTAGATGGTGCCGATCGGCGCGGTGACCTCGGTCGAATGATCAGCGAAATCGTCCAGCGTGTGCAGGCCGCCGATGCTGCGCAGCGTCGCGACCATGTCCTCGGTGATCTCACCGGTGTAGAAGGCCTTCGGGCCGTCCTTTGCGATCGCACGCAGCGTCTTGCCGAGCTCGGGCTGGCGGATCACGTCGCCCGCGACCGCGGGCTTGCCGTGCGGCAACAGATAGCGCGCGGTGTTGGTGCCGTTCTTCAGTTTCTCGAACTGGTTCTTCCAGTCGAAGGCGATGCGGGGCGCGACGACATAGCCCTCTTCCGCGGCCTTGATCGCCGGTTGCAGCAGCTTGTCGAGGCCGAACTTGCCGTGATCGTTCAGGATCGTCTGCCAGGCATCGATGGCGCCGGGGATGCTCACCGCATGCGCCGAGGTCAGCGGCACCGAATGGATCTTGCGCTCGAGATACCACTCGCAGGTCGCCGCCATCGGGGCGCGGCCCGAGCCGTTATAGGCCGTGATCTTGCCCTCGCCTCGCGGCTGCACCAGCGCAAAGCAGTCCCCGCCGATGCCGGTCGATTGCGGCTCGATCACCGCCAGCAGCGCGGACGCAGCGATCGCCGCATCCACCGCCGTGCCGCCCTCGCGCATCACGTCGATCGCCGCCAGCGCGGCCTCCGGGTGCGACGTCGCCACCATGCCGTTGAGCGAGTGGACGGTGGAGCGGCCGGCGAAATGGAAGTTTCTCATTAAAGGTAGCTCACTTGGTTGTTCTGCATTGGAGTTCCCGGCGAGGCGGGAGCTACATGACATATTCGTACCGTTCTCTGCAATGGCTGGCATGCCAGAGCTGCGTTGCGCCGGGACATCCGACTAAGGGTTTTCGCTGGCCCAACTGCCTGATAAATCCGCGCCATGCCGCTGAAAGTCGCCGCCTTCTACCAATTCGCCAGCCTGCCCGATTACCGGGAGCTGCGCGACCCCCTACACGCAATCTCTGCTGGTCTCGGGTTGAGGGGCAGCATCCTGCTGGCGAGCGAGGGCGTCAATGGCACCATCGCGGGACGCGCCGAGGCGATCGACGCCTTTGTCGGGGAACTGCGGCACGGCGCGCTGTTCGGCGACCGGCTCGACAGATTGGAGCTGAAATTCTCGGAAGCCTCCGCAATGCCGTTCCAGCGAATGAAGGTGCGGCTGAAGAAGGAGATCGTCACGCTCGGCGATACCTCCGTCGATCCGACGCGGCAGGTCGGGATCTATGTCGATCCCGCCGAGTGGAATGTGCTGATCGCCGATCCTGACACGCTTGTGATCGACACCCGCAACGCCTTCGAGGTCGCGCTGGGCACGTTCGAGGGCGCGGTCGATCCCGGCATCAAGAGTTTCGGACAGTTCAAGGACTTTGCCGCGCGCGAGCTCGATTCGGCCAGGCACCGGAAGATCGCGATGTTCTGCACCGGCGGCATCCGCTGCGAGAAGGCGAGCAGCTTTTTGCTCGCGCGCGGCTTCGGTGAAGTGTACCACCTCAAGGGCGGCATCCTGAAATACCTGGAAGAGATGCCGAAGCAGGAGAGCCGCTGGCGCGGCGAATGTTTCGTATTCGACGAACGGGTCGCGCTCGGCCACGGCTTGCGCGAGCGCGGAAAAGAGACCGCCCATGATTGACGCCAAGACGCCTGATGCGAAGACACTCGCCGAGCGCATCGATGCGCTCGAAACGCGGATCGCCTATCAGGACGACACGATCGAGACGCTGAACGAGACCATCACCGCGCAATGGAAGCAGATCGATGCGCTGACGCGACAAATGGGGGAATTGCGCGAGCGGTTGCAGGAAGCCGAAAGCAACACGGCCGCCGCGGTCAACGAGCGGCCGCCGCATTATTGAAATGTGGCCGTCGTCCCGGGCTTGATCCGGGACCCATAACCACCGCCATCCAAGATGAGCTCCGGACTCAGTTCCGAGCGCAACACTAAATCCTGTGGTTATGGGTCCTCGCTTTCGCGAGGACGACGGAGGCTCGTTCGCGATGACGGCTAGCGGAACACTGCCTTCACTTTTTCCCAGAGCGACGGGTCTTCGCTTTCGCCATCGTGCTTGGTCGGCGAAGGTTGGGCCGCGCTCACGGGGTCGGAGGCCGGAAAGGTGTGCTCCAGGCCAGCCTCAAGTTTCTCGTGCGTCTCGCGATCGGCGGCGAGCGCCTCGCGCGGGTCATCGGCATGCTTGTCATGCGGCGCCGGATTGAATTTCTCAGCCATATGCTCCCTCCATTTGCGCGGGATCAACGCACCGTGCTCGCCGGCGGTTCCAGATTCGCCTTGGCCGGACGCGGCGCGCCGTGTATCAGAAGCGTCAAAATGTCAGCCGTTTCAGCAGGAACCTTTCTTGTCCCAAGATTCCCAAGCTTCTTCCAAGCCGCTCCTTGATGTGCTTGCCGGCAAGCGGCAGCCGATCCCGCCGATCTGGATGATGCGGCAGGCCGGCCGCTATCTGCCTGAATATCGCGAATTGCGGGCCAAAGCCGGCAGCTTCCTCGATCTGTGCTTCACGCCGGACTATGCCGCCGAAGTCACGCTGCAGCCGATCCGCCGCTTCAACTTCGATGCGGCGATCATCTTCTCCGACATCCTCGTCATTCCCTATGCACTGGGACGCTCGGTGCGGTTCGAGGCCGGCGAAGGCCCACGGCTTGATCCGCTCGATACGCCCGAAAAAGTGAAGACGCTTGCCGCGCATGCAGACTTCACAAAGCTCGAGCCGGTCTATGAAGCGCTGCGCCGCGTGCGGCGCGAGCTCGACGACGGGATCGCGCTGATCGGCTTCTGCGGCGCGCCATGGACGGTCGCAACCTATATGGTCGCGGGCCAGGGCACGCCCGATCAGGCGCCGGCGCGGATGATGGCCTATCGACAGCCCGCGGCATTCGAAAAGATCATCGACGTACTGGTGGAGAATTCGATCCACTATCTCGTCGGTCAGTTGAAAGCCGGAGCCGACTGCCTGCAATTGTTCGACAGCTGGGCCGGCGTGCTGCCGCCGCGCGAATTCGAACGCTGGTCGATCGAGCCGGCGCGGCGCATCGTCGAGGGTGTGCGGAGGCAGGTGCCGGACGCCAAGATCATCGGCTTTCCCCGTGGCGCGGCCGGCATGCTTCCCGCCTATGTGGAAGCAACCGGCGTCAACGCCGTCAGCATCGACTGGACTGCGGAGCCCGCGATGATCCGCGAACGCGTGCAGAGCCGCACCGCGGTGCAGGGCAATCTCGATCCGCTCGCGCTGATCGCCGGCGGCGACGCGCTCGATCGCGCGGTCGACGATGTGCTGGAGAATTACGGCAAGGGCCGGCTGATCTTCAATCTCGGCCACGGCATCCAGCCGGAGACGCCGATCGCCCATGTCGAGCAGATGGTGCAGCGGGTGCGGGCGTATCGAGGTTAGCTATTTCTTCTCCCTCTCCCCGTTCTTACGGGGAGAGGGTTGGGGTGAGGGGCTCTCGCCGCGTATATGGTGGCAGACGGATTCGCGGAGGCTCCCCTCACCCGGATCGCATCTTGCGATGCGATCCGGCCTCTCCCCGCAGGCGGGGAGAGGCGATCAGCGCGCATCCTCCAAAATCATGTCCGACGCCTTTTCCGCGATCATGATCGTCGGCGCGTTGGTGTTGCCTGACATCAGGTCGGGCATGATCGAAGCATCGACCACGCGCAAACCTTCGATGCCGCGCACCTTGAGCCGTTGATCGACGACGGCCAGCGCGTCGTTGCCCATGCGGCAGGTCGAGGTCGGGTGATAGACCGTTGAGCCGGTGCGGCGGCAGAAATCGAGCAGGTCCTCATCGCTGATCGTCTTCGGACCCGGCTCGATCTCTTCCGCGCAATAGGTCTTCAGCGCCGGCGCTGCGAGGATCTTGCGCAGGATGCGAAGGCCGTCGATGAAGGCGCGACGGTCGGTTTCGGTCGACAGATAATTGATGCGGATTTCCGGCGGCACGGAAGCGTCCGCACTTTTGATGCGGAGCGAGCCGCGGCTTTCGGGGCGGAGCTGACAGACAGAGGCGGTGAAGCCTGAAAACATGTGCAGGTTCTCGCCCATCTTGTCGGTCGAGAACGGGATGAAGTGGATCTGGATGTCCGGCGTCGCCAGTCGCGGATCGGTCTTGAAGAATGCGCCCGAAGTGCCGGCGGCGATCGTCAGCGGGCCGCGCCGCAAGGCCGCATAATGCGCGCCCGCCCAAAGGCGTCGCAGCGGATGGTTGACGACGTCGTTGAGCGTGACGCGCTGCAGGCAGCGCGTGATCAGCCGCACCTGCAGATGATCCTGTAGATCATTGCCGACGCCCGCCTGGTCGAGCACGACCTCGATGCCGTGCTTCTTCAAGAGCGCCGCCGGACCGACGCCGGAGAGCTGCAGCAGTTGCGGTGAGTTGTAGGCGCCGCCGGCGACCAGGATCTCGCGCCGCGCACGCGCCGTGCGGACCCGCCCCTCCTGCTTGAATTCGACCGCACGAGCACGGCGGCCTTCGAAGACGATGCGCTGCGCCAGCGCCGAGGTCTCGACATGCAGATTGCCGCGCTTCATCGCCGGGCGCAGATAGGAGAACGCGCTGCTGGCGCGGCGCCCGCGCCGCGTCGTGGTCTGGAAGAAGCCGGCGCCTTCCTGCGTCGCGCCATTGAAATCGGGATTGGTGGGAATGCCGACCTCGGCCGCCGCCTTCACGAAGGCTTCCGACAGCGGATCGTGATGCCGCCAGTCCGAGACCGGCAGCGGACCGCCGGCGCCGTGATACTTATTCGCGCCGCGCTGCTGGTCTTCCGCCCGCTTGAAATAAGGCAGCACGTCGTCATAGCCCCAACCGGCATTGCCGTGCTGACGCCAGCGGTCGTAATCCTCGTGCTGGCCGCGCACATAGAGCAGACCGTTGATCGAGCTCGAACCGCCCAGCACTTTTCCGCGGGGCTGAAAGACCTGGCGCCCGTGCAGTTCCGGCTCGGGCTCGGTCTGGTACATCCAGTTGACGGTTTTTTCCTTGAACAGTTTGCCGTAGCCGAGCGGCACATGGATCCAGATGTTGGTGTCCCTGGGTCCCGCTTCGAGCAGCAGCACCGAATTCTTGCCGTCGGCGCTCAAGCGATTGGCGAGCACGCAACCGGCGGAACCGGCGCCGACGATGACGTAATCAAATTCCAAGCTGTCATTGTTATTGTTCATTTTGTTTCCCCCAGGGTTTTTATTTTCTGTGGTCGTACAGACAAAGCTACAATTTGAAAAGACTTATGGCCATGCGCCTTCGCCTGAGGGCCTTGACTGCCGCGCTCAGTTGGCGGCTCCGCCGGCGCCGCGCTCAATCGCGGTCAAGCGCATTTGTATCGATTTGTTAGCGATGCACGCGCACGCGGTTGTCACAACGTCTTGTTGCAATGTCCGCCCGGTCCATAATTCATAGTTTGTCAAAGCTTTGCAGCGAGGTTCCGCAATCGGCACCCGCCTTGGGGCCAGGCCTGCAGGGCGAGGGATGCGGACGTATCTGAGCTCATATCTCTCAAAACTGTTCGCCGGCGATCTCGCCGCGTTCGGCGGACCGGCAACCGACGAGACCGGCGCCGGCTATATCCGCTCCGAGCAGATGTCGCTTGTGCTCGGCCATGCCGTCGGCTTCATGCTGGCCAACATCTGCAATGCGATCATACTTGCGATCGCGCTCTGGCACTCGGCGGACTGGCTTCGTGCCAGCATCTGGACCGCGGCCGTGGCCGGCGGCGCAGCATGGCTCGGATGGCAGTCACGCGCGTCGCGACGGATCGCGAAGCCGCAATTCGTCTCTCGCCGCACCATGCATCGATTGGTGCTAAATGCAGTCGTACTAGGGTCCGCGTGGGCGATCGTTCCGGTGGCGTTCTTTGCCAACGCCTCGAATGGCGGCCAACTGGTGATCACCTGTCTTTGCGCCGGAATGCTTGCGGGCGGTGCGCTCGCCTTCGCCACCATCCCGATCGCCACCATCGCCTTCACCACGCCGATCTTCATCGGCTCCACGATCTGCCTGTACAGGATTGGCGATTTTGTCTACCTGCTGGTTGCAATCCTGCTCGCAATCTATGGCTTCGTGCTGCTCCGCGCCGTGTTCGTCAATTCCTTCGAATTCACACGGCGCATCATCACCCAGCTCGAGGCGGAGCGGACCGTGCGGCGGGATCTGCTGACAGGGCTGCCGAACCGAATTGCCTTCAACGAAGACCTGGAAGCCGCGCTTGACCGGCTGGCACGCACCGGCGAGGAGTTTGCCGTCCTGCTGCTCGATCTCGACCGCTTCAAGGAAGTGAACGACAAGTTCGGCCATCCCGCCGGCGACGAGTTTCTGATCCAGGCGGCTGCGCGATTGCAGCGCTGCACCCGCGCCACCGAACACGTCGCGCGCATCGGTGGCGACGAGTTCGCGCTGATCATGGCCAATCTGACCAGGCCGAAAGAGGCCTTCGAGATCGCCGAGTGTTTCGTTGCCTCCTTCGACGATCCGTTGGTGATCGATGGACGCGAAGCGTTCGGGGCAACCAGCGTCGGCATCGTGCTGGCGCCGCGCGACGGCAACACGCCCCACGACCTCATGAAACACGTCGACATCGCGCTGTATCGCGCCAAGAAGGCGGGACCCGGCACGATCTGTTTCTTCGAACCGGGCGACGACAAGTCGGCGCGCGATCGCCTGGCATTGCGGCGGGATCTGGAAGGGGCAATCGAGCGGAACGAGTTATTCCTGGTCTATCAGCCATTCATCGAGATCGGCGAAAACCGCATCACCGGGTTCGAAGCGCTGCTGCGCTGGCAGCATCCCGAGCGTGGGCTGGTGTCGCCTGGCGACTTCATCCCGATCGCGGAAGAGACCGGGCTGATTCACCAGATCGGCGAATGGGTGGTCCACCGCGCCTGCCTGGCGCTTGCGGAATGGCCCGACGACATCCGCGTGGCCGTGAATTTCTCCGCGGTGCAGTTCAACAATGCCGGCATCCTGCAGACGATCGTGCAGGCGCTTGCGCGAGCCGGCGTGCGCCCCGAACGGCTCGAGATCGAGATCACAGAATCGATGCTGATCGCAAAGTATGGATCAGCCTTGTCGATCCTGAACTCGCTGTTGGATTTGGGGGTGACGGTTGCGCTCGACGATTTCGGCACCGGCTTCTCGTCGCTGACATACTTGCGCAAACTGCCCTTTAGCCGCATCAAGATCGACCAATCCTTCATCCGCGACATGCTGGTGCAGCCCGACTGCGCTGCGATCGTCAAGTCCGTGATCGGGCTTGCGCAGGAGCTGCGCATCGGCGTGGTGGCGGAAGGCGTGGAAACGGCGGACCAGCTCGAATATCTGCGCCAGGCCAATTGCGACGAGGCCCAGGGCTATTTCATTGGCCGCCCGGTTCCGGCCGAACAGATCCCTGCTCTGCTCGACCAGAAGCAGCGCTCGATCCACGCGGCCTAGACTAGACGCCGAACCGTTCCGACTTGCTCCTCGCACTGCAATGACGCGTCGCCCTGCTCCGTCTTCAGGCGGTCAGACTTTTTGCAACTGCGAAATGGTATCCGTAATACCAGCACCGGTGAACACGCTGCGAGGTGCGTCGTCGCATTGCGGAACTGGAGAATTGGAAAAATCGATTTTCGATTGACGGCAGTTGTCGGGCCCGTCAATCTCCGCCGCCATGAACGGCATCGAGTTGAGTTTTCGTGAGGGATTTGGCGACGAGCGGCCGCGAAGCCTCACGTCTGCGGTGCAGGAGCGGCTGCGCGCGGACATCCTTTCGACCCGGCTCTTGCCCGGGCAGAAGCTCCACATCGCGGGGCTGGCCAAACAGTTTTCCGTCAGCCTCGCCGCGGTGCGCGAGGCACTGTCGCGACTGGTGGCGGACGGGTTGGTGCAGGCCTCCGACCAGCGCGGCTTTCGCGTCAGCCCGGTCTCGCTCGCCGATCTCGCCGACGTCACGCAGACGCGGATCGACATCGAAGGATTGGCGCTGCGGCGTTCGATCGAGAGCGGCGACGCCGCCTGGCTCGCTGCCGTCGAGGCCGCCTGGGAGGCGCTCAAGGCGGTGCCCTACCGCTATCCCGATCAGCCGGGCGTGCATTACGAGGAATGGGTGGTGCGCCACCGCGTCTTTCATCGCGCGCTCGTCAATGCCTGCGGCTCGCGATGGCTGCTCGGCTTTCGTGACGAACTGCACGAGCAGAGCGAGCGCTATCGCCGGCTGTCGATCCGACGCGGCGAGCCGCGCGATGTCGAAGCCGAGCATGCCGCGATCGTCGAAGCCGTACGCCGGCGCGACGCGGATGCCGCCGTCATCGCGCTGTCCAAGCACTTCACGATCACCATGGCATTCGTCGAACTCGCCGCGCCCCGGATCTCGGAGGTGAACGGCACGAACTGAAGGCCGGGCGCAGTTCCCGGAAAACAAGCAGTCATCCTGGAGGAAACAGAACTATGCCCATGTCCCGCCGCCATGCCCTGGCGTCGCTCGTCGCCGTCACCGTGCTCGCAGCGCCCGTCGCCGCCTCCGCGGCCGAGACGATTCGCGTCGGGCTGCCGACCAAGACCTATTGGCCGACGACGATCGCCGAGACCGCCGTGCGGCAGAAGCTGTTCGAAAAGGAAGGCATCAACGCCGAGCTGACGATCTACCGCGGCGGCGCCGAGACCTTCGAGGCGATGGCGGCAGGTGCTGCCGACATCATCCTCGACCCTCCGTCCCTAGTGTCGGCCGGGCGCAAGAAGGGCGTGATGTCGAAGCTCGTCGCCAATGCCGCGATGGGCAGCTTCGGCTGGCAACTGATGGTGCCGGTCAAGTCGACGCTCGAGGTGAAGGATCTGAGCGGCAAGAAGGTGGCGATCACCTCGGCCGGCTCCGGCTCCGACCTGCTCGCGCTGTGGACGGCGCAGGACAAGAAGCTCGAATTCACCCGCGTGCCGGTCGGCGGTGGCGGCCTGGTGCCGAACCTGCTCGCGGGCAATGTCGATGCCGCCGTGGTCTATTCGCCGCTCAGCTTCCAGATTGCGAAGTCGGGCGAGGCCCGCACCATCCTCGACTACGCCAAGGAAGTGCCGCCGAATCTGAGCGCCGGCTGGATCGTGCTCGACAAATATGCCGATGCCAAGCCCGAGGTGGTGCAGAAGGCCGTCAACGCGCTCTACGGCGCGCTGCAATTCATGCGCGCCAACCGCGACACAACGGTGAAGCTGATCGCCGAGCTTTACGAGATGCCGGCCGAGATCGCCGCGCTGGAATATGAGAACACGATTCTGAAGCTGGAGACCGACGGCAACATGGGTGCCGCGAACGTGCCCGCCGCCGTGCAGCTTTCGCTTGATCTCGCCAAGCTCGGCGGGCTCAAGGATATCGTGCCGGTGGAGGAGATCATCTCCACCAAGTTCAAGCCGGTCCCGACGAAGTTCTGAGATGCAGGGCACACTTGCCATAAAGCTGGCGCGGATCGCGATCGTGGTCGCGATCTTTGCGCTGTGGGAACTGTTGTCGCGCACCGGCATCGTCAATCCGCGGCTGCTGCCGTCGGCGTCCGACACGCTGGTGACGCTCGGCGATCTCCTGCAGCGCGCCGCCGTGCGCAAGGATCTGATGGTGACGGCAACCGAAGTGCTGGCGGCGTTCGCGCTCGCGGTCCCCTCAGGCGCACTGATCGGGTTCCTGATCGCGGAAAACCGCTACTTTGCGGAAGTGGCAAAGCCGCTGTTGTTCTTCGCGTTCAGCATCCCGAAATCGATCTTCCTGCCGATGTTCATCCTGGTGTTCGGCGTCGGCTTCTCGCAGAAGGTCGGGTTCGGCTTCTTCTCGACCATCTTCATCGTGATCATGTCGACCACGACGGCTGTGGAGTCGGTGAAGGTGGAGCATTTGACGGTCGCCCGCTCCTACGGCGCGACGCGCGCGCAGACCGCGTTCCGCGTCTATCTGCCGAGCATGCTGCCGGTGCTGCTGGAGGCGTTGCGGATTTCCATGATCTTCAACCTCACCGGCGTGATCCTCGCCGAGATGTATGCCTCGCGCGATGGCATCGGCCACCAGATCGCGACCTGGGGCGAGAACTTCCAGATGAAGCAATTGCTGGCAGGCGTGGTGATGGTCGCGGCGATCGCGATGACCTTCAACGAACTGATCAGATGGGTGGAAACGCGATGCAGTCATTGGCGAACGTGACACAGCTCAAGCCTCCGCCCCGCGCCGGCGCGATCGAGGTCAAGAATGTCGGCCAGGTCTTCAAGACCTCAACGCAGGACGTGGTCGCGCTCGACAACGTTTCGCTCGAGATCAAGCCGGGCCGCTTCGTCGTGCTGGTCGGCCCGAGCGGCTGCGGCAAGTCGACGCTTCTGATGATGATGGCCGGTCTGCGCCAGCAGACCATGGGCAGCATCACCATCAATGGCGCGCCGATCCCCAAGCCGGACCCGGACCGTGTCGGCGTGGTGTTCCAGGAAGCGAGCCTGTTCCCCTGGCTCACCGCGGAAGAGAATGTCGAGTTTCCGCTGGCGCTGCGCGGCGTGGCGAAAGCGGAGCGTCGCGCCAAGGCGCAGGAGGCTCTGAAGCTGGTCGGGCTCGACGGTTTCGGCAAGCGCCATCCGCACGAATTGTCCGGCGGCATGAAGCAGCGCGTCTCGATCGCGCGCGGCCTGGTGCAGGATCCGCCGGTGCTGCTGATGGACGAGCCGTTCGCCGCGCTCGACGAGCAGACCCGCATGACCATGGGCGACGAGCTGCTGCGCATCTGGTCGGCGACCGGCAAGACCGTGGTGTTCGTCACCCACAGCCTGACCGAAGCGGTCTACCTCGCCGACGAAGTGATCGTGATGTCGGCTCGGCCCGGCCGCATCGTCGACCATCTGCAGGTGCCGCTGCCGCGGCCGCGCACCTATGAGATGCTGAGCGGCGATGCCTTCGGCACGCTGCGCGACCGCATCTGGCGGCACATCCGCAAATCGGCGTGAGGCTTGCGATGAGCGCGAAGACGCTGCGGCATCTGATCGTGATCGGCCTGATCGCGCTGTGGGAAATCCTGCCGCGCACCGGTCTTATTCCGGAACTGTTCCTGCCGTCGCTGTCCTCGACGCTCAGGGCCGGATGGAACGAGGCGCCGGAATATGGCCACGCGCTGGCGGTGACGCTCTATGAGGTCGCGATCTCGATGGCGTTCGCCTGCGGCGGCGGCATCCTGCTCGGCGCCATCGTCGGCAGCCTGCCGCGGCCACGCGTGCTGATCATGCCGATGGTCTCGAGCCTCTATGCGGTGCCGCTCGTGATCCTCTATCCCGTGTTCACGGTGTGGCTCGGCATCGGCACGGAATCCAAGATCGCCTTCGCCTCGATCTACGGTTTCCTGCCGACGATGCTCGCAACCGCGGCCGGCATCCAAACCATCGACCCGCAGCTCATACTTGCCGCGCGCAGCATGGGCGCAACGATGAGTCAGCGCCTCGTCCGTGTCATCATTCCCGCCGCGATCCCGACCGTGCTGTCGGGCCTGCGCGTCGGCGGCGCGCTTGTGATCGTCGGCGTGGTGGTGTCAGAGATGCTGATTTCGTCCGCCGGCATCGGCTACCTGATTTCGCGCTACCGCACCATCCTGGACAGCCCGCATGTGTTCGCCGGCGTGCTGCTGGTGCTGTTCATGGCGATGGCTTTCAATGCCTTGATCAAGTGGATCGAGCGCAAGGCTGCGATCTGGCAGACCGGCACCCGCGCCGACCAGAGCGCTGCCGACGACGTCGGGTCCGGCGCCGTGCAGCCGGCGACGTAAAGGATGCCAGCGTGTTCGACCTGACATTGAGTTTCGACAATGGCCCCGAGCCGGAGGTCACGCCGCGCGTGCTCGACATCCTGCGCGAGCGCAACATCAAGACGACGTTCTTCGTGATCGGCGAGAAGCTCCGCGATCCCGCGCGGCGCAAGCTTGCGGCCCGCGCTCATGACGACGGCCACTGGATCGGCAACCACACCTTCACCCACAGCATTCCGCTCGGCCAGCAGGCGGATGCGGATACGGCGGCGAACGAGATCGGCCGCACGCAGGCGGCGATCGGTGACCTCGCCCATGCGCAGCGCTGGTTCCGGCCGTTTGGCGGCGGCGGCAATCTCGACGGCCGCCTGCTCAAGCCATCCGTCGTCGACTACCTCACCCACAACAAACATAGCTGTGTGCTTTGGAATGCGATCCCGCGCGACTGGGACGATCCGGACGGCTGGGTCGACCGCGCGCACAATCAATGCCGTTCGCAGCCCTGGACGCTGATGGTGTTGCACGATCTGCCGACCGGCGCGATGGACCATCTCGAGGATTTCCTCGATCGCGCCGCCGCCCACGGCGCCGGCTTCCGCCAGGAATTTCCGCCCGACTGCGTCCCGATCCGCTCGGGCGAAATCGTGTCGCCTATCGACGCCTACGTTTCCTCCATCGAAGAAAGTGTCAAATCATGAAGATCGCAAGTTTCAAGGCGGCTGGTGTCGCGAGCTATGGCATCGTCACCGATTCCGGCGTGATCGACACCGGCAAGCGACTGAAGAACTTTCCGACGCTGAAGGCGCTGCTTGCGGAGGGCTCGCTCGACGAATTGAAGAAGCTGCAGGGCGAGCGCGCCGACTACGCGCTCAAGGATGTCGAGCTGCTGCCGACCCTGCCCGATCCCGACAAGATCCTTTGCATCGGCGTCAACTACGCCACGCATCTTGCCGAGAGCGGCCATCCGACACCGCCGCATCCGATGATCTTCACCCGCTTCGCCAACAGCCAGGTCGGCGCGGGCCAGCCGATGATCCGGCCGCTGGAGTCCGAGCGTTTCGATTATGAAGGCGAGATGGCCGTCATCATCGGCAAGGCCGGCCGAAGGATTTCGCGCGAGGCTGCGCTTTCGCATGTGGCGGGCTATGCCTGCTACAATGACGGCAGCATCCGCGACTGGCAGCGCCACACCTCGCAATTTGCGCCGGGCAAGAACTTCGTCGGTACCGGCGCATTCGGCCCCTGGATGGTGACGACGGACGAGCTTCGCGACGTCAGCAAGCAGAGCATCGCCACCCGCCTCAACGGCGTCGAGGTGCAGGCCGCGCCGATCTCGGACCTCGTGTTCGACGTCCCTGCCTTGATCGCCTATTGCTCGACCTTCACCGAGCTTGCACCCGGCGACGTCATCGTCACCGGCACCACCGGCGGCGTCGGTGCCTATCGCAACCCGCCGCTCTGGATGAAGGGTGGCGACGTGGTCGAGGTCGAGATTTCCGGCATCGGCGTGCTGCGCAATCCCGTGAAGGACGAAGCTGCGGCCGCGGCAACTCGCGCGGCGTGACGCGATTCGCTGAACCAAGAACAACAAGGAGACTATCATGAACCTCCCGACGCATCTCTTGCCGACCACCGTCGTCGGCAGCTACCCGCAGCCGGAATGGCTGGTCGATCGCGCCATGCTGTCGAAAGTCGTGCCGCGCACCCGCCTGCACGCGATGTGGCGGTTGCCGGCCGAGCATTTGGAAGAAGCGCAGGACGATGCAACCATCGTCGCCATCAGAGACATGGAGCGCGCCGGCATCGATATCGTGACCGACGGCGAAATCCGCCGCGAAAGCTATTCCAACCGCTTTGCCACCGCGCTCGAAGGCATCGATGACGAAAATCCGGCCATCATCACCGCCCGCACCGGCAGTACGCAGACGCCGGTGCCGCGCGTGGTCGGCCCGGTGAAACGCACGCGCGCGGTCGAGCTGCACGACATGCAGTTCCTGCGGCAGAACACCGACCGCGCGGCCAAGATCACCCTGCCCGGCCCGTTCACCATGAGCCAGCAGGCCAAGAACGAGTTCTACAAGGATGACGAGGAACTCGCGATGGCGTTCGCCGAAGCCGTCAACGCCGAGGCGCTCGACCTGCAAAAGGCCGGCGCCGACGTGATCCAGCTCGACGAGCCCTGGGTGCGCAACAATCCAGACCTCGCCAAGCGCTATGCCGTGAAGGCGATCAACCGCGCGCTGCAAGGAATCACGGTGCCCACCGTCGTCCATCTCTGCTTCGGCTATGCCGCGGTCGTGCCGGGCTCGAACAAGCCCGCGGGCTATTCCTTCCTTGGCGAGCTCAACGACACCACGGCCGACCAGATCTCGATCGAAGCCGCGCAGCCCAAGCTCGACCTCGGCGTACTTAAGGAGCTGTCGTCGAAGAAAATCATGCTTGGTGTGCTCGACCTCGGCAATCCCGAGATCGAGTCCGTGGAGACGGTCGCCGGACGCATCCGGAGCGGCCTGAAGCAGGTGCCCGCCGAACGGCTGGTGGTCGCGCCCGATTGCGGCATGAAATACATGCCGCGGCACGTCGCGTTCGGAAAGCTGAAGGCGATGTGCGACGCCGCCGCGCTGGTGCGGAAGGAGATCGGCGGTTAAGTCGAGTTGCATCCACGTCGGATGCTGCGCCCCCTCTCCCGCTTGCGGTGGAGGGCCGGGGTGGGGGTATCTCCGCGATTGACTCTGTCCGAATGTGTGGAGAGAGCCCTCACCCGGCGCTCACGCGCCGACCTCTCCCGCAAGCGGGCGAGGTGGAAGGAACTTACGACTGCGACGCTGAGCGCGTGGCTGCGGCCTGCGGCGGGCGGTCGTTGAGCCGGACCACGACGACGATGCGCTTGATCTCGCCGTTGCGGTAGGCCTTCAGGAAATGGTCGTAGTTCTTGATCGAGACGCAGCCGTTGGAATCGCCGTTCGGGCCGAGCATGTAAGGGTGGGCCAGGAGGCCGGCGCGGCCGAACGTATCCGTACCATCGACCGGGGTCATGCGCAGCGCCGGCACGCCATGGAACAGCTTCTCGCGCGGCTTCATCTCGTAGATGCCGGGCGGCGTCGCACCAGCGTTGCGGGTATTCACGCGGGAGGGGTCGTCCATCAGGCCGCCGAGACCCGAATGCGCCTCGAGCTTGGTGCCGTCAGGCATGTAAACGGTGCGCGCCGTGATGTCATAGACGGCGGTGGTGCTGTCGTAGCCAAGCGTGGTCAGGCTCGGCCCGGTGCCGGGAAGGATTCCGCCATTCGGCTCGAGGGACGCCAGTTGAACCCGTCCTGGCACCCAGTCGGTGATCTTCTGCCAAATGGAGCGTTCCTCCGCCTGCGCCACAGGTGCCGGCGCGGGGGGTAGATCGTTCCTTGCCTGCAGGTTGGCATCGACCGGACGCGACCGCGGCAGCGGAATCGCGGCGACTGCGGGGGGCGGCGCCGGGCTCGGCGGGCTGGCTTGCGCGGGTTCGTCGGTCTGGGTGTCCCGAAGCTGCTCGGTCAGCGAACCCTGGATATGGGCGAATTCCGCGTTGAAATCGTTGCGGCTGCCACGAAGCATCGGGCGCGAGGGGTAGTAGATGAAGGCGGAATCGAGCGTCGAGCGCGCCCCGAACCGATCGTTGAAGGAAATCGCGGCGGACGTGTTCGCCAAGGCCGAACCCCGCAGCAAATCCAAGGGGTTAATCTCTGCGATCCAGGCGGCAAGGGCAGACGCCAACGCGAACGAGGCGACAGAAAATGTCGCCTTGCCCACCCATCGAGCACCACCCCGCGGGCGCTCGGCTGCACCTGTCCCAATACGACCCATCTAACCCCGTTCGGCGCATCGGAGCCTCTGACGGGCTCCAGATAAGGATTCACCGAGTTGACTTTGGATATCACGGAACAAGACTTGGGCACAATCGAGACCAAATGGCCGGTCACCCCCGAAAAGTGATGACAGAAAGGCCCGCGCAAGTCTCCCTTTAGGGAGCCAGATACCGCAGCAGTTCCGGGTCGTCCCTGACTGCGGCGGCCGGGCCCTGCAGCGCGACGCGGCCGCGGTCGAGGACATAGGCGTAGTCGGCCACCCGCAGCGCAAGGTCGAGATGCTGCTCGACGATGACGACCGCAATGTCCTTTGCCAGCTCGATCAGGCGCTCGGTGATCTCCTCGATCACGCCGATCCACACGCCCTCGGTCGGCTCGTCCAACAGCAGCAGTTTCGGATCGCCAAGCATCGCGCGGCCGATCGCCAGCATCTTGCGCTCGCCGCCCGATAGTGTGCCGGCGGGCTGATCGAGGCGTTGAGCCAGCTTCGGGAAGATCGCCAGTACCCGGTCGATGGCCGTGGCGTCGTGACTATAGAGTGCGCCGACCGCGAGATTGTCGCGCACCGACAACCGCGCGAACACCGAATACTCCTGCGGCACATAGCCGATGCCGAGCCGCACGCGCTCTTCGGTCGGGCGGCGGCCGATATCCTTGCCGTCGAACTTGAGCTCGCCCCTGGACAGGCCGAGTTCGCCGACGATGGTCTTCATCAGCGTGGTCTTGCCGGCGCCGTTGCGGCCGAGCACGGCGACGCCGCCGCGCCAGGGAATGCCCATATTGACGTCGAACAGGACCTGGCTGCGGCCGTAGCCGGCGTCGAGATTGATGATATCGAGGAATTGGCTGTCAGGCACGGCGCAGATAGATCTCCTGTACATCCGGGCTGGCCTGGATCTCGGCGACGGTGCCGCTCTCCAGCACCCTGCCCTGGTCGAGCACGGTGAGCCGATCGCAGATGTCGCGGATGAAATCGAGGTCATGCTCGACGATCACGAGCGAGCAATGCGACTTGATCGGCTGCAACAATTCGCCGGTGACCCGCCGCTCCTCCAGGCTCATGCCGCCGGTCGGCTCGTCGAGCAGCAGCAGCCGCGGCTTGCCGGCGAGCGCCATCGCGATCTCCAGCCATTGCTGCTGGCCGTGCGACAGCGTCGCCGCCGCGTCATGGGCGCGATCGGCGAGCCGGAATTGCGTGAGCATCGCCATGACCTGGTCGTGCAATATGCCGCGGGTGCGCGACAGCACGAGGTCGAGCAGCGAGCATTGCGCCTGCAGCGCCAGCAGGATGTTGTCGTAAAGCGTCAGCGACGGCAGCACGCTGGTGATCTGGAACTTCAGGCTCATGCCGGCGCGGGCGCGCTCGGTCGGCGACAGCGCGGTGATGTCGCTGCCGGCAAAGTGCACGGTACCTTCGGTCGGCGTTTCGGCGCCGGCGACGCATTTCATCAGCGTGCTCTTGCCCGAGCCGTTCGGGCCGATCAGGCCGTGAAATTCGTTCTCGGAGACCGTCAACCCCGCTCCGTCGAGCGCGGTCAACTTGCCGAACACCTTCTTGATGCCGGTGGCTTCAAGGAGCGGCATGGCTGCTTCCCTTCGCCCTTCCGCCGAAGCTGCCGACGCGCTCGCGCTCACCCAGCACGAAGCTGATCAGGCCGAGCGGGCGGAACAGGATCACCAGGAGCAGCAACACGCCGAGGATGATCGGCCAGATGTCGCGGTAATTGTCCGATAGCCAGAAGCTGACGCCCTCGATGATCACGGTACCGATGACGGCACCGATCAGCGTACCCGATCCGCCAAAGAGGACGTAGAGCACGACCTGGGTCGAGATCACGACGCCCAGCATGTTGGGCCAGACGAAACCCTCGTGAAATGCATAGAGCCCGCCGGCCAACCCTGCGATGGTGCCGCCGACGGTAAAGACGATCGCCTTCAGATGCTGCGCCTTGTACCCGAAGAAGGCGATGCGCTGCTCGTTCTCGCGCAGACCTGCGAGCGCCAGACCGAATTGCGAGCGCACCAGGAATCGGCACAGGAGATAGACGACCAGCAGGATGCCGAGCGCGAGGTAGTAGTAGACCGGCCCCTCCGTAATGTCGGTGCTGCCGAGCGACATCGGCGGGATCGAAGGAATGCCGTTCTGCCCGCCGAGATAGTACCAGCCGCGCGCCAAGCGATCGGCGGCATAGGATCCGGTGAGCGTACCGAGCGCAACAAAGATCATGCTCGACGGATTCCGGCCGAGCAACAGGAAGCAGCCGAGCAGGAGCGAAAATATCAACCCGATCAGCATCGCCGCAGGCAGCACCAGAAGGATCGAAGTGACGTTGAGGTCGCGCGCCAGCAGAGCCACGCCGTAGCCGGCCGAGCCGAAGAACAGGGCCTGGCCAAAGCTCATGATGCCGGCATAGCCCCAGACCAGGTCGAACGACAGCGCAAACAGCGCGAGGATGATGACGCGGGTAGCGAAGACGGTCAGATAGTCCTGCAGTACCAGCGGCAGGAACACTGCGACCAGCAGCGCCAGGATTTCCACGATCGGCAGGATCCTGCGCGGCGTTCTGGCCTGTGACGCCAGCGCGGCGGTCGCGCCGTGCTCGGCCATCGCGATGTCCGGCTGTTCGTCGATCGCCGTACGAACCGCCTGCTCGGTTGCGCCCATACTTGACTCAGCATTCCTTGGGGTCGACGAGCCCGCTGCTGCGGGCCACGATCTCGTACACACCGCCTTTGGCGACCGCGGTGTACATGTTCATCTTGCAGTGCCGCTTGCCCGGCACCATCTCGGCGGGCCCGCCCGGCCCTTCCGCGATCTTGGCATGATCCAGCGCAGCCGCAACGGAATCGCGATCAACCTTGCCGGCCTCCTTCACGGCGGCTGCCCACAGCTTCAGGCCGCGATAGGTGCCGGTCGCGGCGCTGCCGGCGGCGAACAGGAAATTGCCGGGGAAATCCTTCTCGTAGGTCGCCTGGATCTTGGCGCTGACCGGATCGTCCTTGGTCAGCACCTTGAAATAGTCGAGGCAGCTCGCGAGGCCTTCGATCTCGTTGGCCTGATTGATGTTGAGCGTGTTCTCGTCATAGTAGACGCAGGACAGCCGGCCGCCATTCTTCAGGAAGCCAGCTTCATAGAGCTGCTTGAAGAACGGACCGACGCCGGGCGGGATCACCGTGTTGAAGACGACGTCGACCTTGTTGGAGACGATGCGGTTGACGGTGGCGCTGAAATCGACCTGGTCGAGCGGGTAATATTCCTCGAAGATCACCTCGCCGCCATTGGCTTCGATCACCTTGCGCGCATAGACGTTCAGTGTATGCGGCCAGACGTAATTGGCGCTCGGCAGCGCGAAGCGCTTGCCGCCGTTCTTGATCAGCCAGGGGATGAACTCGTCGCATTGCTGCGCCGGCGTCGGCCCGGTGCAGAACAGATAGGGCGTGCACTCCTTGCCCTCGTAGAGTTGCGGGTAGATGTAGAGCGTCTTGCCGCGGGCGACGATCGGGTCCTTGATCGCGTTGCGCATCGAGCTCGTGATGCCGCCGAGCACGAGATCGACCTTGTCACGCTGGATCAATTTGCGGACGTTGCCGACCGCGACCGATTCGTTGGACGCAGTGTCCTCGATGAAGAGCTCGATCGGACGACCGAGCAGGCCGCCGGCATCGTTGATCTCCTTGACCACCATCTTGGCCGTGTTGGCATCGGCGTTGCCGGCATAGGCGATCGGGCCGGTGAGGTCGGTGGCGATGCCGACCTTGATCGGGCCTTCGGCGGCATTGGCCCATTCGGGACGGATCACCCAGCTTCCTACGCCGGTCGCGATCGCGGTGGAGGCAAAGGCAAAGTTCTGCAGGAAACGACGCCGGCTTAACTTCAAGTGATCGCTACGCATGAGACTAGACCCCTTTTCCCGAAAGCAGGCCTTGCGGCCGGAATTTGATGAAAACAATGGCGAGAACGAACACGAGGATGTCGGCGATCACGGGCGCCATCACCCATGGCAGCGCCGCGCTCAGCGTGCCGATCACGGCTGCGCCCGCGACCGGGCCGATGAACGAGCCGACGCCGCCGACCATGACCGCGACAAAGCCCTGGATCAGGAAGCGGATGCCGAGATCGGCGAACAGGCTGAACACCGGCACCAGCAGCGCGCCGGCGAGCCCTGCAAGCGCCGCACCGAAGGCAAAGGTGGTGCCGTACATCGCAGCGGTGGAAATGCCGGAGGCCCGCGCCAGCGCCGGATTCTCCAGCGTGGCACGCACCCGCAGGCCGAACGTGGTGCGCGACAGCAAGAGATAGCAGCCGATCATCACCAGGATCGTGATCACGATGATGGTGAAGCGCCATGCCGAGATGTGGACGGTGCCGAGATCGATCGAGCCGCCGATCGGCTCGGGCACCGAGAGATAGAGCCCGCCGATCAGGCCGCGCACGCATTCGCGGATGATCAGGCCGAGCGCATAGGTGCCGAGCATCGCGACGATCGGCGCCGCGTAGAAGCGCCGGATGATCAGCGCCTCGAGCACGAAGCCGAGCGCGCCGACCAGAAACGGCGCGGCCGCCATGCCGACCCAGACTGGGATGCCATGGCTATAGGCTAGATAGGTGATGTAGGCACCGAGCAGGACGAACTCGCCTTGCGCGAAATTGAAGATGCCCATCATGCTGGCGATGATCCCGAGCCCCAGCACGACCAGGACGATGATCGCGCCGAAGCTCAGGATTTCGAAAGCGGCGACGAATGCACTACCCATGCATCGCGATCCGGCCGAAGTGCAACGATAACTTCCTCACATCTTCTTCCAGTCGCCGGACTGCTCGAAGGCATGCGCGGCGCGGTAGATAGTGGATTCCTCGAAGTGGCGGCCGACCAGCATCAAGCCGACCGGCAGGCCATCGACCATGCCGCACGGCAGCGACATCGCCGGATGATGGGAGATGTCGAACGGCGCGGTGTTGGAGATCATCTCGAACGCGCGCGCGACATAATCCTCGCGGCCCGGATTGGCCGGCGGCAGCGGCGTCGCCTTCATCGGCGTGGTCGGCAGCAGCAGCAGATCGTAATCCTTGAATGCCGCGTCATAGGCGGCCGTCAGCCGGCGCGAGATATTTACAGCCTTGCCGTAATAGCGCGGGCCGAACGTGTTGTTGATGTAGGTGCCGAACAGCAGCAACAGCTTGGTAGTTTCGGAAAGCGAGTCCGCCTGCCGTCGCCAGCCGCGGTGGAAATCCATCAGCGAGGTCGAGTAGAGGTCGGAGCGGCTGAGGCCATAGCCGTCGCCATACATCATGGTCTGCGTCATGCCCTCGGTGCCGATCGGCATCCAGATCGCGGGGCCGAGCAGATGCATCGGAATGGAAACGTCGCTGATGGATGCGCCGAGGTCCTTGAAGCGCTTCGCCGCCTCGCGAACGCTTTCGTTCACCGCGGGCTCCGCTCCGGCCTGCTCGAACCCTTCCTTGAGCACACCGATCTTCAATCCCTTCACACCCTTGCCGAGCGCCTTGGTATATTCATCGACCTTGGGCGCCTTGATGCGGGGATCGTAGCCGTCGTCGCCAGCGAGCACTTCGAGCAACAAGGCATTGTCTTCCACTGTGGCCGTCATCGGCCCGGTGTGATCGACGAAGACCTCGATCGGCATCACGCCGGTGTAGGGCACGAGCCCCCAGGTCGGCTTCATGCCATAGGTGCCGCAGAACGAGGACGGCATGCGGATCGAGCCGCCCTGGTCGCCGCCGATCGCCATGTCGACCTCGCCAAGCGCCACCACGACGCCGCTGCCCGATGACGATCCGCCGGCCGAATAGCCCATCTTATAGGGGTTATGCACCGGCCCGGTGGAATTGGTGTGGCTGCCGCCGGAAATGCAGAAGGATTCGCAATGCACTTTGCCGGCGATCTCCGCGCCGGCATCCAGCATGCGCGTCACGATCGTCGCATCGAAATCGGGCACATAACCTTCGAGCGTCGACGAGCCGTTCATCATGGGCACGCCGGCCAGCATGATGTTGTCCTTCAGCGCGACCTTCTTGCCCTTAAGCTTGCCGGAATCTGCGCCCTTCACCGTCGCCTTGCGGTACCAGGCGTTGCGCGGATTCTCCTCTGGGCTCGGCCGATAGCCGGGCGTGCGAGGATATTTTACGGGCGGTACCTCATCGGGCATCGCGGCGACGAGGTTGTAGGCGTCGACCGAACTTTGCATCAGCCCGCGGAACGAAGCGACGTCTTCGTCGGAAAGCGCGAGGCCGCATTGCGCGGCGACCGCGCGAAGTTGCGTTGGGGTCGGAAGCACGACGGACAAGACACTCTCCCTGGAAGCTTGATGATGGCGCGCGGCCGCGGAATGCATGCGAAGACGCGGCCCCACCCGAGGCCGCCCGGGTATTACAGACGGAAATATTTTCCTTTTCAAGAATTATTTTGCAGAACTGCGCGCGCGGACGCAACCCCTTGCGGGCGTCAGATCGTCTTGATCAGCTTGAAATCGAGGCCGTCGGCTTCGGCGAGATACATCGGCATCTCCGCGCGGCCGCTGCGAATGGTGATCGGCCCGCGGGCGCCGGTATAGACGATGTTGCGTCCCGCAGTGAGCAGCGGTTTGAACGCCAGCGAGCCCGCGCGCTCGGCCGCCGCCTGCAGGAAGCGCAGACCCTCGTAGTTGGATTGCGCGACCGAACCGATCGGCGGTGCGGTGGAGCCGAACGTGGCGTGATACTGACTGAGAAAATCATCATTGGCGCGCGAGCCGATGCCGATGAAATAGCCGGACGCGCAGAACAGGTTCTCGGTGTTGTCGGCGCCGATACCCAGCAGCACGGTCTCGTCCATCGCGCCGGCCAGCCTGAGCGTCGTTGCCGCCAGGCCGCTCTCGGCAAAAGCGCGGTTGAAGGTGATGCTGTCGGTGCCGATCAGCGAGATCAGTACGACATCGGGACGCGCGGCACGGATGCGGTCGAGATGGGCGGAATGATTGTCCTCGCCGACGGGGACGAACTCCTCGCCGACCACCTGCCCGCCGGACTCGGCGATATATTTCTTCACCGCACGATGCGATTGCCACGGCCAGACATAGTCGCTACCGATCAGATACCAGCGCGAGGCCTTCTTGACATCGGCGAGCCAGTGGATCGCGGGCCGGCTCTGCCAGCGCGGCGTCTCGCCGATCGCCATCACCCCCGGCGTGCGCTCGCCGCCCTCATAGACCGGCGTGTAGATATAGGGCACCCGGCCGCCGGTGACCTTGCGCAGCGCGACGCGGACCGCGCTGATATGCGAGCCCATGATCACGTCGACCTCGTCAAGGGCGACCGCCTCGGCGGCACGGCGGACGACATCCTCGATCGGGCCGCCGGCATCCAGCATCGTCAATTCGATCTCGCGGCCCAAAATGCCGCCGCGACGATTGATCTCGGAGACCGCGAGCAACACCGCGTTGGTGGTGGCCGGCCCCCAGATTCCCGGCGAGCCGGAGAAGGTGAGGAAGTTCGCGACCCTCAATTTGTTGTGGGCGCCACCTCGCTTGCTGAAGCCGACATCAGCGGGATGCCAGGACGGATCGGTCGTTGGCGACGACAGGCCTCTGAACACGAAGGGCGGCATGGGGGCGCCGCCGCTGTTGACGCTGACTGTTGAGAGCACGCCCACTCCTGTCCGACACTTCGCCCCTTGTCGCGCGGTGCATCGATGCACGGCGCCGCCGGTTGTCCCACCCGTTCGACAAATATCCTAGGCGAAAATATTGAAACTTCAACAATTGCCATGCATATAGAACGGGCAATCAGCGCCAGTCATTCGCTCATCAGGGTCAAAACAAAGTCTTCAATCGTGGCCAAACCGCCAAGCCAAGATACCCCGCTCACTGAACATCTCGCCTACCTGCTCGCGCAAGCCAACCGGGAAATCAACCGGCAGCTTGAATCGCGGCTGGCCAAGGAGGGAGTGCCGGTCGAGCAGTGGCGAATCCTGAAGGTCCTGTTCGACGGCAACGGACGTTCGATGGGCGAACTCGCCGAAGCCGTGCTACTCAACCACCCGACGCTGACCAAGATCGTCGACCGCATGGTGTCGGATGCCCTGGTCTACCGCGTCCAGGATCCGAAGGACCGCCGCAAGGTGCTGATGTTCTGCTCCGAGCGCGGAAAAATTCTGTGCCAGCGATTGAACTCGCTCGCGATGAGCCAGGAAGCGCATATCGTCGAGAACTACGGCAACAAGTCCACCAACGAATTGAAGCGGCTGCTGGAAAGTCTGATCGACAGCGCGAATTGAGTTGTGAACTTGTAAGGTGGGCAAAGGCGCGTCAGCGCCGTGCCCACCATCAAGCGCTCCGCTCGTAACGGTGGGCACGCTTCCGCCGCCGCGTGTTGATAGGCTTCAGCCAGAAGTCGCTTTGCCCACCCTACAACCGAGGCGGTTCACGGCCGAAGATGCGGCGTCGTATTCGGCGCGGGCGCCTGCTCGAGTTCGCTCTCTTCCGGCAGCTTCTCGCCGTGCACGGTGAGCGGGCGGCCGATCCAAAGCGGATCGACGAGATGATCGCGGCGCGGATTGCTCGTGTTCGGATGCACGAGGATGCTGAGGCTGCCGTGGTTGAGCATCAGCCACGGCACGAACTCGGCAAAGACCTCCGCGGCGAAAGCCACCTGGTACATGGCCTGATCGTGCGGCCCGACCTTGACGTCGTGCCATCGGCCGAGCGTGACCGAAAAGCGCTCGCCGATCCATGTCCTCAAGCGCTCGGCCTCCGGCCTCGTTGTCGCCGGATCGTAGTAGATATGGGCGTGATAGCTCGCGATCTCGCCGGCCGACCGCGCCATGGCACCTTCCTGCAAATCGCTCATTCGATTCACCTCGCCTGTTCAGGCGGAGTTATCTAAGCGTTCTTCGGTTCCAGCGCCATGGCCGGACGCGCAGCCACGTCCACAGGCATATGATCACCGGCACGGCGACAGTCACCCATGAGAGGTAGCGGCCGAAATCGCCCCACATCAGTGCAGCCAAAAGCCCGATCAACGTCAACACGGCGACAAGGATCGGCGCGCCGAATACGCTGAGCCAACGGGGCGAGCGGTCAGCGCGACTGGTCATCGCGACGCGAGCGCCATGGGACCTTCCGCCCGCGCAGCAGCGGCATGCGCCTTCCTGCTGCGGCGCGCGAACCAGAGATAGAGACCGCTGCCGATGACCACGATCGTCAGCACATCGAGCGCCGCCCAGATGATCTTCAGCGGCATCCCGCCATAATCGCCGAAATGCAGCGGCTGCGAGACCAAGAGCGCCTGGAGATAGGCCGGCAGCGCGCGGGTATCGGCAACCGCCGCAGTCTCGCCGTCGAGCAGCACCGGTTTCAACAGGCGCGAGGTCAGCGGCGTGTCGCCGCGCATGAAGGCGGCAAAATGATGCGACGAGGTGAAGGGCGTGCCGGGATATGCGATGAACGCGATCGACATACCCGGCGCAGCCTCGGTCGCCTGCGCAACAACATCGTCCAGCGACGCGAGATGCGCCGGCGGCGGCTTGCCGGCATAGGGCGCCACCATGGCGGCGAGCTCGGTCGACTTCCACTGCGCCAGCATCAGTTCCGCCCAGGTGTTGACGACGCCGGTCAAGCCGACCACGAGCGCCCAGGCGATGGTGACGACGCCGATCAGATTATGCCAGTCGAGCCAACCGACGCGACGCGAGCTGTTCTTGCGAATTGTCGCAAAGCTCAAACGGCGCGTGAACGGCCAGTACAATACGATGCCTGAAACGATCGCGACCGCGAACAACAGCCCCATGCCGCCGAGGAACAGCTTGCCGGCCTGGCCCGCGAACATATCGGTGTGCAGCTTCAGCACGATCAGCATCGGGCCGGTGCCGACCGGGCCAAGCAGCTTGGTCGAAACCGCGTCGAAGGCGCGCACCGTCGCATTGTCCGGCTTGCCGTCAACGGCATCGTTGGTGAAAGCCATCACGAGCCCGGGCTCATCCTTGTCCCAGGAGATGTACTGCATCACCCGGCCGGGATCAGCGGCGAGCGCAGCTTCAACGATCCGCTGCGGAGGCACCGGCCGCTGGCCGGCAGCAGCTTGCGGCTGCGGCGCATAACCAAGCGCCTCGTCGATCTCGTGGTGAAAGATCAGCGGCAGGCCGGTAAGACACAACAGCAGCAGGAACAGGGTCGAGACCAGGCTGGTCCAGGTGTGGACGAGCGACCAGAGCCTGACAGTGCGTGCCTTCAGCGTCGTACTCCTCTACCATTTGTAGGAAAGGCTCGCCGTGATCCGGCGTCGATCACCGTAGAAGCAGGCGGTCGACGATGAGCAGCTTGCGACATAGATCTTGTCGGAGATATTGACGACATTCAAGGCGGCCCGCCAGTTCTGCCATTCATAGTGAACCGTCGCGTCGCCAAGGAAGACGGCTGGCACAGTCAGCGTGTTGGCAGTGTCCGCAAAGGATTCACCAACGTAACGCAGACCGCCGCCAAATCCAAACCCGCGCAGCGGCCCATCCTGGAACGTATAGTCCGCCCAGGTCGACGCCACCTGCTGTGGCGTGTTGGTCGGCGCCTTGCCGATCAAAGCAGGGTTCAGGTCCTTGCTGATGAATAGATTGTAGGTGGTGAAGGAGCCGGTCACCTTGAGACCCGGCATGACATTGGCCACAATTTCGGCTTCGACGCCGCGCGAGGTGACCTCACCATTTTGGGTCTGCAGCAGCGTGTTGTTCGGATCTGTCGTCAGCGCATTCTGGCGTTTCAGATCGAACAAGGCGACGCCGAAATGGCCGTTGAAGCCAAGAGGCTGGACCTTCAAGCCGATCTCGGTCTGCTCGCCGGTTTCGGGCAAGAGCAACTGGTTCGCGGCGTTGCGGCCGACAATCGGATTGTAGCTGGTCGCATAAGCGACATAGGGTGCGACCCCGCTGTCGAAATTATAGATCAGGCCGACACGGCCGCTGAACCGGCTGTCGTCACGGTTCTGATCCGGGCCGATACGATTGTCGTTGTTGGTTGAAACCCAATCGTTGCGGCCGCTCAGCACAAGCGTAAAGCGGTCGAGCTTGACCTGATCCTGTATATAGGCGCCGAGCTGCTTCTGGGTCAGCGTCGCATCCTGGTAAGGAGCTCCGTTGAAGGCTGCAGTCGGCGTGTAGACCGGGTTGAGCAGGTTGAGCGGCGTCGCAGAACCAAAACCTTGCCAATCAGCCAGGCTGTAATGCTTCAGGTCGAGACCGAACAGCATGGTGTGGCGAAGCGGCCCGGTGGCGAAACGATATTCGAGCTGGCTGTCGAGATCAGCCTGGTTGGCGATGCCCCGGGTCACGAAGTTGCCGCGCGCGAGATTGGCTGCGGCAGGCGTGGTGGCATAGCCGAGGCCGTATAGCGTCGCCAGAGTGACGTCGACATGGGCGAAGCGTGCATTCTGCCGGAACGTGACGCTGTCGGAGAGATTGCGCTCGAACTGATAGCCGAGCATTTCCTGTTCGCGCTTGAAGGTATCCATGCTGGGATCGCTGGCGAACAGGCTAGTCGGAATACGGCCGAACGGCGCGTCGACGACGGTGCCGACGTAAGGCAGAAAGTTCTGGCTGCGCGTCTGGTTATACGAGGCTGATGCGAGCACGGTGAAACTGGTGTCGGCATCGGGCTTCCACGTCACCGACGGCGCAATGAAGTAATTGTTGTTGGGGGTGAAGTCGACCTGGGTACCGCCATTTTGGACCTGGCCTACCACGCGATAGAATAATTGGCCGTTATTGGCCTGCGTTTGCACCGGCCCACCGAAGTCGAAAGCAACATAGGCGTTGCCGAAATTGTTGACGCCGGTTTCAAGATAGCGCATCGGTTCGGCCGGCGGCATCTTGCTGATGGCATTCACAATGCCGCTCGGACTTGAGCCGCCGTAAAGCACCGCTGAAGGCCCGCGCAGGACTTCGACCCGCTCCAGGTTGAACGGCTGCAGCTTCCAGCTCGCGTAAGATGTGTAGAACAGTTGCAGGCCATCGAGGAACAGGCCGATATCGTCGGACTTGAAGCCGCGGATCAGGAACCAGTCGTTGCGGACATCCGCGCCGAAGGTACCAGCCACGACTCCCGGCGCGTAGCGCAGGATCTCGTCGAGCTTGCCCGGCTTCTGGTCGCGGATCTGCTCGCTGCCGATCACCGAGATCGCCTGCGGCGTTTCCATGATCGGCGTGTTGGTCTTGGTGCCAGCCATGCTGCGCCCGGCAACATAACCATCGATCGGGCCGCGCGGATTCTCAACTACGGTCGTATTGCCGCGTGACGGCTGCACGTGGCGCGGCGGCGTGATCTGCGTGGCGCGCTGAACGCGGCGCTGCGCCACAGGCTGCGCGCGACGGCGCGCTTCTGGCGCCTGGACCGTGACCGGCGGTAGCGGTTGCGTCGTTTGCGAAGAACTCGATTGCGCGAATGTTGCCTGGGGCAACAATACCAAAGACGATACCGTCGCCGACGCGGCGACAGCCAACCCACGAAGAACCTTCAATCCACCACCCCGACTGCAGCTTGCCCCCTGCGCGCCGGGAATGACCACGGCGCGCCAGCGGGATCACGCTTAGGCGAGGAGTGGAGGCCACCGCCAATAGAACACCTCTAGAACTTTCAAGAATCATTCCAAGAATGATTCTTGAAATACAAGCGTCGATTGCATCGAGAAACATCATCGCTTGAGCTGCGCGACATCGCGCATGTACGCGAGATCGATCATGCGTCCGTGGCTGACGACTGCGGCCGGAGGCGTGTGAAAGCGAAGCACGTCGGTAACATCAGGATGATCAAGCACGACGAGGTTGGCAGAATACCCCACCTCGATACCGTACTTCGCCAGATTGATTGCCGCTGCCGGTCGTGACGTGATCATATCGTACAGCGTATTGATGTCCCGCTCCTTCGTCATCCACAACAGATGCGCGGCAAGGAACGCCACCTCCGGCATGTTGTTCCGGCCGAATGGATAGTAGGCATCGGAAATATCGTCCTGCCCGAGGCAGACATTGACGCCCCCTTGCAGGAGCTCCTTGACCCGCGCATGCAACGGGCCGGTATGAGGGTCGCTGACGATGCTGACGCGCGCCTGCCGCAACAGCTCGGTCAATTCTCCGAAATAGGATTCGGGATAGAGGGCCATCGCCCGGCAATGATGCGCCAGCGCGCGTCCCTGGTAGCCGCGCAAGATCGCCTGGCGCGCCATCGATTCCAGCGTCTTCATGTTGGGATCGCCGATGTCGTCCAGCAACATCGAGATGTCGGCGTTGAACTCGGCGGCGAGATCGAAACAAAAATCGATGTGGGCCTGCATGTCGTCGGCATTGGATTCGATCCAGGGAATACCGCCGACGACGTCAGCGCCCATCACCATCGCCTCCCGCATCAATCGGTCGGCACCCGGCTCGCGCGCAAGCCCGTCCTGCGCGAATGCCACGACCTGGAGATCGACGATACCGCGGAATTCCTCGCGGACCGCCAGCAGTGCCTTGACGCCCTCGAGCCGCGCCTTGGTGTCGACATCGGCAAAGGCACGGATGTGCAGATTGCCATGCAGCGCCGCCAGCGCGACCGCGCGCCTGGCGTTCGGGATGATCCAGGACGTATCGTATGTCTCCTTCACCGCGGCGGCGAGATCGATCGCCTTCGCGGCCTCGCTCATGCCGCCGCCGTGATAGGCCTCAAGCGCTGCTTCCGTCATCATCGGCAGCGTCCACACCTTGCAAAGATGCAGATGTGCGTTGACGTAAGGCGGCGTCACCAGGTTTCCACCGGCGTCCAGCGTCAGGCGGGCATCGCCGCCGAGGCGCGGCGCTATCTCGGCAATGACACCGTCCGAAATCGCGATGTCCGCAAGCGCGTCGCCCTGGCCCCGCAAGCGGGCATTTCGGATCAGGAGGTCAGTCATATCGGGAATTCCAGTCAGGAAGGAGAATTGAGAAGCTGGGCCTCGTATCGAGGGCCGCAATGCACATCTGATGCAACAAGGATACCGTTCCGGCGCGGCGGTTCACGCCTGCCCACCCGGGCAGTTTCCAACGGCGCAGGAGCGTGCCCAGATCGGAGAAAATCCAACGGAGTTTTACCATGTCCGATCCCTCAGTGCTTGCCACATTCTCCGGCGCGATGGCCGATATCGTCGCCCGCGCCGCACCTGCCGTCGTCTCCGTGCACTCGCACCGCTCGCGCGCCTCGGGCTTTGTCTGGAAAGCGGGCCTGGTCGTCACCGCCGACGAGGCGCTTGCAGAAGAAGGCGAGGTCATCGTCCGCTTTGCCGACGGAACGGAGCGGCCTGCAACCATCGCCGGACGCGATCACACCACCGATGTCGCGTTGTTGCGGGTCGAGACCTCCAACATCGCGCCGACCAAACTTTCATCGGCGGTACCGGCGCTCGGATCATTGGCGCTGGTCGTCGCCGCCGAGCGTGGCGTGCCCGCGGCGGCGCTCAGCCTGATATCGCTGGTCGGCGGCACCTGGCGGAGCCTGCGCGGCGGCGACATCGATGCGCGGATCGAGCTCGACGTCCGCCTGGGGCCCAGTCACGAGGGTGGGCTTGCGCTCAATGGCTCCGGCGATGCCATCGGCATGGCCGTGCTCGGCGCGCGGCGCGTCCTTGTCATCCCGGCCGCGACCATCGCGCGCGTGGCGAGCCGGCTGGAGACCCATGGCCGGATCGCGCGCGGCTATCTCGGGCTCGGCCTGCAGCCGGTCAAGCTCGACGACGGCATCGGCGCGATGGTGATGAGCGTCGACAAGGCCGGCCCCTCGGCAGCCGCCGGCATCCGCCAAGGCGACGTGATCGTCGGCTGGAACGACGAGAAGATTTCCGGCGTGCGGGCCCTGCTCAGGGCGCTCGGGCCCGACAGCGTCGGCGCCACCGTCGACGTCGCGGTGCGGCGTGGCGGCGAGCCGGTGCGGGTCAAGCTGACGGTCGGGGAAAGGCCGGAGACGTGAGCGAACAGACCTCGCCTCCCCTCGTCGTCGCCATCGACGTCGGCGATCCCGCGCTTGCGGACCGGCTCGCCTCGCTGCTCGGCGGCGTCGCAGGCTTGCGCCTTGCCGCGCCGGGCGAAGCGGCGAGCATCGCGCTGGTCTCAAGGGATCAGCCAGCGGGCGAACGATCGGAGATCGAGCTGACGCCGCGCGAGCGCGACGTGCTGGCGCTGATGGCCGAGGGCGCCTCGAACAAGGCGATTGCGCGGCAGCTCGGGATATCCGTGCACACCGCCAAATTCCACGTCAGCTCGCTGCTCGACAAGCTCGACGCCACCGGCCGCACCGATGCGGTGGCGCATGCGGCGCGGCGCGGGGTGATCCATCTGTAAGGAGATGCGCGGGTCCCCTCCACGCGGAGGCGTGGATTGCTTCGCGGAGCCTGTCATCGGGCGGCGATTTCGCGCCGATCCGGTGGCTCGCAATGAGCGCGCGGACAGTTCTGATTCAAATGTCAAACAGCTCTCCGCTGTCATCGTCCGGCTCGATCGGGCGATCCAGCAGGCCTGTAGGATGGGTAGAGCGGAGCGAAACCCATCGCGAAGGAGCAAGCGGCACGAATGATGGGTTTCGCTCCGCTCTACCCATCCTACGTCTGATTCAAACGGCGGATGTGAGTTCGCGTTCTCGCGGCGCGCTGCGCCCGAGGTTTGCGTGACCGTTACCCTCCTCGATATCAGAGGGCGCAGGGAAAGCCGGGTGCTGGTTGCACCCGTGGGTCCCGTGCAACAAAAAGCACGGGGGTAGGACCACAGGTTCAACCGAAGCATTCCGGCTTTCCCTGCGCGATGGTTTACGGCTTACTTCGTGCTCTCCCCGGTGACCGGCTCTTTTGCCACCGTCACTTCGCAAGAAGCTTAGCGCCAGCGTCGGGGCGCCAGGACCACACGACTTCGCCGTCCGCGAATATCACGCTCGTCAGTCGTAACACCCGCGTCCACCGCATCTCACCGCAACGTTCGTGACGATCGCGACCCGCCCCTCATCCGCCGTGAGACGCGCGGAGTTAAATCACTGATTTGCCCGACGGCGAAAGTGGAATGTTTTTCGCGCGAGGGCTGGACAGACTTTTGGTGATTTGCCCGTCGAGGCTGGGCAAGTATTCAATCAGCCTTGAACGGCGCAGAAATGCATTCGCCGTTGCGGGCGATTGCACGTAGAAAATTCCATCCTCATTGCCATGCGCGTCGCGCAAAGAAAGGACGTTCTACGAGGACGCGCCCGCGGCGAATACTTGCCCAGCCTCGTCGGGTTGATTTGTCGCACCCAAACCAGCCACATCATCATTGCGAGCGAAGCGAAGCAATCCATAGCGTCGCACGCGGAGGAATGGATTGCTTCGCGGAGGAGTCTGTCATCGGGCGCGCGTTCGCGCGATCCGTTGGCTCGCAATGACGGCGGAGTTTGAGGCGCAGGAGGCAGTGGGTTACGCTCAACTTCCCTGCGAACGGCCCTCAAGCGGGAGAGGTGGAAAGAGAGCAGATGCTGGAGGCCATCAAAACCTGGGCGCGCACGCTCAAGCGCGACAGTCGCGCTGTCTATCTGGCCGCCCGCGACCCGCGGGTGCCGTGGTACGCGAAGCTACTCGCCATTGCGGTTGCGGGATATGCGCTCTCGCCGATCGACCTCATTCCCGACTTCATTCCGGTGATCGGCTATCTCGACGATCTCGTGCTGGTGCCGCTCGGCATCTGGCTCGTGATCTCGCTGGTTCCGAAGGAGATCATGGTCGAGTGCCGTGCCAAGGCGAGTGAAGCCTCGCCTCCGGCCAGTCGTGCCGCGATGGCCGTCATCATCCTCGTCTGGATCAGTGCGGCGCTGGCGCTTGGCTGGGCCGCCTACAGGTATTGGGGTTAGAACGTCGCCCGAACTCCCGCATAGAAGGCGCGCGGCCGGGCCGGGCTGACCGAGCGCGGATCGGTGAACGCTACCCCGCCAGCGGCGAAATTGGGCACCTGGTCCGTCTCGAAGAAGGTGCCGTAGGTCGCGTATCGGCTATCGAGGAGGTTATCGATACGACCATAGATCTGGACGTTCTTGGTGAGCTGGTAGGAGGCATGGGCATTGAACACAGCGTAGGACGCCAGCTTCGGCGCCTGGTTGGAGTCGTCGCCGACAAAATACTGGCCGCTGACGTAGATCGCGTCCGCGCCGACCTTGAACTGATCGGTGAGCGCATAGTCGAAGCCGGCCTTGATGCGATGGCGAGGAACCGCAGGAACCTGGTTGCCGGGCAGGATCTGCACATTGCCGTTTTCATCGGCGAAGGGACTGTTGGAGCCGACCTGCAGCGCATCCAGGAACCGCGCGTCGATGAAGGCATAGCTCGCATACATCTGCAGCGCGGATGATTTCACCTGGATTTCGGCCTCGACGCCCTGTCGTCGCGTCGAACCGACATTCTGGAAATAGCCGAAGCCCTGCAGCACCGGGCTTGGGATCGCGAGAATGTCGTTGTTGTTGGTGGTGCGGAAGCCGCCGACCTTCCAGGACAGCGTGCCGATGTTCAATTCCTTGGTGCCGCGCAGGCCGGCCTCGACGGTGCGCGACACCACCTGTTGCAGTGGCGGATCGGAGACCAGGAAGGCGCCAACGATGCAGGGGCGCGCGGGATCGGCGCAGCCCAGCTCCAGCGGCGTCGGCGCGCGATTGGCTTCGGAGTAGCCGGCATAGGCGGTCAGCTCCGGTGTGATCTTGTAGGTGCCGCCGATGATCGGGTTGAAGCGGTCATAGATACTGTAGCCGTTCAGGGCGGTGCCGATCTGGTCCTCAAGCCTGATGCGCGCATCGTTATAGCGGCCGCCCGCCGTGATCGAGAACGCATTCGTGACGTCGAAGGTGTCGAGCGCATAGATGCCGGTATACTGATTGGTGGTGCGCAGCGAGACCGGGCCGATCGAGACGGGATCGCCGGACTGGCCGAGAAAGATGCCGCTGCCGCTGACGACGTAGTTCTGGCCGATGGTGCCGAGCTCCGCACTCGCGGTGAAGTTCGAGACGCTGGTGTCGAAGCTGGCACCGATCGTGAAGCGGTTGTCATGGCCGAAGAGTTGATCCGTGTTCATCGCCGCCAGTTGCATGCCCCCCGTGGTCGATTTCGTCGTGGTGCGGTCGTTCTCGCCAAGCACCGCGCCCGCCGGAAACGGATTGGCGAGCTGGACGCCGTTCAGGCCGTTTGCCGGGACATCATCGCTATTGAAGCACAATAATCCGGCATCGGCCTCGCAGGGCTCTGTCGCTGTGGGGTTACCGTCTTGCGTTTTCTGCTTGTAGAAGCGCAGATGCGCGGCTCCCTCGATGGTCCAGGTCGGGGTCGCCTCCACCTTTCCTGTCAGGTTGAAGTAGCCGACCTTATTGGCCGTGGTTTGCGGTGTGGTGTAGGTCGCGCCCCAATATCGCTGCAGCAGTTCGACAGGCACGGTCGCCGCGGCGCCGAACTTGTTGTCGGCAAGGCCGATATTGAGATGGAATTCGCTGACGTCGTTCTTGTGGGCGACATCGCCGTAGAAGCGGCGGACGTCGGAAGGGGAGAAGTTGCGAAAGCCGTTGTCGTGCAGACCTTCCAGCGCGCCATAGACGGCAAAATTGTCGATCTGCTTGCCCCATTGTGCCGCGCCCTGGATGCGGCCGAACGAGCCGCCCATGGTGTTGATCTCGGCGCCCTGATAGGAAAAGCCGTCCTTCATCTGGACGACGACTGCGCCGCCCAGCGCGTTGAGACCGAAGGCTGGATTGTTGGTCACAACATCGATGGACCTGACCGCACTGGTTGGAATCAGGTCCCAGTTGACGGTGTCACCGAAGGCTTCGTTGATCCGTACCCCGTTCTGGTAGACCGCAAGGCCCTGCGGCGTGCCTGCCACCGGAGACGCCACGAAGCCGCGGAACTGGACATCCGGCTGGAAGGGATTGCCGGCGACCTCATTGACGATGACGCCCGGCACGCGCTGGTCGAGCGCGGTCGTGATATTGAGCGAATCGGTTCGCGCGATTTCCCTGCTGTCGACGACATTGACGGCCGCCGGAATCTTGTCCGCTTCGACCGCGGCGGCCGAATCCGAGGTCGGCGTCGGCGCGGTCGGGACATAAACGACCCTTGGCGCTCTTGTCCGCGCGCGCACGGGAGCCGTCGTAGGACGGCCGCGCCTGGCGCGGTCTGCAGGCGTCACCTCCACCGGCGGCAATGTCTCGACCTGCTGGCCCCCGCTCTGGGCGAATCCGGTCTCGTTCCCGACGACAACGACAGCACCCGTCGCAATCGATGCGACAAGCAGCACCCGCACGCCCGCCATTTACCACCCGTTCCACCCACCGTCCGGCCGTTGTCGCCGGTTCGAGCGATACTAGAGCGCAGGACGAGCCATACGCTACCTGTAAGTGTTCCCGAAAGTTTCGGGAAAATTCCCGGCGCGTCGCGGCCGGCATCCATCGGCGCGCTTGCCGGCTATTCCAGATCGAGTTCAATCAGGAAAATCGATCCCGGAGTCGTCCCAGGACGCGATCGGCTGAACCCAAATGCGGGCATCTGCCTGAAATGAATGGGTTGCGGAGCACCCGATGTGAAAATGACTTTCTCAATATCGACGCCCGCCCGGCGCAATTTTACCAAAATCGATTCATTGCCGAATTGGCCGTGTCGTGGGCTGGTTCGGGCGTGATATCCGAGGGATACCGACGCGCCATCGCGTCGAAGGAGACATGCGACGCGCGATGCCTCCCTATTGTCTCGTCGCCGCAACGGCATCATCCGACATCGGCGCGAACGACTTCAGCGTGGCGAGAGCCAGGGAGATATAAAGTGACCTTTCACAAGCCGGTTCCTACGGCCCGCGTGCCCGAACATCCAGCGGAGCGCATCTTTGTCGACCGCTGGTCGCCGCGCGGATTCGCACAGGACGAGATTTCCGAAGCGGAATTGTACACCTTCTTCGAGGCCGCGCGTTGGGCGCCATCCGCCTATAATTCCCAGCCGTGGCGTTTCCTCTACGCCTTGCGCGGGCAGCCGGAGTTCGAATTGTTTCTCGCGCCGCTGATCGAGTTCAACCGCGGCTGGGCGCAGCACGCTGCGGCGTTGATTTACCTGGTGTCGAGCAAAGAGTTCACGCCGCCCGGCAAGACCGCATCTCAATTCTCACGTACCCATTCTTTCGATTCCGGCGCGGCCTGGGCCAACTTCGCCAACCAGGCCGCGCTTGCTGGATGGGCGGCACACGGCATGAGCGGGTTCGACGTTGATGCAGCCCGTACAACGCTGGGGGTGCCCGACGGCTTTGCGGTCGAAATCGCCATTGCGATCGGCCGCAAGGGTGACGGCGCGCAGTTGCCGCCCGCCCTGCTCCAACGCGAGCAGCCGAGCAATCGCGCCCCCCTCGGCGAATTTGTGCAGCAGGGCGTTTTTCCAGAACGATTCGGGGCCGCACGATGAGCGGCATCTCCAGCCTGAGATCCTTCGTCGCAGATACCGCCCGCATTGTCGAAAGCGAGCAGAGCGAAAGCTCCATCCTGACGCAGCTCGGCCCCAAGCTGGCGGCACTGGTGAGCGCGGACGACTGGCTTCCGCTGGCCTTTGCGGTCGCCGATGGCAAAGCCTATCAGCAGTATCTGCTATATGCCGATCCCCTTGACCGCTTCTCGATTGTGAGCTTCGTCTGGGGACCTGGGCAGGGTACGCCGATCCACGATCACCGCGTCTGGGGATTGGTCGGCGTACTGCGTGGAGAGGAAGTTTCGGTGAGCTATGAACGGCGGCCGGATGGCTCGCTGCAGGCCGGACCACCCGTGCGGCTGCCGAGAGGCGCCGTAGCCGCGGTGTCGCCGCAGATCGGTGACATCCATGCGATTTCGAACGGCCTGCCGGACGCCCCCTCGATCAGCATCCATGTCTATGGCGGCAACATCGGGACGATACGACGCTCTACATTCGACCGGCAGACGGGGTTGGCCCGCGAATTCATCTCTGGATACTCCAATGAAGCCATTCCCAATCTCTGGCACGCAGCCGAAGCGCTCTGATACGGCGCCACTCATTGCTCCCACCGAATTGCGCCGGCGCTGGCGGGCCGGCGAGGAGGTGGCGCTGCTCGACGTGCGCGAGGAAGGCCCCTACTCGCTGGCGCATCCGTTCTTCGCCGTCTCCCTGCCGCTTTCGCAGATCGAGCTGCGTGTTCTCGATCTGATCCCGCGGCTCGGCGCCCCCATTGTCGTGTACGACGACGGCGAAGGATATGCCGAGCGGGCGGCGACACGCGTTTCGGCGCTTGGCTATACGGATGTCTCGATCCTCGACGGCGGCCTCGGAGCTTATCGGGCGGTCGGCGAGGTCTTTCGCGACGTCAATGTCCCGAGCAAGGCGTTCGGCGAGCTCGTCGAGGCGATCCGCCACACGCCGTCCCTGTCGGCGAACGAGGTCAAGGCCCTGATCGAGACGGAGCCCGATCTGGTCGTGCTCGACGCCCGGCGGTTCGAGGAATACCGGACCATGAGCATTCCGCGCGGCGTCAGCGTCCCCGGCGGTGAACTCGCGTTTCGCGCGAGGGAAATCGCGCCCGCGCCCGGCACCACCATCATCGTCAATTGCGCCGGCCGGACACGCAGCATCATCGGCACGCAGTCGTTGATCAATGCCGGGCTTCCCAACAAAATCTTCGCGCTGCGAAACGGCACGATCGGCTGGACCTTGGCCGGACATCAGGTCGAACGTGACAGGACCGACCGGTTCCTGGAGCGCCCCGAAGCGACTTATTCCACAGCACTCGCCAGCGCGACGCAATGGGCCGAGCGCGTTGGTGTTCCGGCCCTCGACCGCGCCACATTCGATCGCTTTCTCGCGCAAGCGAACGAACGCACGCTCTATTTGCTCGATGTGCGGACGCCGGAGGAATACGAGCGCGGACATCCGCCCGGGTTCGCCTCCGCACCTGGCGGGCAGCTCGTGCAGGCGACGGACGAATGGGTTGCCGTGCGCGGATCGCGGCTCGTGCTGTTCGATGACGACGGCGTTCGCGCACGCATGGCCGCATCCTGGTTGATCCAGATGGGCTGGGAGGCTCACATCGTCGGGCCGGAGGTGATTGGGGCGACCGAGGCCGGCACTCGGCCACCGCGCCGTCCCGTGCCGGCAGCCTCGGTCCCTACGATCGACGTGGCGGACCTGATCGCAAATCCCGATAGCTGGACCGTCATTGATCTCGCGCGCAGCCCCGCTTACGCCGCGGGCCATATCCCCGGGGCGCATTTCGTGCTGGCCTCGCGCTTCACCGAAGATTTGCCGCGGCTACCCGGCGAAGGAGCGATCGTTCTCACCAGCGCCGACGGCGACGAAGCCCTGTTCGCGCTTGCGGATGCGACCGCTTCGACGCAGCGCAAAGTAACCGTGCTGAAAGGCGGAACGCGCGCCTGGACCGGCAGCAATCAGCCGCTGGAGCAGGACCGGCATTCCTGGATCTCGCACCCTGATGATGTCTACAAGCGCCCGTATGAGGGGACAGACAATGCGGCGGCCGCGATGCAGGCCTATATCGATTGGGAGCTGCACCTTGTCGCCCAGCTCGCAAACGATTCAGTGTCCAACTTTCACGTCGTGTAGGTCTCACGTCGTCTGGGGCGGCACAACCAGCTACAGTATGATGTCATTAGGTTGAATCGGCCTGGCCGCAAGTTCACCTCTCCCGAAGGGAGAGGTCGCGCCGAAGGCGCGGGTGAGGGGCTACGGTCCCTCGATAGAGCAGATCCCCTCACCCGGCGCTATGCGCCGACCTCTCCCTATGGGAGAGGTGAAGAGCAGCACCCTTGGCGGATACAATTCGACCTCATCTCGTGGAACTAGGCGCGCGCTGCCGTAGGGATCAGCGCTTCCACCGTGACGCCGTCAGCGGATGAAACCGTCAGCGAGCCGCCCAATGCCAACAGGCGTTCGCGCATGCCGGTGAGGCCGAAGCCGAACTGGTGATCGGGGCTGAGGCCACGGCCGTTGTCGCGGACCCGAACCCGCGCACAACAGCGATTTCCCCGCACGCTGTCCGGCTGCTCCGCCGGCTCGACGGTGACCGTGACCGCGGTCGCGCCGGCATGGCGGAAAGCATTGGTCAGCGCTTCCTGGACGACGCGGTAGATCGTGAGATCGGCCGTCTCCCCGGTCTCGCCGAGTGCAGGAGAAATGGTTGTTTCGATCGCGACCTCCGGATGCGATTCCTTCCACAGGCGGAACAGGGCAGAGAGCGCCTCGTGAAGTCCGAGCTCGGCGAGCCCGACCGGCCGCAGCTTCTCCAATATCCGGCGCGTGAACTGCTGCAGCGCATTGACCTGCTCCAGCATCGCCCCGCCGTGCTTTCGCACCTGGTCCGGACTTGCCTCGCGCGCATCAGGTAACCGCATCAACGCGCTTGCGTGAGCGCGCAGCGCGAACAAATGCGGGCCGAGTTCGTCGTGCAATTCGCGCGCGATCTCCTTGCGCTCGCGGTCCTGCAGCGAAAACGCGCGTTCGGCAAGCTGCCGCTTGTCCTCGATCGCCTCGCCGAGCGTGGTCGCGAGGTGGTTGAGCTGGCCACAGATCGCAGCCAGCTCCGGCGCGCCGCCCGGCGTCACCCGAACATCGTATTGCCCGGCCTCGATCTTCGCCATGGCTTGCGACAGCTCTTCGAGCGGCGCCAGCGCACGGCCGACAACGCTTCTGATGATCAGGAAAAGCACGACGACGATCGCGGAACCGATCGCCAGCTGGGTGACGATGCCGTCCCAGATCTCCGCCATCTCGTCATTCGGATGCGAGGTGATCACGAGCGATTCCGATTTGCCGCGGATCGAGATCGGCACGCTAACGGACGTTGTCTCCGGATGGACGAGCGCGACGAACCAGGCCGGCGGCGATCGCGCTTCCTCGCGGCTGTCGGTCGCCTCGTCCTGCCCGGACTTTGCGGTCGCGCCGTCCTGCCGCATGATGCTGACGTGACGCAGCCGGCTCAGATCGCGAACGATCTGGTCGAGCCGGGCGTCAGGATCCGGCGCCTCGTTCAATCCGGCAACGATCGTGGTCACGAATTCCCGCGCCAAACGAATGACGCTCTGGTCCTCGGCCTGGACCCGGGGCCCTGCCTCGACGACAAGCCGGGCGATGTTGATGGCGAGACCGAGCGCGAGGACGAGCGCCAGCAGCAGGTTGATTCGCCCGCGCAAGGAAAGTTTCTGCCACATCGCCTTTGCCCACGATCACCCGCGTTCGGTTCCTCAATCAAGAGGAGCGTTGACAGACAAATACCGCGTCTGTCTAATCGAAGGGTACAGCAATCGCGCTGGAGATGCATGAGCCAGCCTGCGGGCGAGCCGCGCTCGTGCATTCTGATGCGGTGCAGCAACGGACTGACGCAGCTATCCGGGACTTCGAGCATGCGCGTGCTGATCGTTGACGACCATCCGATCGTCGCTTCCGGCTGCCGCACCGTGTTCGCCGACGAGCCGGAGATCGAATTGCTTGAGGCATGCGACGCGGAAAGCGGCGAGCGCGTCTTTGTCGCCGAACGTCCCGACATCTCCGTGGTCGACATCAACTTGCCGACCGTCTCCGGCTTCGAACTGGCGCGGCGGATGCTGGCGCGAGACTATTCGGCGCGCATCATCATGTTCAGCATGAACGACGATCCGGTGTTCGCCGCCCGCGCCATCGAGATTGGCGCCAAGGGTTATGTGGCGAAGACTGGCGATCCCAACGATCTCGTCGAGGCGATCCGCGAAGTCGGCAATGGCGGCGTCTATCTGCCGCCCGCGATCGCGCGGCGCGTGGCCTTTGCCGGCCCCGCCGCGGCGCAGAGCCCGCTGTCGAAGCTCAATCCGCGCGAGATGGAGATCCTGCGCCTATTGAGTGCCGGCAAGACGCTCTCCGAGATCGCCTGGCTGGTTCATTCTTCCTACAAGACCGTCGCCAACACCTCCTCGATCATGCGCCAGAAACTGGGCGTGCGCACCTCAGCCGAACTGGTGCGGTTGGCGATCGAGAGCGGCGTCGCCTGAAGATCGCGCACGCATGATGCGGAATTGCAGGCAGCGGTTTTCCGAAAAGATTATGCGCAGACATAGAAGAGCGCCGGAGTGCTGGAGATGACGATTCAGACCGTTTCGACCAACAAATCCCATGGCGGCATCCAGGGCGTGTACAAGCATGCCAGCCGCGAAACCAAGACCGACATGACCTTTTCGGTTTATGTCCCCCCGCATCCGGCGGGCGCGAAGCTGCCGGTGGTGTACTATCTCTCCGGCCTGACCTGCACCCATGCCAATGTCACCGAAAAGGGCGAATACCGCGACACCTGCGCCGATCTCGGCCTGATCTTCGTGGCGCCCGACACGAGCCCGCGCGGCGAGGGCGTACCCGGGGATCCCGCCGGCGCCTATGACTTCGGGCTTGGCGCCGGTTTCTATGTCGACGCCACGCAGGAGCCGTTTGCGCAGAACTACCGGATGTGGAGCTATGTGACGCAGGAATTGCCGCAACTCGTTGCCGCGAATTTCCCGGTCGATCCCGTGCGGCAGTCGATCATGGGCCACTCCATGGGCGGACATGGCGCGCTGACCGTGGCGCTGCGTCATCCCAACCGCTATCGCGCCGCGAGCGCTTTTGCGCCGATCGTTGCGCCGTCACAGGTGCCCTGGGGCATCAAGGCGCTCGGCGGCTATCTCGGCGATGACAGAAGCGCATGGCGCAAGCATGACGCGGTGGCGCTGATCGACGACGGCGCCCGGTTTTCCGACCTCTTGGTGGACGTCGGCGATGCCGACTCCTTCCTTGCTGAACAGCTTCGCCCGGAACTGCTGCAACAGGCCTGCGCGCAGGCAAATATCCCGCTCCTGCTCCGACGCCAGGAAGGCTACGACCATAGCTATTATTTCATCTCCACCTTCATGAGCGATCACTTGCGCTGGCACGCCGCGCGGCTGACGGCCTGAACCATCTCCATTGCGGCCACGGGTACGGCGGCATTCGACATCATTGCCGCGACGGCAGACCGCGCTCTCATGATCGTGATCGGGCGGAATCGAGGACGTCGCAACGACAAAATGCGGGGTTGCAAGCCAGGACAATTCAGTCATCTTGCAGCCCACAAGTAGCTCCATCGCCGGTCAAGGCGAGGAGGCGTTCGGAGGAAACATGGTCCGATGGCTGGTCGCCGCAATCGGTCTGATCGCAATGACGGTGCCCGTGCGTGCCGCCGAGCCGATCGAGATCGGCATCGGCTATCTCGGCCGCGCCGGCGTGCAGCAGACACTGTCGCTGGTCGAGCAGCCCGCCGAGAATGACGGCATCGCCGGCGCGCGGCTTGCGGTCGAGGACAACAACACCACCGGAAAATTCCTCAACCAGCGCTTTAACCTGGAAGAGGTCCGTCTCAAGGAAGGCGAGGACGCAGCGAAGGCCGCGACTGCGCTCGCCGATCGCAATGGCTTCATCATCGCCGATCTTCCACCGGATGCGCTGCTGCAGGCGGCGGACGCACTGCGCGATCGTGGCACGGTGCTCTTGAACGCCGGCGCGATCGACGACCGGCTGCGTGAGCAGGACTGCCGCGCCAACGTGATCCACGTCGCGCCGACGCGCTCGATGCTGGCGGATGCGCTGGCGCAATATCTGGTGTGGAAGCAATGGAAGCGCTGGTTCCTCGTGGTCGGCTCACACGACAAGGACAAGCTCTATGCCGATGCGCTGCGCCGCGCGGCGACGCGGTTCGGCGCCAAGATCGTGCAGGAGAAGATCTTCGAGGACACCGGCGGCGCCCGCCGCACCGACAGCGGCGTGACGCTGATCCAGCGGCAGATGCCGGTCTTCACCCAGCAGATTCCGGCCTATGACGTGCTGGTTGCCGCTGATGAAAGCGAGGTCTTCGCGTCCTATCTGCCCTATCGCACCTGGGACCCGCGGCCGGTCGCGGGCTCGGCCGGGCTCGTGCCGACGAGCTGGGACGCAGCGCAGGATCAGTGGGGCGCGGTCCAGATCCAGAACCGCTTCGTGAAACTGAATTCGCGGCGCATGACCGCGCTCGACATGCAGGCCTGGACCGCCGCGCGCATGATCGGCGAAGCCGCCTCGCGCGCGAACTCGGGCGACCCGAAGAAGCTGCTTGCTTTCCTCAAGGGACCGGATTTCTCGGTGGCGGCGTTCAAGGGCACGCGGCTGACGCTGCGCGACTGGAACCTGCAGCTTCGCCAGCCGATTCTTCTGGTCGATGGACGCATGGTCGTCTCGGTGTCGCCGCAGGAAGGTTTCCTGCACCAGGTCTCCGAGCTCGACACGCTCGGCGTCGACCGTCCCGAGACGAAATGCAAGCTGCAATGAGGGAGAGATCGCGCATGTGGCGCCGCTGTCTGCTTTCCGGAACGGTCCTTTGGCTCACGGCCGCCGCCCCCGCTTTCGCCTTCATGGCTTACGTCTCGAACGAGAAGGGCAACACTGTTTCGGTGATTGACACCGATAGCTGGACGGTGACGAAAACCATCAAGGTCGGCCAGCGGCCGCGCGGCATCGAATTCAGCCGCGACGGCAAGTTCGTGATGGTCGCGGTCGGCGACGACGACACCATCCAGGTGATCGACGCCAAGAAGCAGGAGGTGGTGGATACCCTACCCTCCGGTCCCGATCCGGAACTGTTCACCCAGGATGCCGCGGGCAAGATCATGTACGTCGCCAACGAGAACGACAATACGGTGACCGTGATCGATCTCGAAAAGCGCGCCCGCATCGGCGACGTCCAGGTCGGCGTCGAGCCGGAGGGCATGACGATCAGCCCTGACGGCAAGATCCTGATCAACACCTCCGAGACCACCAACATGGCGCATTTCATCGATACGTCGACGCGCCAGATCGTCGCCAACGTGCTGGTCGACGCCCGGCCGCGCTTTGCCGAGTTCAAGCATGACGGCTCGGAATTGTGGGTCTCGTCCGAGATCGGCGGCACGGTGTCGATCGTCGATCCCGTCAAGCACGTGGTGAGCGGCAAGGTCACCTTCAACATTCCCGGCCTGCGCAGCGAGGCGATCCAGCCGGTCGGCATCGGCATGACCAAGGACGACAAGACCGCCTTCGTCGCGCTCGGCCCCGCCAACCGCATCGCGGTGGTCGACGCCATCAATCACAAGGTGATCAAATATCTCCTGGTCGGGCAGCGCGTCTGGCACATGGCGTTCACGCCGGACGAGAAATACCTGCTGGTGACCAATGGCGTGTCCAACGACGTCTCCGTCATCGACGTCGCCGCGCAAAAGGTGATCAAGACCATCCAGGTCGGCGAACTTCCCTGGGGCGTTACGATTGCACCGCAATGACAGCAGCCGAGATACCCATCGCTGACAAATCATCGCCGGACATGTCGGCCCGGCACGATCCTGCCGGCGTTGCCGCTCTGTCGATCGACGGCGTCAGCCATTCCTATGGCGCGCGCCGCGCGCTGATCGATGTGAGCTTTGACGTCGCGCCGGCGAGCTTCACCGCGCTGCTCGGCCTGAACGGCGCCGGCAAGAGCACGCTGTTCTCGCTGATCACCCGATTGTTCGGCATCCAGGCAGGTCGCATCGGCATTTTCGGCCACGACATCAGCCGCGCGCCGGGCGAGGCGCTGCGGCTGCTCGGCGTCGTATTCCAGCCGCGCACGCTCGACCTCGATCTGTCGGTGACGCAGAACCTGCTCTATCACGCCGCCCTGCACGGCATCGGCCGGCGCGAGGCGCGGCTGCGCTCAGGCGAGGTGCTGGCGCGTATTGCGCTCTCCGACCGCGCCGGCAGCAAGGTGCGCGATCTCTCCGGCGGCCAGATGCGCCGGCTGGAGATCGCGCGTGCACTGCTGCACCGGCCGCGCCTGTTGCTGCTGGACGAGGCGACGGTCGGCCTCGACGTCAAGGCCCGTTCAGACATCCTTAACCACGTCCGACAGCTCGTCTCCGAGCAAGGCATCGGCGTGCTCTGGGCCACGCATTTGTTCGACGAGATCACGGCAAGCGATGACCTCGTGGTGCTGCACCAGGGCAAGGTGCTGGCGCGCGGCCAGGTCTCACGCGTGATCGCGGACACTGGCGCGCAGGACATCAACACCGCCTTCATGCGCCTGACCGGGGCTGCAGGGAAAGCCGGGAGCGAGGCATCATGAGCTCCATCACCGTCACGCCGTCACGGCGCGGTTTTTCGTTCGGCGAATACCTCACCTGCCTGAACGGCATCGTGTGGCGCGAGGCGCTGCGCTTTCTGCATCAGCGCGAACGCTTCGTCTCGGCGCTGGTCAGGCCGCTGGTATGGCTGTTCATCTTCGCCGCCGGCTTCCGCCAGGTGCTGGGCATCTCGATCATTCCGCCCTACGAGACCTACATCCTCTACGAGGTCTATATCGCGCCGGGACTGATGGCGATGATCCAGCTTTTCAACGGCATGCAATCCTCGCTCTCGATGGTCTATGACCGCGAGATGGGCAATATGCGCACGCTGCTGGTGAGCCCGCTGCCGCGCGGCTACCTGTTATTCTGCAAACTGCTGGCGGGCACGGCGGTCTCGCTGTTGCAGGTCTATGCCTTCCTCGTCATCGCATGGCTCTGGGACATCACGCCGCCGCCGATCGGCTATCTCACCGTGCTGCCGGCGCTGGTGCTGTCAGGGCTGATGTTGGGGGCGCTCGGCATGCTGATCTCCTCGGGGATCAAGCAGCTCGAGAATTTTGCCGGCGTCATGAACTTCGTGATCTTTCCAATGTTCTTTGCCTCATCCGCGCTGTATCCGCTGTGGCGGGTGCAGGAAGGCAGCCCGATGCTTTACTATGTCTGCCAGTTCAATCCATTCACCCACGCGGTCGAATTGATCCGCTTTGCGTTGTATGGCCAGATCAACTGGATTTCGCTCGGCGTCGTCGCCGGCTGCACGGCGGTCTTCATGATCGGCGCGATCCTGGCCTATGATCCCTCGCGCGGATTGGCGCGGCGCGGGCCTGCGGGAGGGGAGACATGATCGGGCGAACTGCGGTCGCAGCATTGCTTTTCCTCGTGGCCTCGGACGGCGCCGGTCGTGCCGCAGATCCGCGCTATCCCGACTGGCCCTGCGCGCAGGCCAAAGTGCCGGAGATTTCGCTCGCGGCGGTCTGGGCGGGACCGCCGCTCGACGACGTCCAGAACAAATGGAAAGAGGACCCCAAGATCAGCGCGCTGGTGGAGAAGCTGGCCGCGCGGCGCACGCCGCTTGATGATGCCGAAAAGGCGATCACTGACTTCCTTGCGGCTTCCGCGTCCGACAAGACCACCGCCGGCAAGCTGCTGTTCGCCGGCTTGTTCGATTCGCTTAACGCCCAGCGTTCCTCGGTCATGAACGGCATCGAGCGGGTGACACGCAAGCAACGCGAGGCGGCCGAGAAGGTCCGCGCCGATACGCTCGCGCTGCAGGCGCTGCAGAACGCGTCCTCGCCCGATCAGGCCAAGGTCGACGAACTCAGTAACCAGCTCCTGTGGGAAACACGGATCTTCGAGGACCGCCAACGTGTGGTCAGATTTGTCTGCGAAGTACCGACAACAATCGACCAGCGCCTGTTCGCGCTTGGCCGTACGATCCAGCAAGAGATGGAGTAGCGCCGGTTCCGGCGCAAAAAGGTCAGTACAGCTCACCTTTTGTCCGGTTCCGCCGACTAAATGCCGGAACCAAATGTGATTCCAGCGTCTTGTCGCTCAAGCCATCTCGAAACCCGGAGAGTTTTGATGAGAACAACGACGATCATCTTGGCGGGCGCGACGGCCCTCGGAATCTTTGCAACCGCGGCTTCGGCTCAACAAAACATGACGGGAACCATCACCAAGATCGACCGGCTGAATAGCACCATCTCGATCCAGCAAACGCAGAGCGGCACGGTCGGCGCAGGCAGCGGCGCAATACAGGAATTCAAGGTGACCGACACCAACAAGCTTGAACCCTTCCACGCCGGCGACAAGGTGAACTTCTCCGCCTCCGAAGGCGGCAGCACCAAGACCATCACCGACCTGAAGAAGCAGTAGTGTCATCACACTGAACCTCGGCCCTCGCGGCCGAGGTTCAGCTTCGCCTGAGCGAAGTAGTCGCAGGTTATTTCTCTTCACCCGTCCGCGGCTCCGGCTTGGCTTCGACGAGTGGTAGGCCTGCGTGCTCCCATCCATCGGATCCCAGGGGATACCAGGCGATGTTGGAATAGCCGTAAGTTTGCGCGCGCCTGGCTGCATTCCACGACATCCAGCAATTTTCCTGGCAATAGATCACGAGCAGCGCCGCCTTGTTGCCATCCGAGGCGCGCTCAAGGCCGTGGCGAAGATAGTCTTCGGTGACGTCAGCGAGTTTTCCGTAGCCGGTGTCGGGCAGCCAGATGCTGCCGGGGATGTTGTGCCGCGGCTTGTCACGCCACACCGTGCCTTCCGGCAGGTTGGCGGGCTTAGGCGGACGCGGCAGCACGTCGACGAAAGCGCCGGTCTTGTGACGCCAGATCGCCTCCGCTTCCGCGGTGGAGAGCACGCGTGCACCGGCAAGCGTCGCGGGCACCGGCGCGCGATAATTCTCCGTGCGGTAGTCTTGCGGCTCGGCGACCTGCTGCTGCGCGTGGGCCGCGACGACGAGCGACGCGGCGGCAACGACTAGGCTCGTGAGCCACCGCCTCATGGCGATTTCGCCGCCGTGTCCGGGCCGATCGGCCGATCGTTCTCGTCCAGGAGCGGCACGCCGTAGTCGAGCAGGATCTTGTTGATCTCGCCCTGGTTCTCCTGGATCAGGCGGTTGAGCTGGCGTTTCCAGTTCTGGTCAGCCGGGCGCACGCCCATGCCGATCCGATAGATGAGCTTTGGGCCCGTCGTCTCCTTCACCAGCGGCGTAACGTGCAGCGGCGGATTAGCCTCCTTGGCATAGAAGCCGGCCATAGGCCCCCACAACACGCCCGCGTCGATCTCGCCCTTGGCGAGATCTTTCATCATCGCCTCCGCGGAAGAGTCGATGCGCGTATCGATCATCAATGGATAGGGTTTTGCAGTCGCCATCAGGCCGGCCGCGGCCATATTGGTGCCGGGCGGCGTGCCGGCGACGATGCCGATATGCTTGCCCTTCAGCCGCTCGTCCTCGAGCGTGGTCACATCGTCGAGGCCGCTGCCTTGCTTCGTCACCAGTGCATAGGCGGTGCGATAATAGGGATTGGTGCCCTGGGCCAGCTCGTCGCCCTGCGGGAAGCCCATGATGACGTCGCAGCGATGCGAGCCGAGCGTCATCCGCACGAAGCCGGTCGCCTGCGGAAAATAGGTGAACTCAAGCTTCTTCTGCAGTTTCTGAGCAAACAGCTCGGCGAGCTTGTTCTCAAAGCCTTCGCCCTTCTCGTTGGAGAACGGCAAGTTCCGCGGGTCGGCACAGACGCGCAGAACCTTGGGATCGATCAATTCGATCGAGAGATCGCCGCTTTCATTGGTCTGCGCGCAAGCGGCACCATGCCCGATTGCCATCGTGGCTATCGCAAGCAGCGCCGGCAACAAGCGGCGATATTGTCCGGCACCCGCCATCGCGCTTCCTCCTCTTTCTTGTTTGGGGCTAACCATAGATTGCCCGGCGCGTCACGGCGTGCAACAGATTCGTGACGATCTCGCCGGCGTGCTGCAGCGCAAACAGGCGTGACGTGAGTGCGAAACGACAGATGTCGCTTCGCGCATGAACTTGGGCGGAAACATGGCTCGCATCGTCTCGCTGATCGCGCTTGTCGCTGCACTCTGCCTATCGACCCTAGCGCGGGCGCAGGAGCAAGAATTGCCTGTGAGCGAAGTCGCGCCGGGAATATTCGTGCATCTCGGCGAGATCGCCCTGATGACCGGCGAGAACGAAGGCGCCATCGCCAACATCGGATTCGTCGTCGGCGACAGCGCCGTCGCGGTGATCGACACCGGCGGCAGCGTCCGCGAGGGACGGCGACTGTTGGCCGCCATCCGCGCCCGCACCGACGAGCCGGTCCGCTATGTCATCAACACCCACGCCCATCCCGATCATGCCTTCGGCAACGCGGCGTTTGCGGGGGATGGAACCGTTTTCGTCGGCCACAGGAAGCTTCCCGACGCGCTGACCGCGCGCGGCCCATTCTATCTCGAGGCCTTCCGCCGGACGATGGGCGCGAAACTGATGGACGACGTGCGCATCGTGCCGCCCACGACGCTCGTCGATGGCAGCCTCGCGCTCGATCTCGGTGGACGATCGCTTACACTAAGGGCATGGCCGACCGCGCATAGCGATAATGACCTCACCGTGTTCGATGAGAAGACCCGGACCTTGTTCGCCGGCGACCTCGTATTCGTCACCCATATCCCTGTTGTCGACGGCAGCATCAAAGGCTGGCTCGCCATCCTCGGCGAACTTGCCGCCCTGCCCGCTCAGCGTGTAGTTCCCGGTCACGGGCCCGTGAGCGAATGGCCGGCAGCCCTGGCCGATGAGCGCCACTATCTCGAGACGCTGGCCGCCGACGTGCGTGCGCTGATCGCGAAGGGCAAGCCGATCACCGCTGCTGCCGAAACTGCCGCGGCATCGGAGCGGCCGCGCTGGAAACTGTTCGACGACTATAACGCCCGGAACGCAACTGCAGCATTTTCGCAATTGGAGTGGGAATAGGTTTGGCGAGGCCATATAGTACAGGCGTTGCTTCCATCCTCGCCGCGGGGAGAACGACCATGTCCGGAGCACCTTTCCGTCTCGTCTATATCGCCGGCCTCCTGGGCATCATCGCATTTGGCGCGCGCCTTGCGCCCGCGGTGAGCGCGGAGGCCTACGATCCCTGGCCCGGCCTGGTCCAGGACATCTTCAACAATCGCCCGATGAGCGACGGCAGCAACGTGATCGCGCTCGAGATGCCGGCTCGTGCGGAGGATGCCGCCATCGTGCCGGTAACGCTGCGCAGCAAGCTCGCGCCCGACGACACCCGCCGCGTGCGGACGATCACCCTCGTCATCGACCAGAACCCGGCGCCGATGGCCGCCAAGTTCGCGCTTGGGCCGGACGCCAACGTCACGGAAATCTCGACCCGCGTGCGCATCAACAACTACACCGACGTCCATGCCGTAGCCGAACTCACCGACGGCAAGCTCTATGTGGTGAAGACTTACGTGAAGGCGTCCGGCGGCTGCGCTGCGCCCGCACTCAAGAACGCCGAGGAGGCCAAGGCCAGGCTCGGCCAGATCCGATATCGGCAGCTTTCGAAAGCTGGTGAAGGCTCCACAAGCGGAGCCCGGGAGGCGCAGGTCATGATCGGCCATCCCAACAATTCCGGCCTGCAGATGGACCAGGTGACGCAGCTCTATATTCCCGCCTTCTATGTCGACCGGCTGCAGCTCTGGCAGGACGACAGCCTGGTGCTGAAGATGGAAGGCGGAATCTCGATCTCCGAGGACCCCAATATCCGCTTCACCTATGTCTCGAATGGCGCCAAGCGTTTCCGCGCCGAGGCCAAGGACACCGACGGCCACTTGTTCGAGCACGAATGGAAGATCGATTCGGATAGTTGAAGGGTTTCAGAAGCACCTGACTTCTGCTTCGGCCTGGGCGCGGCGGAGATCGTTGAGGGCATTGGCCGCCTGTTCGGACGTGCGGAAGGGCGAGCCCATATCGCCCCTCACCTGGGACAGGCTGAGCACCGTCTCAGCGGTGACATAGCGGTCATAGGGAATCAGCGATGCGACCACGTCGATCGAGCACGAGCATTGCTCGATGGCGTGCCGTGTCTCGCCATTCGCCTTCAGGCAGCCGAACACGTATTCCGCGCGGGCGGCGGTCGGATAATCGTTGACCTCCTCGCCGCGCGCGATCGCCGCGGTTGCCGCGAATACGATCAAAGCGGCGACAATAGGTCGTACCGGTCCCGCAATCGTCATGACGATCCTCTCGCTTTCAATGGCGCAAGCTATGCTATGACTACGCGATAGAAAAGAACACGTTCGAGGAAACGGCTCAACAAAATGAGTGCCATCATTCGCACGCTGGCGGCTGCCGCGGTTCTTGCGGTAACGCCGTTCGCCGCCTTTGGCGCAGACACGATCCGCGTTGCAGTGCAGAAAACCGGCACCTTTGCCTGGGAACTGGCGGTGATCCGCGCGCATGGCCTCGACAAGAAGGCCAACCTCACAATCGCGGCCACCGAGCTCGCAAGCCCGGAGGCGGGCAAGATCGCGCTCCGCGCCGGCAATGCCGACGTCATGGTCTCCGATTGGCTGTGGGTGTCTCGCGAGCGGACGCTCGGCGCCAGGCTCGCCTTCTATCCCTATTCGAGCGCGCTGGGCGCAGTGATGGTGCCGACCTCCTCGCCGATCCGTTCGCTCACCGATCTCCGGGGGCGCAAGCTTGCCGTTGCCGGCGGACCGATCGACAAAAGTTGGCTGCTGCTGCAGGCGTCGCTGAAGCAGGACGGTCTCGACCTGAAGTCGGCGGCGACCATCGTCTATGGCGCGCCACCGCTGCTTGCAGCCAAGGCCGTGGGCGGTGAGGTCGATGCCGTCGTCAACTACTGGAATTTCTGCGCCGCGCTGGAAGCCAAGGGCTTTCGCCGCGTCGCCGGCATCGAGGATATCCTGCCGAAACTCGGCGCCAAGGGTCGCATCGCGATGGTCGGCTATGTCTTCGACGAAGGCTGGGCCAACGCGAACCGGGATGCGGTCGAGCGTTTCATCACGATGACCCGTGCTGCCAAGGAGATCCTCACGAAGTCCGACGACGAATGGGAGAAGATCGCGCGCCTGACCGGTGCCCCGGACGCCGCAACGCTGCACGCCTATCGCGACCGCTATCGCGAAGGCATTCCGCGCCGCCCGATCGCGGACGAAGAGGCCGACGCACGGGTGCTCTACCGGGTGCTCGCCAAGATCGGCGGCAGCGAGCTGGTGGGATCGGCAACCGAGCTTGACCCCGGCACGTTCTATCACGCGATTCCGGGAGATTGAGCCGTGGTGCGCCTTCTCTCCTTCCTCCTGTTCCTTGCGACGTGGTGGCTCGCAGCGCTCCTGACCGGTGACGTGAAGCTCCCGGCGCCGCCGGCGGTGCTGGCGGTGATCCTAAGAGAAGCGGCATCCGGCGCGCTGTTCATCAATCTCGGCGTGACGCTCGCGCGAGTCGCCCTGTCCTTCACGCTCGCAATGGCGCTGGGCGCCGCCATCGGCTACCTGATGGGCCGGGTCAAGCTCGCCGACAGGATCGGCGATCCCTGGCTGATCCTGCTGCTCAATCTGCCCGCACTTGTCGTCATCGTGCTCGCCTATATCTGGGCGGGGCTCACCGAGGTCGCCGCGATTGCGGCGATCGCCGTCAACAAGCTTCCGACCGCGGTCGTTACGCTGCGCGAGGGCGCGCGGGCGCTCGACCGCTCGCTGGACGAGATGGCAAGCGTGTTCGCGATCCCGCGCGGAAGAGCGTTCCGGCACGTGATCCTGCCGCAGCTTGGGCCCTATATCGCGGCTGCCGCGCGATCGGGGCTCTCGCTGGTCTGGAAGATCGTGCTGGTTGCGGAATATCTCGGACGTCCGAACGGCGTCGGCTTCGAGATCGGCGTCGCCTTTCAGTTGTTCGATATTCCGCTGCTGCTCGCCTATTCGCTGACCTTTGCCGCGGTCGTACTGGTGATCGAGACGGTGCTGGTGCAGCCATTCGAACTTCGCGCATCCCGGTGGCGGCCCCGTGCAGCTTGAGGTCGACATCACCGGTAAGCATTTCGAGAGTGCGGCGGGCGAGCGGCACGACGTGCTCGCGGGCGTCAAGTTCTCGCTTCACGGCGGCGAAGTCGGCGTGTTCGTCGGCCCCTCCGGCTGCGGCAAGAGCACAATGCTGAAGATCCTGGCCGGCCTCGACCACGACTATCAGGGAAAGGTCTCGCGTCCAACAGCGGCGCGGCTCGGGATGGTGTTTCAGGAGCCGCGGCTTTTGCCGTGGCGGTCGGTCGAGGACAATATCCGGCTCGCTGCGCCACATATTGACGAGAAACGGCTCTCGGAACTGTTCGCCATCCTGGAACTGACGGAGCATCGCAGCCATTTCCCCGGCGAGCTCTCGCTTGGCCTCGCGCGCCGCGTCGCGCTTGCGCGAGCCTTCGCGATCGAGCCGGATTTCCTCATTCTCGACGAGCCACTGGCTTCACTCGACGATGCGCTCGCCGCTCACCTGCGCGAGCAGATCGCAACGCTGGTGGAAAGCCGCTCGATGATGACGCTGCTGGTCACGCATAATCTCGACGATGCCGTTTATCTTGGCGACCGGCTGTTCCTGCTGTCGGCGCGGCCAGCCAGGATTCTGCAGGAAGTGCCGATCCCGACACCGCGCGCGCGACGGAGCGCTGCCGAGATCAACCACATCAAGGCCGACCTGGTGCGGCGGCGGCTTGCAAAGATATGAGACGTGGTCTTCATATTGAGAAAATTATATCGAGAAAAGATTGGGAGCTCACGATGCCGCGCCGATTGATTGCTGTCGCCCTCCTGCTGCTCGCACTGCCCAGCGAACTCAGCGCGCAGACCAAAGGTAAAGGCATCAGGCTCTGGAATCTCACGACGTCGACCATCTCCGGCTTCCAACTTTCGCCGGTCGGTAAGAACGATTGGGGTCCCAATCAGACCCTGAATGACAAGGACAAGGAGGTCGACCACGACGAGCGGCTGCGCCTCGTTGGCGTCGAGCCCGGACGCTACGACGCCAAGGTGAGTTATGCCGGCGCCAGGCAGTGCTTCGTCCGCGACATCGAGATCAAGGCCGACGCGGTGTTCTCGATCTCTGACAAGGATCTGAAGGACTGCAACAAATAGGCTCAGCCCGCGATCGGAGCCGCCGTCTTTTCCGCTCGATCATTGCTGTGCGGATATTCGCAGCGCCATTTGACCGCGGTCCACTTCGGATGCTCGCCGATCCATTGCGCAATGTAGGGCGGAGCCGCCATCGCACATTGCCGCAGCGAACCGTTGAAGGAGAACACCAGATGGGTCTCCTCGCAGGTGGCGGGCGACAGCACGGCACAGACGGTCACGATGAGATCGATCGGATTCATGCCTCAAATCCCTGGTGCTTCGGTGAAGTAACAGCACAGCAAGCTACGTGGGCGGCGAGGCCAGGTTTCGCCTCACCGTGAAAGCCGGAACCACTGCGGGAGGTTCCTAGAAATTCATGCCAAACACAAGCCGCGCCTGATGGCGCTCGAAATTGACCAGATCGAGCGCCGCAGCCGATCCGGCAGGACGCCCCCAGGCCTGCACGCTCCAGGCCGCGGTCAGCCGCGCACGTTCCGAGAGCTGGAGATAGGCGACCGGACCGATGAACAAGGCCTGCCCCTCGAACTCGTTCAGCCCGATCCCGTCATAATGGCGGAGATAGCGCGCCTCGCCGCCAACGAAAACGCCGGGCCTGATCTGCGCCATCAGCCCGACGGCCGCGCCAACCGTCGCCTCCTGTTCCGCAGCGCGCGAGGCAAGAAAACGCGTCCATTCCGGCTGATAGATGAAATTGAGTGCCGCGATCAGGAAGTTCGGTACCAACTCGCGATCGAAGGCCAACCTCAATTCAGTGCCGAAATTGCGGATGCGATCGGCTGTGGTCTCGTCGATCCGGTCGGAGTGGCTTTCCACTGCGAGGGTCAGGCCGAACGGCGCCGTCTCGCGGTCGAGAAATCGGTAACGGACATCCAAAGAAAGACCTTGCCAGGTCAATTGACGCCGATCTTCAAAGCCGGGAATGCCATAGATCTGGTGCGCCACAAAGGCGCCGCCGAGCTCGATGCGGATGTCGCGGGCCGGCACGAATTCGAGTTCGAACTCCTGGGCAACGGCACGATAGCTGCCACCATTCCTGGAAAAGCTTCCCGTGGTCTCGGTCTGGAATTCGCGCTCGCCGACATGCCCGACGTCGGTGCCGATCAGGAAGCCGAACAGATGCTCGGTATCGATTTCATCGGCACACGCGCCGACGGCAGCAAGCAGTGCGAAAAAGCACACGGCAGCCGCCCGGAGCATCGTTGCGCGAAAAGACATTCTCGTCCCGAGAGCGAATCGAAAGCGTCAGCAGCGCTGACAAGAACATTCCTATCACAACGTCCAGTCGAGCGGCAGCGATTGGAAGCTTGATTGCAAGGACCATTTCGGCTGCAATGCAAGACCCGGGAAGGGCCCGCGGAAGAACAATCGCTTCAGGGAGAATAAACCGAATGGCACGAGTTCTGGTACTTTATAAAACGCCGAAAAACGCCGAGGCCTTCGACAAGTATTACGCATCGGTGCACATTCCGCTGGCCAAGAAGATCCCGGGACTGAAGAAATACGACATCAGCACGGCTCCGCTCAGGACGCCAGCGGGCGAGAGCAACGTCCACCTTGCGGCAACGCTGTATTTCGACTCGCTCGACGCGCTGAAGGCAGGCATGGGATCGGCGGAAGGAAAGGCGGCAGGCGCGGATCTCGCCAACTTTGCCGATGGCGGCGCCGATCTCTACATTTTCGATACGAAGGAAGTTTAAGGGCGTCTCACACAGAGGCCCAACAAATGTGAGCCTGACGAATTCGCCTGCCGCGGCTTGCGCAGATAGCGCTGCGCGAGCCGGGCAGGCGCTTGACGCTTACTTGCGTGATGCGCAGGCGTACATGTTGATTTCCATGCCGACCTGCACTTCGACGATCTTCGGAGTCTTCCAGCTCATTCGATCCTCCCAAATGGCTTGGCGCGAGGTTCACGCCAAGGTCGAACCTATGGCCAGCTCACGCGTGGCGCAAGTGGACAAGATCGACCAGCGAGCGCATCCGTGCCGCAGTTGAGCGCCGATAGTTCCCTCCTGGACAAACAAGTTCCCTCTTGGGCAAAGCCTGTCACGCTGGGCACACACTCGCACGCGAGTGCTTCAACGATCGATCGCACGACACAGCGTGAGGCGTGACGCCGTTCAAGAGCAACGCGCTCAGCAATCGTTGTCTTTGTTCGCCATCTGGCCTTCGGACTTCTTTCCTTCGGCTTGCTGTGCTGCCGTGGGCTCGCCCTGCATCTGCCGCTGCACATCCTGCGAGGACGTGGCGACATCTCCGGTAGCCCTATTCATCGTGCTGGTCGGCGGATGCTCCTTGTCGCTCGCCATGCCCGTTGTGGTCTGGCTGCTGGTCGATGCCGGGCCAGAACCCGCATCCTTATTGGCGCTTTGGCCTTGGGTATTGCAGGGACCTGCCAGCGCGGCGCCGGCGCTCAGCACCAGGATGGAGCAACCCGCAAAGATGGTGCGTCTTGTGCTCATGTCTCGTCTCCTTCTCGAATCGGCGCGTGCCCCTGCACGCCGGGATCACGGAAGAACCGAAGCACGCGTCCCAGGTTCCGGGTGGCGAGGTGAAATCCGATGCTGTTCACTGCCGCCGTTCACGCCGCATCAGTTGCAAGCGCTTTTCGAGGGCTCGCATGAGAACGTCATCCCGCCTCTTACTCGTTCCATTCATCATGATCGCTGTTGCGTCGCCAGCCGCCGCCGAGGAACGGCCTCAGCCTGGGCGGACGCAGATGCCGGCGACGCTGACCGGGAAGGAACGGCTCGGCAAGAAATGGATGGACGAGCAGCGGATCGATAATCGCAACGTTCCGCCCGACAAGCGCGGCTCCAGGCCGCGGCCCGCAGCCTGCTCGCACGGGCCTGCCAGCTAGAGAGCATGGTCCGGAAAAGTGGAAACCGGTTTTCCGAAAAGACCATGCTCAAACAAAGACACTGTCATCCTATCGCAATAGCCGCAGCAGGGCGCGACCGGCGGGCGACTGCAGTTCCTTGGCGTCAAGCGTTCCATCCTTGTCCGGATTGGCCGCGTTGAAGCGCTGCTCCACGACCGCAAGATATTCATCCTGCGTCAGCGTTCCGTCGTGGTCAGGATCGGCAGCCCCCAGTTCCTTGGCGCTGAGGCGGCCGCGCAATTCTCGCGCATCGAGCGTGCCGTCATGATCCCGGTCCAGTCTGGCAAACAGCGCCGATGCCGCCTTCTTCACCTCGGCCAGATCGAGGGTGCCATCATTGTCGGTGTCGAATGCCTTGATCGGGTCGGCGCGTTTGGGCGCGGCCAGAGCCGGCGCCGTAAGCAGCGCAGCAGCCGATATCAAGATAACAAGACCACGCAATTTCATCTCTCATCTCCCTTGGCAGAACCTGCACGGCAAGGGCGGCAGAGAAGCTTGCGTAGATAGCGGAGCGCACGCCAGCCGCCCACGGCGCGCTTTACGATCTAGTCCGAGGTTGCGGAAAATTCCGCGGAGCCGACCTGCTGCTGCCGGTGGACGGCTGACGGCACGATGCCGAAATACTTCCGGAACACGCGGCTGAAATGCGAGGAGCTGGAAAAGCCCCAGGAGAATGCGACGTCGGTGATGGTCTTGCCGGGCTGCGCTTCCAGCTCCTCACGGCAATGCTGCAGCCGCGCGCGCCAGATATAGTCGCTCACGGTCATGCCGCGCTCGCTGAACAGCATGTGGAGATAGCGCTTGGTGCAGCCTAGCGCGGTCGAGATCTGGTCGATGCAGAGATCCGGATCGCGCAGGTGTTCGCGGATGAAGAACTGGGCTCGGATGTAGGTCGCCTCCGCACCGCCATGGTTGAACGTCGTTTCGGCTTCACGCAGCGGCAACAGCAACAGATCGATCAACGAATCGGCGACGCCCATCGCATTGTAGGGAGACAGCCGGCTCGCCTCGGAAAAGGCCGCATGCACGAAATCGTAGGCGATGCGGCCGGTGCCGCTGCGGGCGGAGAGCTTGCAGGCCGGCATCCGTGCCGAACGGAAACCACGTTCCTGCAACAGCGCCTTCGGCACGATCACGACCTCATGTCGCGTCAGCGACGGGCTGATGATGGTGTGCGGGCTGGAAACGTCATAGGCGAGGCAATCGCCGGGAACGAGCTCGAAATGGCGGCCATCCTGCTCGAAATAGGAGACCCCGTGGGTCTGGAACAGGATCTTGATGTAGGGATGATCGCTCAGTTTCGAGCGCGCATTCACATGCGCGATACGGTGCTGACTCACCTCGATCTGGCACAGTTTCAGCCGCGAGACTGTGGTGTAGTTGACCCGTGCCTCGAGCGAGGAGGCGTCCATCGGATCGACATCAAACCGGCCGCATAGATCGGTCAGTGCGTCTGTCCAACATTGAACCTGCTTCTTCGGCGTCAATCCGGAGGTAGTGAGCGAACGGACGGTATCGGGCATATCCAGCCACCGATTCGAGATGAAAGCGTGACTGCTCGCCGCAAGAGGCTTTGGTCACCGTGAAGTACCGTTACCTCAATCTTAATGCGGTCTTTGACCCCTGAGCAGCGTTCCTCCTGACAACCTTGAGGTTTAATCCTCGACTTTACTTCAAGTGCCGTCAAGGAAAATCAGCCTCCTACGCCCGCGACCGGGGCCACGCCCGCGCGCCACCGCGCTGCACCGCAAGCAAAAAAGTTCTTCGAGTTTCACTTCTGAGCAAGCCGCCCTTCTCTCTTGGGCAAGTCGCGCATCGACGAAGGGGATAGGAGGAGGAACCAAAAAAATGGGCCGTTTCGATTGAAAGCGGAAGGTCATCATTGGGAGGAAATCACTATGCGCAAGGTGCTAATCGCGACCTCTATCGGCGCCGTGGCGGCGCTCGGCGGAGGTGCTGCCAGTGCCAACGAAGAACTCAGCAAAATGACGCAGAACCCGAAGGACTGGGTTATGCCCGCGGGTGACTATGCCAATACGCGCTACTCAAAGCTGAATCAGATCAACGCCTCGAACGTTGGAAAGTTGCAGGTCGCCTGGACATTTTCGACCGGCGTGCTGCGTGGCCATGAGGGCGGGCCGCTGATCATCGGCAACATGATGTACGTGCACACGCCCTTCCCGAACAAGGTCTATGCTCTTGACCTGTCGCAGGACAACAAGATTGTCTGGAGGTACGAGCCGAAGCAGGATCCGAACGTGATCCCGGTGATGTGCTGCGACACGGTGAATCGTGGCGTGGCCTATGGCGACGGCAAGATCTTCCTGCACCAGGCCGACACCTCGCTGGTGGCACTCGACGCCAAGACCGGCAAGGTGGAGTGGACGGCCAAGAACGGCGATCCTGGCAAGGGCGAGACCGGCACATCCGCGCCGCTGGTCGTGAAGGACAAGGTGCTGGTCGGCATCTCCGGCGGTGAGTTCGGCGTGCAATGCCACGTGACCGCCTACGACACGAAGAGCGGCAAGCAGGTCTGGCGCGCCTATTCCGAAGGGCCAGATGACCAGATCAAGATCGATCCCGAGAAGACCACCGCTCTTGGCAAGCCGGTCGGCAAGGATTCGAGCCTCAAGACCTGGCAGGGCGACCAGTGGAAGACCGGCGGCGGCTGCACCTGGGGCTGGTTGTCGTATGACCCGACGCTCGACCTCGTCTATTACGGTTCGGGCAATCCCTCGACCTGGAACCCGAAGCAGCGTCCGGGCGACAACAAGTGGTCGATGACCATCTTCGCGCGCAGTCCGGATAACGGCATGGCCAAGTGGGTCTATCAGATGACGCCCCATGACGAATGGGACTATGACGGCGTCAACGAGATGATCCTGACCGACCAGCCCTTCAACGGTCAGGAGCGCAAGCTGCTGACGCACTTCGATCGTAACGGCTTGGCCTATACGCTCGATCGCACCAACGGCGAACTGCTCGTCGCCGAGAAGTATGACCCGAAGGTCAACTGGACCACCGGCGTCGACATGAACAAGAGCTCGCCGACCTACGGCCGGCCGAAGGTTGTCGACCAATTCTCGACCGACAAGCAGGGCGAGGATGTCAACGTCAAGGGCATCTGCCCGGCCGCGCTCGGCACCAAGGACGAGCAGCCGGCAGCCTACTCGCCGGAGACGCAACTGTTCTACGTGCCGACCAACCACGTCTGCATGGACTATGAACCGTTCAAGGTGAGCTACACCGCGGGCCAGCCCTATGTCGGCGCGACGCTCTCGATGTATCCGCCTCCCGGCGAAACCCACATGGGCAACTTCATCGCCTGGGACAACAAGACCGGAAAGATCGTCTGGTCGAACAAGGAGCAGTTCTCGGTCTGGTCAGGCGCGCTTGCGACCGCCGGCGGCGTGGTGTTCTACGGCACGCTCGAAGGTTATCTCAAGGCGGTCGATGCCAAGACCGGCAAGGAGCTCTACAAGTTCAAGACTCCCTCCGGCATCATCGGCAACGTCACGACCTATGAGCAGGGCGGCAAGCAGTATGTGGCCATACTCTCGGGCGTCGGCGGCTGGGCAGGCATCGGCCTTGCTGCAGGGCTGACCGATCCGACTGCCGGTCTCGGCGCAGTCGGCGGCTATGCGGCGCTGAGCAACTATACCGCCCTCGGCGGAACGCTCACCGTGTTCTCCCTCCCGCAGTGAGCCGAACGTCGTTCCGGCGCGTGGACCATCCACGCGCCGGTTTTGCCTGTATCTGATCTCGAGGACATGCTCTTGCGTAAAAGCTGGTTTGTGGTTGCGGCGATGATCGTCGCCGTATCTGGAGGATTCGCCTTCGCCGACGATGCGGTCGATCCGGCCGCCGTGAAGGAAGAGAACGGCAAATATCTGGACAAGGAGGGTAACCCGACCTTCAAGGTCGCAGCCGACGGGTCGGTGGATTGGTACACCTACTCCGGATATCGGCGGTATCATTCCGAATGCCATGTCTGCCATGGCCCGGACGGCATGGGTTCGACCTATGCACCGGCATTGGCGAGTTCGCTGAAGACCATGAGTTACGCCGATTTCCTCGGCGTCGTCGCCAGCGGGCGCAAGAACGTCAGTACCGCACAGGAAAATGTCATGCCGGCGTTCGGTGACAATCCAAACGTCGCCTGCTACATGGACGACCTCTATGTCTACCTGCGCGCCCGCGCCAATGACGCGGTGGGGCGCGTACGCCCCGCAAAGCATGAAGAGAAGCCCGCCGCCTATAAGCAGGCGGAAGAGTCTTGCATGGGCAAGAACTGAAGCTGCGGAGCGCGGGCGACAACACGCTTTACGGAGAGATCAACATGAAGACACGCGCTGCCGTCGCATTCGAAGCCAAGAAGCCGCTTGAGATCGTCGAGCTCGACCTGGAAGGCCCGAAGGCCGGTGAAGTCCTGGTCGAGATCAAGGCGACCGGCATCTGTCATACCGATGCCTACACGCTTGACGGCTTCGACAGCGAGGGAATCTTCCCTTCCATCCTCGGTCATGAGGGCGCCGGCATCGTCCGCGAGGTCGGTGCAGGCGTGACCTCGGTGAAGCCGGGCGATCACGTGATCCCGCTCTACACGCCCGAATGCAGGCAGTGCAAAAGCTGCCTGAGCCAGAAGACCAACCTCTGCACCGCGATCCGCGCCACCCAGGGCAAGGGCGTGATGCCGGATGGCACCTCGCGCTTCAGCTACAAGGGCCAGACCATCTACCACTACATGGGTTGCTCGACCTTCTCGAACTACACGGTGCTACCGGAGATCGCGGTGGCGAAGATCCGCGAGGACGCTCCGTTCGACAAGAGCTGCTATGTCGGCTGCGGCGTGACCACCGGCGTCGGCGCCGTGGTCAACACCGCCAAGGTCACGCCAGGCTCCAACGTCGTGGTGTTCGGCCTCGGCGGTATCGGGCTCAACGTGATCCAGGGCGCCAAGATGGTCGGCGCGGACAAGATCATCGGCGTTGACATCAACGACTCCAAGGAAGATTGGGGCCGCCGCTTCGGCATGACGCATTTCGTCAATCCGACGAAAGTCGGCGGCGATATCGTCCAGCACCTGGTCGGCCTCACCGATGGCGGCGCCGATTACACCTTCGACTGCACCGGCAACACCAATGTGATGCGCCAGGCGCTGGAAGCCTGCCACCGCGGCTGGGGCGTCTCCGTGATCATCGGCGTTGCGGAATCCGGCAAGGAGATCGCGACCCGGCCGTTCCAGCTCGTCACCGGACGGGTCTGGAAGGGCACGGCCTTCGGCGGCGCGCGCGGCCGCACCGACACGCCGAAGATCGTCGACTGGTACATGAACGGAAAGATCCAGATCGATCCGATGATCACCCACGTGCTCAAGCTCGAGGACATCAACAAGGGATTCGACTTGATGCACGAGGGCAAGTCGATCCGTTCGGTCGTCGTCTACTAGGGCGTGATCCGAATCGGAGTGCCAGGTCGGCGGAAGCGGACCCGGCTCCCCGGAAGGGTCATGCTCCAGCAAAAGTGGAACGGGATCACGATGTCCCGTTCCAGAATCAACGTGTCAAACACCAGGAGGATTGACCCATGACTGTTCATCTCCACCCGTCGATTGACAACGGCGTCCAAAAAGGCTCGGGCAACTTTGCCGGTGGCACGCTGGTCTGCAAATGCTCGGACCGACCGGTGAAGGTCGAGATCAAGGGCGACGTTGCCCACAACCACGCCTGTGGCTGCACCAAATGCTGGAAGCCGGAAGGGGCGATGTTCTCTGTCGTTGCGGTGGTACCGAGACAGAACCTGACGGTCCTGGAAAACGGCGACAAGCTGCAGATCGTCGACCCCGCGGCCGTGATCCAACGCTATGCCTGCAAGGATTGCGGCACGCATATGTATGGGCGGATCGAGAACAAGGCGCATCCGTTCTACGGCCTTGACTTCATCCATCCCGAACTCTTCCAGGAAAGCGGCTCGGCGGCGCCGGGATTTGCTGCGTTCGTCTCGTCGGTGATCGAGTCCGGCGCCAAGCCGGAGGATATGCCGGCGATCCGCGGCCGGCTGAAGGAATTGGGACTCGAGCCCTATGACTGCCTGTCGCCGGCACTGATGGATGCGATCGCGACTCACGTGGCGAAATCCAAGGCTGCCTGATAGGGCCGCTTAACAAGGCTGCCTGATTTGCCCGCGCTCCCGCTGGCGGTGCTTGACCGCCAGCGGTGCCATCCGTGCCTGCACCGCAGCATTTTCCGCTGCACGCGCCCATCCTTCATATTGCTCCCGTAAATTAAGTCAGTTCCGCCTTTTCCCCATCCGCGTCTGCCTCGCGGCGGTGAATTTTTCGTCGGCCGCGTTTGCAAAAATATCCTGACGATCTAACATCACCGACTGTCGGCCCCGCTTTTGACAAACGGCAAATGCAGAACACCGGGCTGTGAAGTCACTGTCGCATCGGTTTCTGATAACATTTGTTTTTCCCGATGCGCGCGGGCGGCGCATTTCATTTGAACATAGCAAAGGAGCAGCCGGACACGGACTACCGATCGTGCAACGGGCTCCCCTTAAACATCTCCAAGGACCTGCCCGCCGCACGAGACCCAGAAGTGGTCGCGAGCGCAGGGAGAAATATGTTCTCGCTCGTGGCCTGCAGACATCAACAGCTTAAGAAGAGCGAGGGACGATCATGGTCAAGTTGAAGATTAATGGTCAGGAACAGAATTGGGATGGCGATCCCGATCTTCCGCTACTCTGGTTCATCCGTGACGAAGTCGGGCTCACCGGCACCAAATTCGGTTGCGGTCAGGCGCTGTGCGGCTCCTGCACCGTGATCATAGACAAGCAGGCGGTGCGCGCCTGCATCACCTCGGTGTCGGATGCGGCCGGCCGCGAGATCACCACCATCGAGGGCCTGCACCCGACCGGCGATCACCCGGTGCAGAAGGCCTGGCGGCAGGTCAACGTGCCGCAATGCGGCTATTGCCAGGCCGGCCAGATCATGCAGGCCGCCGCGCTGTTGGCGGACAATCCAAAACCGTCGCACGACCAAATCCGCGAAGCCATGTCCGGCAACATCTGCCGCTGCGGCTGCTACCAGCGGATCGAGAACGCGGTTCATCTCGCATCGACGGGGGTGTGACATGAATATCCTCACCAATCCCAGCAAGCTTCGCGGTTTCGAGAAGCACATCAAGATCGAGAACGTTTCGCGCCGCAGCATCCTGAAGACCTTAGGGCTGGCCGGCGGGTTCGTGCTCGCTGCACCCGTGATGATACGCCCGAGCTTTGCCTACGAGACCGGCGCGGGGAAGATGCCGCACGGCGTCGTGGTCGACCCGCGCGTCTTCGTCTCGATCGCGCCTGACGGCATCGTCACGATCGTCGCGCACCGCTCCGAGATGGGAACCGGTGTGCGCACCAGCCTGCCGCTGATCGTGGCCGAAGAGCTTGAAGCCGACTGGTCGCGCGTCCGCGTCCAGCAGGCGCATGGCGATGAGGTCAAGTTCGGCAACCAGGACACCGACGGCTCGCGCAGCACGCGGCACTATCTGATCCCGATGCGCCAGATCGGCGCCTCGGCTCGCACCATGCTGGAGCAGGCCGCGGCGAAACGCTGGGGCGTGCCAGCGGGCGAGGTGAAGGCCGCCAATCACGAAGTCGTCCACAGCGCAAGCGGGCGCAAGCTCGGCTTCGGCGATCTGGCGGCCGATGCGGCAAAGGAGTCGGTTCCAAGCATCGAAGGCCTGAAGCTCAAGAACCCGAAGGACTTCCGCTACCTCGGCAAGGGCGAGATCAGCATTGTCGACCTGCACGACATCACGACGGGTGCGGCCCGTTATGGCGCCGACGTGCGGCTGCCCGGCATGAAGTATGCCGTCATCGCGCGTCCGCCGGTGACCGGCGGCAAGCTCGCCTCCTTCGACCCCGCCGACGCGCTGAAGGTCTCCGGCGTCGAGAAGGTGATGGAAGTGAGGGGATGGCCGTGGCCGTCGAAATTCCAGCCGCTCGGCGGGGTGGCCGTGATCGCACGCAACACCGGCGCGGCGATCAAGGGCTGCAACGCGCTGAAGGTGACCTGGGAGGACGGCGCCAATGCCAAATACGACTCGGTCGCCTATCGTGCCGAGCTCGAGGCAGCCGCGCGCAAGCCAGGCCTCATCGTACGCAAGGAAGGCGACGTCGAGGCGGCGTTAAAGAGGGCCGACAAGGTCATCGTCGGCGAGTACTATCTGCCCCATTTCGCCCATGCCAGCATGGAACCGCCGGTTGCGGTCGCCAACGTCAAGGGCGACAAGGCGGAGGTCTGGGCCCCCGTGCAGAGCCCGGGCGGAACGCGCGAGGACGTCGCCAAGACGCTCGGCATTCCCGAGGAGAACGTGACCGTCAACGTCACGCTGCTCGGCGGCGGTTTCGGGCGCAAGTCGAAATGCGACTTCGCGCTTGAGGCCGTGCTGCTCTCGAAGGAGCTCGGGGTGCCCGTGAAGGTGCAGTGGACGCGCGAAGACGATGTGCGCCACGACTTCCTCCACACCGTCTCGGTCGAGCGGATCGAGGCCGGTCTCGACAAGAGTGGCAAGGTGATCGCCTGGCGCCATCGCAGCGTGGCTCCATCGATCGCCTCGACATTCGCCGCCGGGACCGTTCACCAGGCGCCGTTCGAGCTCGGCATGGGATTGATCGACAATCCGTTCGAGATCGCCAACCTGCAGTGCGAGAATCCGGAAGCGGCCGCACATACCCGCATCGGCTGGTTCCGTTCGGTCTCGAACATCCCGCGCGCGTTCGCGGTGCAGTCCATGGTCGCCGAAATCGCCCAAGCCACCAACCGCGATCCGAAGGATATGCTGCTGGAGCTGATCGGTTCGCCGCGAATCGTCAATCTGTCCTCGGTGAAGGATCCCTGGAACTACGGCGAGCCCTACGACAGCTACCCGATCGACACCGCGCGGCTGCGCAAGGTGGTCGAAGTGGTTGCCGACAAGGGCGGCTGGGGACGCTCGGTGCCCAAGGGCCATGGCCTCGGCATCGCGGTGCACAGGAGCTTCGTCAGCTACATCGCGACCATCATCGAGGTGGCGGTCGACGACAAGGGCAAGCTGACGGTGCCAAGGGTCGACACCGCGATCGACTGCGGCACCTATGTCAACCCCGAGCGTATCCAGTCGCAGATCGAGGGCGCGGCGATCATGGGCCTGAGCCTCGCCAAATATGGCGAGGTCACCTTCAAGGACGGCAAGGTGCAGCAGGGCAATTTCGACGATTACCCGGTAATCCGGATCGACGAATCCCCTGCCGTGACCAATGTCTACATCGTGCCGCCCGCCAGCCCCGATACGCCCCCGAGCGGCGTCGGCGAACCCGGCGTCCCGCCGTTCGCGCCGGCGCTGATCAACGCGATCTTCGCCGCGACCGGCAAACGCATCCGTGCGATGCCGATCGGCAAGCAACTGGAGGCATGACGCGGAACGCAAGCTCGCACCAACCGTTTCATCGGTCTGGAGAGGAGACAGATCGATGAAACACAATTTCCCGGCGCTCGCGGTGTCCCTACTGGCGGGCGCCTTTCTTTTGAATGCGCAGGCGGCGAACGCACAAGCGAACACGTCACCACCCGCGACTGCCACGCGGCCGGCGAAGACGCCCGCGGAGCAGAATTCCCTGCCGAACAACGCCCCACCGGCCACCACCAACCAGACCACAGGAGAAGCCAGCCGCGATCCGACGGTCAAGAAGATGAACGAGGACGAGAAGGCGAAGGTCGACAACAAAGGCAAGTAATTTCCTGTTCCTAATAAAGAACGGCGGACCTTTCGGTCCGCCGCTTTGTCCCCCCGCTCCGCCGCGGCGCTATTTCTTGACCGCGAACACCCAGACGACGCCGCCCTGGGGAACGTTGTTCTCCACGCCGACATTCTGGGTGGCCAAGGCATCCTGGATGCGCTGCGCGTCGACGCCCCAGCCCGACTGGATCGCGATATATTGCGTGCCGTCGACCTCATAGGACATCGGCATGCCCATGATGCCGGAATTGGTCTTCTGCTCCCACAGCAGCTCGCCACTCTTGGCATCGAAGGCGCGGAAGTTGCGATCGTTGGTGCCTCCGGCAAAGACCAGATCACCCGCGGTCGCGAGCACCGAACCGAACAGTTGCGATTTCGGGAAGGTGTGCGACCAGACCTTCTTGCCGCTGGCTGGATCCCAAGCCTGCAACTCGCCCATGTGAGTGGCGCCGGGGCGCACGGTCAGACCGATATCCTCCGGCTTGGTGCCGAGCCAGAGCTGGCCGGGAACCAGCGGCGTTTTCTCGCCGGAGAAGCCGCCGCAGAAGTTCTCGTTGGCGGGAACGTAGACGAGCTTGGTCTTCTGGCTATAGGCCGCCGACGGCCAATCCTTGCCGCCCCACAGCGACGGACAGAATTCGACCCGCTTGCCAAGCACCGGCTTGTGCTCGGGATCGACGATCGGCCTGCCGGTCTCCTTCTCGATGCCCTTCCAGACATTGGTGTACACGAACGGCCAGCCGGTCACATAGTTGATGCGATCGGGCTTTGCTTCGAGAACCCAGAAGATCGCATCGCGCCCGGGGTGAATGAGCGCCTTGAACGGACGGCCTTCCCGTTCCACGTTGACCAGGATCGGCGCTTCAACCTCGTCCCAATCCCAGGAATCGTTCTGGTGATACTGGAAGTGGGTCTTGATCTTGCCGGTGTCCGGATCGAGCGCGAGCACTGAGCTGGTGTAGAGGTTGTCGCCAGCATGCGCCGAGCCGGGCCATGGTGCGGCGTTGCCGACGCCCCAATAGATCGTCTTCGTGTCCTTGTCGTAATTGCCGGTCATCCAGGCCGATCCGCCGCCGGTCTTCCAGTCGTCGCCGCTCCACGTCTCGCTGCCGGGCTCGCCGGGGGCGGGAATAGTGAAGGTCCGCCACAGCTCCTTGCCGCTATTGGCGTCATATGCGACGACATAACCACGGACTCCGAATTCGCCGCCGGAGCCGCCGACGATGACCTTGCCGTCGACGATCAGCGGCATCAGGGTCATATACTGGCCCTTCTTGTAATCCTGCACCTTCGTATCCCAGACCACCTTGCCGGTCTTGGCATCGAGCGCAACCACATGGTCATCCGTCGTGGCGAGATAGAGCTTGTCCTGCCACAGGCCGACGCCGCGGCTGGTCGGATGCAGCTGGAACAGATCTTCCGGAAGCTGCCGCTTGTAGCGCCAATATTCGTCGCCGGTCTTGGCGTTGAGCGCGATCACCTGCCCCATCGGGGTTGCAACGAACATCACGCCGTTGTTGACGATCGGCGGCGCCTCGTGGCCTTCGATCACGCCGGTGGAGAAGGTCCATACCGGCGTCAGGCTCTTGACGTTCGAGGTGTTGATCTGCTCGAGCGGGCTATAGCCCTGCCCGTCATAGGTCCGCCGATACAGCATCCAGTTGCCCGGCTCGGGATTTTCGAGACGCGCCGAGGTCACCGGGCTGTAATTCTCGATCGGGCCAGCCACCGCGGCGGTTGAGACAAGGCACGCGAACGCCGCTGCACTCGTAAGAAGCCATTGTTTCCTGCTCATTAGATGCTACCTCCCTGCTCTGTTTTTCATTTACGACCTTTCGCAACTTTTAGTTGCATAACTCCAATTCGTTCGCGTTGCCTGATCCTTATCCTTTGCCTCAAACACCTACCTTTCCTACGAACGCCGCAGACACTGTGAGCGAACCGTCGGTAAGAGCCAACGGAAGCGCCGCCAGACGACGGGTTGCCGGCCCGAACACGACGTCCGCGTTGTGCCGCGGGTCATATTCGGAATTGTGGCAAAAACACTTGAGGACCTTCTGGTCGCTTTCGGCCGCCTTCACCCAACCGGTGATCGGACATCCGGCATGCGCGCAGATCACTGAATAGGCGACGATGCCGTCGGCCGAACGCGCGCGCGTGTCATCATCGAGTTCATCGGGATTTAGCCTGATGACGAGCACTTCATTCAAACGCGAACCTTTGCGGACCACCGACGTGGCGGGATCCTTCGGCCAGGCGCGTACCGGCGGGCCGCCTAGTTTGAGGTCGTCGGACTTGATGACTTGGCCGGCGCGGTCGCCTTCGGAGATAACGAGGAGATCGCCCTTCTTCGGCCGATCGTTGCTGCCGGGCTGATCCTCTTGCGCCGCAACAGGCGAGGCGGCCGCAACGCAGGCGCCGGTGGCAAGAACCTTCAGAAGCGAACGACGTGTCTGGTCTGGATGGTGCATCTCGAGTTCCATCTTGAGTTGAGGTGTAACACCGAGCTTGAATTCAGACCCGGTGCAAATGAGCGCCGGAACTCTGCCGAAAACAAGGCAATCAATGACTCCGTTGCAGCGGGTGGTTTTTTCTCTTGCCGTTCGTTGTCGACAGCAGCCGCGATGCTCAAGCCCTCATCACATCACGCGCGAGCAGCAATGCAATGATGATTTTTCGGATCAGGTTGGACGCTTCTGAATTTGTGCGGCGCGCCAAGGAACGTGTGCGATGCGGATGCAGGTGAGAGCGTCGAACGTATTAGCCCGCTAACACATCCGCGCTCACGCTTGCGAGAGACGCACGATCGTAGGGTGGGCAAAGCGCAGCGTGCCCACCATCAGCACTCCGCTCGCAATGGTAGGCATGCTGCGCTTAGCCCACCCTACGACGCTGCATTCACATCGTCATATGTGGACGGCCCCCATTGGCAAGCACTTTTTGAAGTATCGAACGAGCTGCTCTGCTTCGGTCATATGTCCGGCCTGTTGGTGCGGGCTTATGACCGCTGGCCCTGATGAAATCCGATTGCCGTGGCCCCTATCATTGCGACGAGCTTGGCGGCTCGTGACGTTGTCGGGGTGTCCATGGCTTTCGGTGGTGACCGTATCGCTCATCACTTCTTTCGTGCTTACCAAACGTAACCCGGCATACTCCGTTGGAGTGCTGTTTGCGATGGTGAGATGTAATTCTCGCCGCGCACGGTGACCCAGGCCTCGCGGCCATCGGGCGTAAAGAACGCTTCATGCGGCGATCGGCCGATATAGGTCACGTGCTTGGCGGCATTGGTCGCGGTGTCGATGAAGGTTACCGAGTTCGATCCGATCGAGACCCGCCAGGGTGCGATGATCGGGCGAATAGCCCATTCCGTGGACCAGAACCTGCCCCTTGTAGAGCGGGCTGAAGTTAACGGGTTGCGGATCGCCCAACCTGATCACGCCGAGGAGCTTGTTATCGACAGGGTCCGTCACCGAGACCGTATTCGAGAATTGCTCCGCTGCGTAAACGCGGTCGTGATGGCTGATCGGCACATCGGGCGCGGACAGCGCGCCGGGCGCTTGTCCTGCCCACGCGGCGGAACAGGTCGCAAGCATCGTGCCTGCAAGGAGAAGGCTTTTCCAGATCGTCATGGTTTGCTCCTACTTCTTCGTTCCCGATGACATGTCCATCGGCACGCCTGAGTGGTGATGTTCGACCGGTGTCGAAGCCGGTTGCTGTTGCGTGGGAGCAGGCGCGGCATCCGTCACCGGCTGGCCGATCGCAAGCTTCATAGCCGCGATTTCCTGCAGCTGATCGACGATGATCTCCTGCGCGATGCGCCGTAACTGTTCGTTCTTGCCGTAGCGCAATTCGCTGATCGCCATGTCGATCGCGCCTTGATGATGAGGGGACATCATCGCCACAAAATCGCGATCGACATCGCCGGTCGGCTTGATCTCCATGTCGTTCATCATCCTGGTCATCGCAGCCTCGTTCTCTTTCCAAAACGGAGCCTCGTCGGCGGCAACTGCCGGCTGCGCAGGCTGGTGGGCTTCGTGCGCAAGCACATGCGACGGAAGAGAAAGCGCGATGAGAAGGCGCGCGCCAAGAACCGCAGTGCCTAGACCTGGTCTCGGAAGCATGCCTGACAGTGCCGTCACGGCGCCGTGAAACGATGGCCTACGCATTCTGGCCTTCATATTGATTGGGTTGTGGGGGTATGACGCGTGCAGGCGCGTCTTATTCCGAAGGGCTGCCAAACGGGCCGATCACATAAACGTTGGCGCTCAGAACCGAATGGCAGTAGATGAACCAATATGGAGCGTCTTTTCCTCAACAGTGATGTGCCAGCCACGTCCAGCGGCAGATGGACCTATTGGCGCCCAATGGCGGAGCACGTTGTAGAGCTGGGCACCCTGCACGGTCGCGAGGTAGGTCTGCCGACGCATTTCCACGACGAGAACCAGATCACGTTCGTTCTTTCCGGCAGGCGAAGATTTGTCGTTGAAGGCAACGTCATCGATCTTGCTGCTGGCCAGGGCACGCTGATTCCTGCCGGCATTCCTCATCGTTCCATCGCAGAACCTGCCGGAGTGGTCTGCCTTAATGCCTATGTCCCCGCGGGGAGATATGCGGTCGGCCCGATGTTGAAGGAAATCGAACGCCAGTGGCGCAAATCCGATCAAGTGCGATGGAACGACCTCATTGCAGTGATCCGCGAACACCGCCAGGATGAGATGCTGGCCAGCCCTGCCGCGCCCGTTCGCATCATCTGCGATAAACCCGTCGGAGAGATCGCGGCGCGAATGGGAATGAGCCGTGAAGGCTTTTCCCGCATGTTCACCCGGCGCGCGGGTATGCCTCCTCACGCCTTCAGGCTCGCGAGCAGGCTCAATCAAGCGCGCAAATTGCTCCGTGCCGGTGAGACCATTGCCGCGGTCGCGGCGGAAACCGGATTTGCCGACCAGAGCCATCTCGGTCGATGGTTCCGGCGGGTCTATGGCGTTACGCCGGGCCAATACCGCTTGGGCTAAGCCTGTCACAAACATTCCAGACGCGCCCATCCGGCTCCCTTAATGGAGGCGCGATAGAGCGCGGGGAGCCAGTCACTCGACTGCGGCGATAGCCACTCATGGCACCGGCTCATATCCATTTGATGAGGTGGTGCGATGCCGGGAGGCTATGTCAACGTGTTGTTCTGTTTCGTGGTGGTGGGCGCGGGAGTCAGCGTCGCATTCCAGCAAGTTCTCAACACGAACCTCCGGACAGAGCTGGACTCCCCCTGGTGGGCAGGGTTCATCAGCTATCTCGTCGGCACGATAGTCATGCTGGCGGCTGCTACAACCTCCGATCAACCATGGCTGTCGGCGGCCATGGTCGCGCGCACCTCCTTCATTTCATGGGCTGGCGGCATCTTCGGTGCGATCTTCATCGGAACCGCAATTCTCATGGTGCCTCGCCTCGGTGCCGCGACAGTGCTTGCCTTGATTGTCGTCGGTCAAATGATCGGATCACTGGCTTTCGATCATTTCGGCGTTTTTGGTATTCCGCAACATTCAGCAAACCCGGTCCGGCTCGCCGGTGCAGCCCTTCTCGTTCTCGGCGTTACTTTGGTCCGTTTCTGATTGACGGAGCGAATGCTGACTTCGGCTGGGTTCGGAACAACGAGGCGCGGCTACACGAAATCGATGTGCTTGTTCAGCGGCAACTCGCGGACGCGCTTGCCGGTGGCGGCGAAGATGGCGTTGGCGAGTGCTGGCGCGGCGGGAGGAACCGGGGGCTCGCCGATGCCGCGGATCGGGCTGCCATTGTCGACGGCGCGCACTTCGATCGCCGGCGCCTGATTGAGGCGCAAGCCTTGGTAGGTGTCGAAGTTCGTCTGTTCGGCGACGCCGTCCTTGAAGGTCAGTTCGCAATTGACGGCGTGGCCCAATCCCCAGATCACGGCGCCCTGAACCTGGTTCTCGAAATTGGTCGGGTCCAGCACCTTGCCGACATCGGCGGCGACGAACACCTTGTCGATCCGGATGCCGCGCGGCGTGTTCGAGACTTCCACGACCTCGGCCACCGGCACGCCGAATGACAGCGTGAACGCGATGCCGCGGCCGCGATCCTTGCCTGTAGCGCTGCCCCATTTCGACATCTCGCCCACGGTGGCAAGCACTCTGCGCGACGGCTCGTGCCAGCATAGCCGGATCAGTTCCTGCAGCGGATCGGCGCCCGCCGCGTGGATCAACTCATCGAGGAAGCTGTTGTGCAGGAAACCGTTTGCCGACGCACCGACCGAACGCCAGGAGCTCACCGGCACCAGCTCCGGCACGCGATAGCCGGTGACGCGATAATGCGGAATCCGGAACGGTTGGTCCCACGCGCCCGCGACGATCGCGATATCAGGCCCGAAGGTCGGCATGTGCAGTCGGCCGATCTGAGAGGCTGTCACCGACGGACAGGCAACCTTGAGGTCATAGGCTTCGACCTTACCATCCCTGACCGCGCCGCGCATGCGCGCCATGCCGAGCGGACGCGGGAAGTCGTGGGTCATGTCCTCTTCGCGCCTCCAGGTCATCTTGATCGGCGACCCGGGATGCGCCTTTGCGAGCTCAACCGCCTGGCGGACATAGTCGTCCTCGAGGCGCCGGCCAAAGCTGCCGCCCGACATCAGCGAATGAAGGTGGACGTTCTCCGCCTTAAGCCCGCTGACTTCGGCCGCCGCCGCCACCAAGAACAACGGCATCTGCGTGGCCGTCCAGATATCGAGCCGACCGTCCTTGAGCTGGACCACGGCATTCATCGGCTCGAGCGGCGCATGCGCGAGATATGGCACCTTGTATTCGGCCTCGATCACGCCGCCGCCCTGCAGCGCCGCGTCGATATCGCCCTCATCCTTGAGCCGGCTATCCTGCCGCTCGCCGGTGAAGGACGCCGCGACCGTCTCGAACATCGCTGCGCTGGATGGAGGATAGGGCGGCGGGCCCCAATCGCATTTGATCAATTCCGCCGCCTGGAAGGCACGCCAGGTGTTGTCGGCGATCACGCCGACGCCGCCGCTGATCGGCACGACCGCAATGACACCCCTCGCCTTCTCCGCCGCGCTCGCGTCATATCCCTTGATGCCGCCGCCGATGGAAGGATTGGCGCGAACCGTCGCATAGACCATGCCGGGCATGCTGATATCGATGCCGAACGTGGCTGTGCCGGTCGACTTCGCGACGATGTCGATGCGCTGCATCGGCTTGCCGAGATAGCGCCACTCCGACTCCGGCTTCAGCCGGACCTTGCGCGGCGGTTCGATCTTAGCGGCTTCCGCTGCCAGCGACGCGTAGCTCAGCGCCTCGCCGCGCGGCGTGATCACGCTGCCGTCCCTGGTCTTCAACTGGTGCTTTGGAATTCCGGTCTGCATCGCTGCCGCCTGCAACAGGACTTCGCGAGCGGCCGCGCCGGCAATGCGCATCTTCTCATAGGCATCGGCAACCGACGACGATCCGCCGGTGATCTGCAGCCCCAGGAACTTGCTCACGGCATCGCCCACCACGCGCGCCGAACGCGCCTTGATGCTGTCGTCGGTTGCCGGAACGGGAAGGCCCTCGGCGGCGGCGATGCCGTTATAGTACGCGCTGCTTGGCGGTCCGAAATCGATCCTGATGTCGTTCCAGGCGATATCGAGCTCCTCGGCGACCAAAGCCGCAAGCACTGACGCGACACCCTGTCCGAGATCGGCGCGCGGCGTGATGATGGTGACGCCGGCCTGGTCGATGCGCACGTAAGGCGTCAGCGCCGCTTGTCCGTCGCCAAGCTCCTTCAGCAGCGGATTGATCGGCTCGCGCTTATAGGCATAGACGCCGAACGCGACGCCGCCTGCGATCACAGCAGTACCGATCAGGAAGGTGCGCCGCGCGATGGTGCCGGCCCTGCTCATGTCGGGCGGCCTTTGAGTTCACGCGCTGCGGTCTTGATCGCGGCGCGGATGCGCGGATAAGTACCGCAGCGGCACAGATTGCCGGACATCGCCTCATCGATATCGTCGTCGCTCGGATTGCCGTTCGCGCTGAGCAGCGCGGCGGCCGACATGATCTGGCCGGATTGGCAGTAGCCGCATTGCGCGACCTGATGCTCGACCCACGCCTTTTGGACCGCATGCAGCGCCGCCGGTGTGCCCAATCCTTCGATCGTGATGACGTCGGCTTTGACGTCGCCGACCGGCAGTGAGCAGGAACGCACCGGCTCACCACCGACATGCACTGTGCAGGCCCCGCACATCGCAATGCCGCAGCCATATTTGGGACCGGTGACGCCAAGCACGTCGCGCAAGACCCACAGCAGGGGCATCTCGTCTTCGACGTCAACCTCATGCGTCCTGCCGTTGACGATGAGCTGCATGCGACCTCCGGAACCCGTGCGATGACGATCCTCGATCGCATGCGCATTTTCTCTGCCGCTCTGGTCAGAGCAACAGCAGCCTATGCCAAAGCCCTGGCTCTGTCATAGCGGTTCGGGGGCAGTTCACACACGCGTGTGCGCGTTGCGCGGCATCAAGCCGCATGCAATCGTAGCCCGGGTGGAGCGAACGCGTAACCCGGGGACCGCCGGCAAACGAGGATACAGTCGTCCCGGGTTGCGCTTCGCTTCACCCGGGCTACGAAAGTATCAGGCTACGGAAGCGTCAGGCGCGGCGGCGCTGCGGCGTGGTGCCGTTGGCGTCCCAGTGGCTCCAGCTCACGCTGGCGAGGCTTCGCCCGTCGGTGGCCAGCGGCCGCTTGGTTCGCCGCTCGTAATCGCCGATGCAGCGCTCCGCTTCCATGATCTTCCGCTTCAGCTCGCTGATCGCTTGCTCGGTTTTTCGGTTGAAGGTCGGGATAGCGGCCCCCCCGAACCGGGCGATTTCCAATTCCTTGAGCGCAGCGCGGTGCTTCCTGACCTGCGCCCGTTGCCAGGCAATATGGCTATCGCTGTCCGCCGTCATGTTGCAGCCACCAGCTTGGATCGTTGCGCGGCATTGGGCACTTCGATGTCAACCTCGAGCATCGAGACAAATTTGCCCCGATCCAGCTTGACCACGACCTTCTCCGGATCGAGATCCACATGCTTGGAAACCACGGCGAGGATTTCGGAGCGCAGCAGCTCCAACAGTTCGGGCGCGCCGCTGCCACCCACCCCGCGTTCATGCGCAAGCAGGATCTGCAGCCGTTCCCGCGCGACTGGCGCGGAGCCGGAGCGGCCGCTCATAAGCCGCAGGAGATTCATCATGCCGCCCTCCGTCGTAATAGCCTGTTCATCAGTCCCTTGCGTTCAACCGGCACCGTCATGGGCACCGTCTCGCCCATCAGGCGGCGTACAGCGTCCATATAGGCGCGGGACGGCGCGCTGTTCGTGCTGTTCAGCGTGACCGGGCAACCGACATTGGATGCGCGCAGCACGTCCTGGCTTTCGGGGATGATGCCGAGCAGCGGCGTCGCAAGGATCTCCAGGATATCGTCGATCGAGAGCATCTCGCCGCGCGAGGCGCGCGAGGCGTCGTACCGGGTGACCAGGAGGTGCTTCTCGACCCGCTCGCCCCGCTCCGCTTTGGCGGTTTTCGAATCCAGCATGCCGATGATGCGGTCGGAGTCGCGCACCGAGGAGACTTCGGGATTGGTGACGATGACCGCCTCGTCCGCATAGCGCATCGCCAGCGTCGCGCCGCGCTCGATGCCGGCCGGGCTGTCGCACAGGATCCAGTCGAACTTGGTCCTGAGCTCGTTGATGACCCGCCGCACGCCCTCATCCGTGAGCGCGTCCTTGTCGCGGGTTTGCGACGCCGGAATCAGCCACAGATTCTCCAGGCGCTTGTCGCGGATCAGCGCCTGCGAGAGCTTGGCGACGCCCTGCACCACGTTGATGAGGTCGAACACGACCCGCCGTTCCGCGCCCATCACCAGGTCGAGGTTGCGCAAGCCGACATCGAAGTCGATCACGACAACGCTTTGTCCGGCTTGCGCAAGAGCCGCACCGAGCGCAGCCGTGGACGTCGTCTTGCCGACGCCTCCCTTCCCAGACGTCACGACCAAAACCTTGGCCATTTTCTCTCCTCCTTTGGTCGATCAATTCAGCGCTGTGATTTTGAGGGAATCGTCTTCGAGCCATGCCTGGGCCGGCCGGCTGCGCAGGCTTTCGCCGATGTCCTCTGCGGTCTGGTAGTAGCCATCGATGGCCAGTAGTTCGGCTTCGATCCTCTGGCAGAAGATCCGTGCCGATGAATTGCCGTTGATGCCGGCCATCGCCCGGCCGCGCAGCGTTCCATAGACATGAATGGAACCGCCGGCGACGATTTCGGCGCCCGAGCCGACCGAGCCCAGCACGGTGACATCGCCATCCGTGAACACGATCGACTGGCCGGAACGCACCGGCTGGTCGAGCAGCAGCGATGTCTGTTTCGGCTTCGCCGGCTTGGCTTGCGGCTTTGGCGGCTCAGACTGCGGGAGCCCGCAGGGCCGGCCGCCCGTGAGCAGCGGCGGCAGGCTGTTGGTGAGATGGTCGGGGCTGACGCCCTCGATGCCGAGCACGCGGATGTTGCGCTGCTCGAGGTTGGCGACGAGATGCTGGATCGCGCTCTGGCTGAGGTCCAGCGCCGAGAGGTCGAGCACCACCGGCTTGCCGACGAAGAATCCGGGTGAACGGGCGAGCGTCGCGTCGATTTCCCCGAGCCAGTTCATGATCGGGACCACGGGGGTAAACACGAACGCAACGTAGGATCGGCCCCGCATGCGGACCAGTTGACGGTTTGACTGCACAGGTGCGTCCATCGCGGCCGACTCAGCTCCTTTTCGAATGGTTAATGATCGGTAGCCATGGTTAATCATCCGTTAACGGCCCTGTCATTCCACGGAATAAAGGCATAAAAGGCCTGTCCCGACGGACCGGAGGGCAACAGCATGACGAGGCGGCCGGCGAATCAGTGCCCTAGCCCGCCTATAGAGATCTCAGGAGATCATGGCGATCCGGCGATGATGCCGAAGCGCAGGCCCTTTTCCTTGAGCCAGCGGCGATAGGCGACGGAGGAGCCGTCGGCCCGGGTCGGGATTTCCGCGCGCGGCTCGAGCGGCAGCCGCAGGGGACGCTGGTTCTCGACGATGATGCGGTCCTGCGAAAAGATCACCTGCTCGAACTTCAGCATGTCGTTGTAGGCCGACTGCGCATCGACCAGGAACATCACCGGCTGGGCGCGGCACAGTTCCTCCTCGATCGGCTGGATGAACAGCGCGATCGCATCGAGCCGCGAGGGGGCCGAGGGGCATACCCGGTAGAGCATCACCGTGAACGGCGACGGCACGCGGTAGGTGAGCTGCACGAAGTCGCCTGATGATTCCGTCACTGCGATTCGCGGCTGGAAGAAGCGGCAATTGCTCGCCCAGACCTCGTCGACGTCGCGGCGGATTTCGCTCTCATAGCTCGGCACCTCCGTGTGCGGCACGGCGCCGAGGATGTCGTGATGGACGTAAGGGAAATGCGCCATGTCGAGGAAATTCTCGATCACCCGCGGCGCGGAGGTGCGCAGCTTGACCCAGCCGCAAATCACGAAGCGGCGGTCCTCCTCCGCGGCCTCGGCGATGTCGAAGATCTCGCGCCGCGGCTGGCCGAGCGTGGTCCAGAGGCAGCCATAGCGCTCGCGCGTCGGCAGCGGCGCGGCCGCTGTCCCTGCAACGACCTCCCGCACGCGAGGCGCGCCATCGGCGTCGCGGTCGATGATCAGATCCTGGCCGAGCAGGCGCGTGAGGCGCGGCGTTGCCGTCACCTCGGACAATGTCTCGATCGCGTACCATTCGTTCAGCGCGACGGGATCAGTGGTCTTGGCCATCGCCTCCCCCAGCCGCGCCGGTCCACTGCACCGAGCCATGGACGTGCTCGGCAAGCCAGGCGGCGCGGCGCGCGAACAATCCCGGCGCCACCTCGTGAACGTGATCGATCAGCGCGCGCAGATCGGCCGTCTTCAACCGGCCGTCCTCGACGACGATCCGGCCGTCGACCATTGTCAGCGCGACATCGCCGCCGCGCACGGCGTGCACCAGATTGTGCTGCAGGTTGAAATAGGGTCCCTCGCCGAACAGCGGCGTCATCCGCGGCGTGTCGGTGCGCACCGCGATCAGGTCGGCCTTCTTGCCGATTTCGAGCGAGCCGATCTCGTGGTCGAGGCCGATGGCGCGCGCGCCCAGGATCGTGCCCATCCGCAGCGCGGTCCAGGAATCCAGCGCTGCGGCATTGAGCGACTTCAGCTTGCCGAGCAGCGAGGCCGCCTTCATCTCCTCGAACATGTCGAGATTGTTGTTCTCCTTCTCACCGTCGGTGCCGAGGCCGACGGCGAGGCCAGCCTGCAGCATCGCCTCGACCGGCGCGATGCCGCTGGCGAGCTTCATGTTGCTGACGGGATTGTGCGCGACCGAAACGCCGCGGCGGGCGAGCAGCGCGATCTCGGCATCGTCGAGCCAGACCGCATGCGCGATCATCGCCCGCGGCGTCTCGAACAAGCCGAGATCGTCGAGCACGAACATCGGCCGCTTGCCGTAGCGCTTCTCGAACTCGGCGACCTCGATCGAGGCCTCGCTGCAATGGGTGTGGAAACCAGTGCGTTGGCGTTTCGCCATCTCGACCGCGCGGCGTTGCGCGGCTTCGTCGGCATAGAAGAGATGCTCGAGCCCGACCCAGACGGAGATGCGACCGTCCTCCTTGCCGTGCCAGCTCTCGATCATCCGTTCGTTGTCGTCGAGCGTGTCGAAATAATTGTAGTCCGGATGCTCGCCGACATAGGGCACCGCGACGAGGCGGTTGCCGATGGCGCTGGCCGCGCGTGCGCTGCCATCCATGAAGCGCCACATGTCGACCGTCGTGGTGGTGCCGGAGAGCACGCTCTCGGCGTAGCAGAGATAGGACGCGGCCTCCGCCTCGTGCGGCCGGAGCACGCGATGCATCGGATTGATGTGCAGGCGCAACCAGTCCCACACCGGCAGGTGCTCGGCGGTGCCGCGCAGGAAGCCGGAATGCATGTGGCAGTTCACCAGCCCCGGCATCACCAGGCAGTTCTTGAGGTAAGTGACCTCGGCCGCCGGCTCGGCGGCGCAGAGCGCGTTGCTCTTGCCCACCGCAGCAATGCGGGCGCCGCGCACCAGCACCGCGCCGTCGGAGATAACACGGTTGGCTTCGTCCATGGTGAGAACGAAGTCGGCGGCGATGATCTGGTCCTTTGCGTTCATGCCGCCTGCTCTGCAGGTTTCATGCCGGTGATCAAATCGGCGGCGCGCTCGCCGATCATCACCACGGGCGCATGGGTATTGCAGGACGGGATGATCGGGATCACCGAGGCATCCGCGATGCGGATGCCCTCGACGCCGCGCACCCGCAACTCCGGGTCGACCACGGCGCGCTCGCCTACGCCCATCGCGCAAGTGCCGCAGGTGTGAAAGAAGGTCGAGCAGCTCATGCGGATGAACGCGATCTTCTCGCTGCGCGATAGCAGACGGGTGGGCGCGGCCGGCGCCGCGATGAGATCGGCGAAGGCCTTGGTAGCAGAGAGTTCCATGATGGTGTCGATGCCGGCGATCAGCGCCTCGAGGTCGGCGGGCTCGGCGAGGAAGTTCGGCTGCAGCTCGATCGCCGCACCCGGCTCGGCGCTGTTGAGCCGCATGCGGCCGATGCTGGCGGAGCCCATCACGCCCGGCGACATCGCGAAGATGTCGCCGGAGAGATCGTAAGCCGCGGCAACCTCATCGTTGGCGTGACGGCCCTGCACGACGAAAGCGTGGAGATCGGGCGCGGTGCACGCAGCGGCGCTCTTCCAGTTCATCATGCTGCCGCCGCCATTGTCGCGGACCGGCCCGAGCGGCGCCTTGGCGCGAAAATTCATGCCCATCAACAGCGGATGGTCCTGCAGATTCTCGCCGACGCCTGCGAGGTCGGCAATGACTGATACACCGAGCCGCGCCAGTTCCTCCGCCGGACCGATGCCGCTCATGAGGAGCAGCCGCGGCGTGTCGATCGCGCCGAGCGCCAGGATGATCTCGGAGTCCGCACGCGTCTCAACGACGGCGCCGTCGATGATCGAGCGCACCGCGCGGGCGCGGCGGCCCTCGAACGAAAGACCGATCGCGAGCGCGTTGGTGCGGATGGTGAGATTGTTCCGCTCCGCCATTGGGTGGAGATAACCGCGCGCCGCGCTCCAGCGCTTGCCGTAGCTAGCGTTGAGATTGGGAAGGCTGGCGCCCTCATTGCTCGCGCCGTTCGGATCGTCGATCACGGGGATGCCGAGTTCGGCGGCGCCCGCGAGCATGGCGAGTGCGATCGGATGCGGATCGCGCGGCCGCTCGATGCGCAAAGGACCGCCGGCCCCGCGATAGTCGGAGGCGCCGCCCTCCCAATCCTCGGCTCGCTGGAAGTAAGGCAGCACGGAACGGAAATTCCATCCCACAGCGCCCGCTGCCTCCCAGGCATCATAGTCGGACGGATGGCCGCGGTACCACAGCATCGCGTTGAGGCTCGACGATCCCCCGAGCACGCGGCCGCGCGGAATCGCGATGCTGCGATCGTTCAATTCGCGCTGTGGCGCGTAGCGGTAGCCCCAATCGTAGGGACCACCGAGCAGCGCAGTCCAGTTCGCGGCATCCGCGATCGCGGCGATGCCGATATCCGACGGGCCGGCTTCGAGCAGCAGCACACTCGCATCGCTGCGTTCGGCCAGCCGCCGCGCCACCACCGCGCCGCCGGACCCGCCACCGACCACGATGTAATCATAGGCGGGGAGGAGCGCGGTCATGGCTGTTGCATTCTTGGCTCAATGGGTCCGCTTGCGCGTGTCACCTCTTCCCATCGGGGAGAGGTCGCGCCCAACGGGTCGCGCCGAAGGCGCGCCCGATGACAGGCTCCGGCGCGGGTGAGGGGCCGCCGGTCCGACGAGAGAGCGAAATCCCTCACCCGGATCGCATCTTGCGATGCGATCCGACTTCTCCCACAAGGGGAGAGGTGAAGAGGCGACGCGGAAGCAGATCGAGCCAATAACATCATGCCTTAGTTATGCTCGCTCGGGCCCATGATGACGATGTTCTCGGTGCGCTCGACGTGGCGGACGAAGATGTATTTGTCCTCGCGCCCGTCGCTGTGCTTGCGCTTGATGTCGGACTGCACCGTGCCGGACACTTTTGCCACGACCAGATATGGCTCCTGCGCCGCCAGCCCGTCCGCGCAATGGCCGTCGAATTCCTCGATTGTGCGCGCGGTATAGGCCCGCGTCACGCCCGCGCCGCGCGCGATCGCGGCAATGTCGACGCGGCCACTTGCCGTATGCGTCGGCGGGCCGCCGATCGACTGGTAGCATTCATTGTCCCAGACCACGATGAACAGATTCTTCGGCTGCTCGTTGGCGATGGTGGCGAGGATGCCGAGGTTGAACATCATGCCGCCGTCAGTATCAAGCGAGACGATGCGCCGATGCGGCAGGCCTGCCGCAAGACCAAACGCCTGCGCGCTGACGCAACCGAGCTGCTGCTGGAACAGGCTGGCATCGCGCATATGCGGAGCGGCGTTGTACCATTCGTCCACACTCGCACCGAGCGAGAGGATCACGAGTTCGTCGGAGAGCCGGCGCGCCAGCGCCTTCATGCAGTCGAACCGCTTCATCGCACCACGCTCCCGCCCAGCGCGACCGCCGAGTGATAATAGGCCGAATAGGACCAACTGAACGCATCGGTGATGGCGCGCTCGATCCGCTCCTCTTCCGTCACGATGCGATAGGGAATGCGCAGCGCGTTCAGCACCGGCTCCATGGTGATGCCGTGCGGGATCGCCCACCAATTGTTCTCGCCGAGCTCGCCGCGATAGCTCATCAGCATCACCACCGGGATGCCGGCCCCGAGCCCCATCCGCGCCAGCGGCTCGACCGAGGCGCGCAGGCCCGAATTCTCCATCACCAGCGCCGCGCGCTTGCCCGACAGGAACACGCCACCGCAGATCGCGGCGCCCTCGCCTTCATTGGTGACGCGAATGGTGCGGATATCCGGATCGGCGTCGAGCGCCGGATAGAGCTCTTTGAATAGCGAGTCCGGCAGATAGCAAACGATGCTGACACCTGCTTTCTTCAAGCCGCGGATCACGGCGTCGACGGCGGATGGCTTCATGCAGATTCCCTTTTCGGGCAAAATCTCAGGCGCGAGATGTTCTGAATAGGCCCTGATTTCTCACCAGCCTGATGCACTATGCGCAACATGTCTCAGCCGCCGGACAGGCCCTCGATCGCCCGCGTCAGCATGGTGGCGAGGCTCGAGGCCGCTTCCGACATGCCGGACTTGGCGCGCGACAGCAGCACCAGCTTTCGTGGCCGCAATTTGGGATCGCGCAGCGGCACGAACACCAGCGCCCCGCTCCGGATCTCGCGCTGAACGCCGATCCGCGTCTGCAGCGCGACGCCGTTGCCGCGCATGGCAAGATCGGCCATGACCGTGATCGAGTTGGTCAGCGCGCGGCGCCCGAAATCGATCGATGAGCCGTTCAGCGCTTCCTCGATCGAGGCACCGAGCGAAAGGCTGGCATCCGACAGCACGACGCGCTCGCCGGCGAGATCGAACAGCCTGAGCTCGCTGCGGCCGGCGAGCCGGTGCCCGGGATGCATCAGCGCCCCCATATTCAGCACCGTGCCGGCGAGCCGCTGCGCGTTGCGCGGCGTCTTGATGTCGAAAGCGATGCCGATGTCGCATTCGCCGTCGGCCACCGCGTCGAACGCATGTTCCGATCCCATCACCTTGATGTCGACGGTGATCGCCGGATAGCTCTCCCAGAACGTCGACATCACGTCGAGCAACAACCCGCGCGCGATGCTCTCCACCACCGCCACCGTAACAGTGCCGCGACGAAGACCCTGGAGGTCGGTGATCTCGGTGTAGGCGCGCGTCATCTCGCCCTGGCTGGCGCGCGTGCGGTAGAGCAGGATTTCGCCGGCGCTGGTGAGTTTCAGCCGCTGGCGGATGCGCTCGAACAGCGGCGTCTGCAGTTCATCCTCGAGCTGACCGATCACGCGACTGATCGAGGACGGCGCGACATTGAGCACGCGCGCGGCCTGCCGGATCGAGCCGAGCTGGGCGACGAGCTGGAAATAATGCAGGCGCGTCGAGATCAGGCCGAGCCGGTGTGGATCCATCTGCTACTCGAACAGCGGCGCGAGCCGCATTTCCGGCACCAGCACCAGCCCCTTGTCGGTGATGCGGATTTCGGGGATCACCGACAGCGGGATCAGGTTGAAGCCCATATAGGGAATGGTGCAGCCGGCTTCCTGCCATGCCACCTTCAATTTCTGCACCTCTTCGGCGACCTCGGTCACGCGCTTGTCGGAGAGCAGGCCCGCGATCGGCAGCGGCACCATCGCCTTCACCTTGCCGTCGGCAACGACGCAGACGCCGCCTTGATGATCCCTGATCGCAGCAAGCGCGACCTGCATGTCATCTTCGTTGGTGCCGGCAATGATGATGTTGTGGCTGTCATGCCCTACGCTCGATGCCACCGCGCCGTGCTTGAGACCGAAATCCTTGAGGAGACCGTGGGCAACATTGCCGGCCGATTTGCCGTGGCGTTCCACCACAGTGACGAAACAGAGGCCGTAGCGCTCGAACAGCGGCTGCCAGTCATTGGCGGGCTCGATCGCGATGCGGTCGTGGATCAGGGTGATGCCGGGCAGCGCGGTTCGGATGGCATTGAGGGTGCAGGCCTCGGTCGGCAGCACCGGCGTCAGCTTCACCTCGTCAGGCAATTTCACCGTCGAATAAGCGGCTTGCGGATAGCGGTAGCGCTTCGACAAAGCGGCATCGAGCAGTGGCGTGATCTTGCCGTTCTCGACCACGCATTCGCCGCCATACCAGGTGGCGCGCGGCTTGAGCGAATCATCGAGCAGCACCAGGTCCGCGCGGCGCCCGCCGCCGAGGCCGCCGATCTCGCCCTCGGCACCGAAGCGCGTGGCGCCATGCAGCGACCCCATCGACCACGCCTGTTCCGGCGACATGCCGGCCTTGACAGCTTCGCGGACCACCCAGTCGAGACCGAATTGCAGGAGATCGTCGGCATCGCGGTCGTCGGTGCAGACGGCGACGCGCTTATGCGACGCGCCGAGTTCGGTGATTGTTCGAATCGCCTGCGGCAGCGAGTGCCATGGCGTGGTCGGCGGACCGCCGCGCAGGAAGATCCAGACGCCGGCTTCCAAGAGATCGTCGGCGATATCGCGGTCGATCGCCTCATGCGTGTCGGTGACACCGCTTGCCGCATAGGCCGCAACGAATTCGCGACCATAGACATGGCCCGACACCGGCCGTCCGCGCTTGAGCGCCGCGGCAAGGATCGCGTGGCTGCGCTCGTCGCCGAGCGTCACGGGGACGAAATCCATCTTCTCGCCGAGCGCCACCGCCTCCGGCCAGCGGTCGAACAGGCCGGCGATCTTCTCCGCGGTGAGATCGCCGCCGGCGGTCTCGAGTTCCGGCGAGGTGGCGGGCACCGTGCTCGGCACGGTCAGGAAGATCGAGAGCGGTGCCTCGCGCGCATCCTCCAGCATCGCCTCGACGCCGGCGACATCCATCACATTGCCGATCTCATGGCTGTCGCAGAAGATCGTCGTGGTGCCGTTGAGCAGGGCCGCTTCGGCATAGGCGCAAGCCGTCACCATCGAGGATTCGATATGGATGTGCGGATCGACCAGCCCTGGCGCGATGATGCCGCCAGCAACGTCCTTGATCGCGGCGTCGCCAGCGGCAGCCTTGTGCGCGCCGGCCGGCTTCACCGCGGCGATCCGCCCGCCTGCAATCCAGATCTCCCTGTTGTCGATGATCCGCTCCGAATAAGTCGAGAGCACGCGCGCGCCCGTGATGACGAGATCGGGCGCCGCCCGTCCCGACGCAACGTCGGCGAGACGGCGGGTCATGGTGTGGAGCGGCTGGACGGAGAAGCGGGTGAGCCTTGTCATGGCGGCCTCTTACGTTGCGGGTGCGTGATCGGCCTCAATAATAGTCGGGAATGCCCGGCATGGTCACGAACCCCGGGGTAGTCCGCACGCGGCGCATCCAGCGCCGCAGCGCCGGATAAGCCTCATGTTCGACGCCGAAATCGCGGCTCAGCGCGATTGCCGGGAACAGCGCGAGATCGGCGAGCGATGGATTGTCGCCGACGAACCAGGCGGCGCGATCGAATTCGCGTGCCGTCATGTGATCCTCCATCAGGCGGAAGGCGCTCCGCGCGGCAAAGCCCAAGGCCACCTCGTCACCGGGCTCGTCGAACATCGCCAGCCGTCGTGCGAGAAAGGCGGCATGGAGATCGCGGCTGGCAAATTGCAGCCACATCGCGACCAGGCCGCGCGCCTTCGGTTCGGCGGGCAGCCACGCGTTACCGTTGTCATGGGCGCGGGCGAGATAGGTCATGATCGCTTCCGCTTCGCTCAGCACGAAATCGCTGTTCGTGAGGATCGGCAGGCTGCCGCGCGGATTGAGTGCCATCAGCGCAGGCGCGAGATGTTCACGACCCGGCACCATGTTGACCGGGACCTTGCGGTAGGACAATCCGAGCACGGACAGGAATAGCCGCACCTTGTAGCAATTTTCGTCGAGCTCGAAGTCGTAGAGAGAAATCTCGCTCACGGCGCCACCCCGTGATGCACTTCGCCGGTGGGCCGCGCCGCTCCTTCGATCTCACGTCGCAAGGCTTCACCCCAGGCGGAGACGCGCTTCTGGCTATCGCCGGAATGGACGTCCGGCGGTCCGGCAATGACGATGTGAAGTGCGGCTTCCACATCGGATAGCGGCTGCACCGCGACCAGAATTTCGTCGCCGCCGCGCTTCAGCGAGACCAGCGCATCGGTGCGCGACCGCTGCGTCGCGCCGCCGGCATTCTTGAGCGATGGGCATTCGGCGAGAACGAGCGCGTCGAACACCTTGGCTGCCGAAGCATCGACATAGAGGCTGCGCACCGGTGTCACCGGCGCGCGCTCGGCAAACCCGATGTCCTGCGGCGCACCGCTGTCGAGCTCGTTATAGGCCCAGACAATGCCGAGCCGTTCGATCGACGGATAGGTTGCAACCCGGATCGTGCTGGGGACGGCAAGATCGGGATGCGCCGGAATATAGCGGCATTGCGCCGCCGTATCGTACTGCCAGCCGTGATAGAGGCAGGCAATATGATTGTCCCGCACAAAACCGAAACTCAAGCGCATGCCCCGATGCGGGCAGCGATCTTCCCAGACATGCGAAGCGCCCGCGCTGTCGCGCCAGACCACAAGCTCGCGGCCGAACAGCCGCGCGCCGGTGGACGTGCCACGCTCCAGCCCCTCCGCCAGCGCGACCGGATACCAGCCTGTTTCCATCAGCCCATCTCCATCACCAAGCTCCAAACGGGGTGCAAGACTTACGCCGAGGCATTCTTCCGCCAGACATCCCGCACCAGGCAGTCGATCGGCCCGAGGCTGCACGCCATCTCGAACGCATCGACCAGCGCCGGCTGTCCTGAAACCGCCACCTCGATGCAATCAGGCGTCGCCGTCTCCACCACCGCGTCGAGTTGCAACCGCCGCGCGCGGTGGTTGACGAACTCGACGAAGCTGTCGACGCGAAACTGCCCTGCGAAGACGATAACGGTTGCTCCCTGCATGCGCTCACATCCCTGTGGTTCGATTTATTCGAGCGTGCCGCGATCAGGGCAAGCGGAAAGATTGCCCATGCATATCCTTTGAGCAGAGAAGCAGCGATCTGCTTGTTTTTTAAGGCATCGTTGCCGAACGATGTTGCGCTAGCGCGATCACCGCAATCGAAAAAAAGCGCCTATGCGAAACAGCCAGCGACAGACACGCTGACTATGCGCAAGCGTGCGGGATGGGCCGGTGATGCCGCCGATGCGCGGACTGCGGCATGGACCTTGCTACGGAAATCTTTCGGTAACAGAGCGCCGACACGCTGTGTCGACGATCGGCATTGCCCGGAGTTTCCGGCTGGTTTGGCCACGGCAACGATCCGCAACAGAACACGGGCTCCAACACGAGGCTTAGCTCAACCATGTCAGACCTCCGCCATCTGTCCCGCCGGCGCTTCCTGAACCTCGGCGCCGCCGCCGGCTCCTCGCTCCTGCTGCCGCCGGGCCTGATCCGCTCCGCGCATGCCGCGGCACCGCTGCCGGCGATCGCCGAGAAGGATGCCGTGATCGCCTTCGGCCACACCGGGCCCGTCACCGATGAAGGCTGGACCTGGAGTCACGACCAGGGGATGAAGGCGGTGAAGGCTGCGTTCCCGCAAGTGAAGACCGTGTTCGTGGAGAGCATCCCCTACTCCGCCGATGCGACGCGCACGTACCGGCAGTTCGTCTCCGAGAATGCCTGCATGGTGTTCGCGACTTCGAACTATGGCGACTTCCTCTACGACGTGGCGAAGCGCTCGCCGAAGGTCGCGTTCTACGAATGCGACGGCCGCAACCCGCTCGACAATCTCAGCACCTATTATGTCGGGCACTGGTACCCGACCTATGTCACCGGCGTCGCCGCCGGCCTGATGAGCAAGAGCGGCAAGCTCGGCTATGTCGCATCCTTCCCGGTGCCGTCGGTGTTCTCCGGCACCAACGCGTTTCTGATGGGTGCGCGCTCGGTCAATCCGAACGCGACCATGCAGGTCATCACCATCAATTCCTGGTTCGATCCGCAGGCCGCCACCCAAGCCGGCACGGCGCTGCTCGACAATGGCTGCGACCTCCTGTTCGGCATCATGGACGAGGCCGGCTATCTGCAGGTCGCCGAGAAGCGCGGCGCCAAGGCGGTAATGTGGAACACGGATATCCGCCGCTACGGGCCGAAGGCCTACATCAGCTCGATCGTCATCGACTTCAAGCAATACTATGTCGGCGAGGTGAAGAAGCGGCTCGAAGGCACCTGGACGCCCTCCAGCACCATCCTGCCGATGGGCGCCGGCGTCGACCGCGACGCCTGGGGCGAGAGCGTGCCAGAGGATGTGCGCAAGCAGGCTGACGCCGTGCGCGAAAAGATCCTCGGCGGCTGGTCGCCTTTCGTCGGCGAGATCAAGGACGCCAAGGGCAATGTGAAGATCGCCAGCGGCCAACGCATGAGCGAGACCGAGCTCTACAACTGGGATTGGCCGATCGCCGGCATCTCCGGGCTCTGAAGCTGACCGTGATGGCGATGCCCGGTGTCACCGAACGTCCTCCCGGCACGCCCCCACTGGTGCAGCTCCGGGGCATCGCCAAGTATTTTCCCGGCGTCGTTGCCAATCAGGACGTGGACCTCGAAGTATGGCCCGGCGAGATCCACGCACTGCTGGGTGAGAACGGCGCCGGGAAATCCACCTTGATGAATATCCTGACCGGCATCTACCAGCCCGATGCCGGGGAGATCATCATCGACGGTTACTTGAAAAGCTTTGCCTCGCCGGTGGAAGCGATCGCGGCTGGCATCGGCATGGTGCACCAGCATTTCAAGCTGGTGCGCGCCTTCACCGTCGCCGAGAACATCCATCTCGGCTGGTCGGAAACGCCGCGCGCGATCAGTGCGCAGGAACTGGAAGCGCGCACCGCGCAGCTCTCGGCCTCGCTCAATCTCGCGGTCCGCCCGGGCGCGCGGATCGACGAACTCTCGACCGGCGAGCAGCAGCGGGTCGAGATCTTGCGCGTCCTGGCGCGAAGAGCGCGGGTATTGATCCTGGACGAGCCGACCGCTGTGCTGACGCCGTCGGAAGCGCGCGAATTGTTCAAGGCGCTGAAGGAATTCGTCGCACGCGGCAACGCCGTGATCTTCATCAGCCACAAGCTGGACGAGGTGCTGGAGATTTCCCACCGCGTCACCGTGCTGCGCGGCGGCCGCAAGGTGGCGACCGAACCAACCGGCGCCTGCAGCGAAAAGATGCTGGCGAAATTGATGGTTGGGCACGAGATCGTGCTCGACGATTTACGCGCACGGGGACCGAACGCAGTCGTCAAAGCCAACGAGCCGGTCGTCAGCTTGCGCGAGGTGACGGCGCGGGACAGCACCGGCCATACCGTACTGAACAGGGTCTCGCTCGATATCGCGGGCGGGGAGATCCTCGGCATCGCAGGGGTAGCCGGCAATGGGCAGAAAGAGTTGAGCGAGCTCCTGACCGGAATGCGCGCGGCCAGCTCCGGACAGATCACGCTCGGCGGACGCGATGTCTCCACCGCTGATGCTGCTGACTTCGCCGATTTCGGCGTCGGACATATCCCGGAAGACCGGCTGCGCAGCGGACTGGCACCCGCGCTCAGCGTCACCGACAACGCGGTGATCCGCGAATATGACCGCGCGCCGGTCTCGCTCGGACCGTGGTACCGGCCGCGCGCGGCAGCGGCGCTGGCGCGCAAGATAGCAGAAGCCGCCGCCGTGATGGTGCCGAACTATGCGATGCCGATCCGCAACCTCTCCGGCGGCAACCAGCAGCGCTTCGTGGCGCGGCGCGAGATGCGGATCGCCACGAAACTTCTGGTCGCCGCCTATCCGAGCCGCGGCCTCGACGTCGGCGCGATCAACACCATGATGCGCTATTTCGTCGAGCTGCGCGACGCCGGCGTCGGCATCGTCGTGATCTCCGAAGAGCTCGAGGAACTGCTCAACCTCTCCGACCGCATTGCGGTGATGTTCCACGGCGAGATCATGGGCATTGTCGATAGCACAGGCGCCGATATCGAACAGATCGGCCTGATGATGGGCGGCCAGCGCGCGGCCACACCGGCGCGCGCGGCTGCGATGGTGCATTGACGATGGCGATCCGTCTGCAACGCCTGCCATCGGCCTCGCCTGCCATCGCGCTTGCGGCGCGCGCGATTGCGATCCTGATGGCGCTCGTCATCGCCGGTCTCCTGCTCGCGGCCAGCGGCGCGCAACCGCTCAAGCTGGCGCAGCAGGTGTTGAAGTCGACCTTCGGCTCCGGTTTTGGCCTTGAGGACGTCGGCCTGCTGGTGACGCCGCTGATCCTCACCGGGCTTTCTGTCGCCGTCGCGCTTCGGATCGGCGCCTGGAATATCGGCGCGGAAGGACAGTTCTATGCCGGCGCCTTTGCCGCGACTGGCATGGCGCTGTTCGTCCCCGGTCCCACCGTCGTGATGCTGCCACTGATGTTCGTCGCCGGCGCGCTCGGCGGGCTGCTCTGGATTTTGATCCCGACGCTTGCGCGCGCCTATGCCGATGTCAGCGAGCTCATCACGACGCTGCTGCTCAACTTCGTCGCCACGCTGATGGTCTATTATGTCGCGACCGGCCCCTGGCTCGATCCCGGCGGGCATGCGCTGGGGACCACCGCGCGACTGAAGCACGACATCCCCGAATTCATCGGCATGGTGCATTGGGGCTTTCCGATCGCGATCCTGCTGGCCGTGATCACGGCCGCCACCTTCAGCTTCACGCGCTGGGGCTATGAGGTGCGGATCGCGGGCTCGAACCCGCAGGCCGCCAAATATGCCGGCATGCCGTTCCGCCGCCATTTGATCGTGGTGATGCTGCTGTCGGGCGCGATTGCAGGCATCGCCGGCATGCTCGAGGTCGCCGGCACCGTGCATCGCCTGCAGGGCGGCATATCAAACAATTTCGGCTATCTCGGCATCATGGTCGCGGTGCTGGCGCGCGGCTCCTGCATCGGCGTGATCGCCGGTGCGGCACTGATGGCGGTGATCCTCAATTCCGGCATCATCCTGCAGACCCAGGGCATTAACACCTCAACTGTACTCGCCATCACCGGGCTCATCCTGTTCTTCACCGCTGTCGGCGACGAACTCGCGCATTTCCGCATCGTCAGCAGCAAACCGGCGGAGGCCTGAAGATGGATCTGATCGCGGGCATCCTGCACACCTCTCTGCTCGCCGGCGGCGTGCTGGCGCTGGCCGCGCTCGGCGAGGTGCTGGCCGAGCGTGTCGGCGTGGTCAATCTCGGTGTCGAAGGATTGATGGCGCTCGGCGCGATATCAGGGATTGCCGCCGTCGTCACGACCAGGAGTCCGACCGCCGGTTTCGCGCTGGCGCTCGCGGTGGGGTTTGTGGTCGGCATGGTGTTTGCCGCGATCACGGTCTATCTGCGCGCCAACCAGGTGCTGTGCGGACTCGCATTGACCTTGATGGGCACGGGCTTTGCCGCGACCGTCGGCAAGGCCTATTCCGGAATCCCGGCGCCGGCGACGTTTACGAGCGTCGAGATCCCCTATCTCAGCTCGATCCCGCTGATCGGCCAGGTGCTGTTCACGCAGAATGTGCTGGTCTACCTGATCTACATCATCCTGCCGGTGATGCTGCACGTCCTGATGTTCCGCACTCGCCACGGCCTCAACCTGCGCGCCGTCGGCGAGAACCCGGCCGCGGCGGACGCCGCAGGGATCGCCGTGCAACGGATTCGCTTCTGGTATGTGACCGCGGGCGCGGCGCTTGCCGCCGGTGCCGGTGCCTATCTCACGCTCGCCTTCGTGCCGTCATGGTCGGAAGGCGTCGTCGCCGGCCGCGGCTGGATCGCGGTGGCGCTGGTGATCTTTGCCGGCTACCGACCGCTGAATGCGGTGCTGGCGGCGCTGCTGTTCGGTGTCATCACCTCGCTCGGCTTCGTCGGGCAGGCGCGCAACTGGCCGATCGCCGCGCCCGTTCTCTCGATGCTGCCCTATCTCGGCACCATCGCCTTCATCGTCGTTCCCGTTGTCGCCTGGCACCGCATGCGCCAGGTGATGGCCGCACCTGCCGCGCTCGGCATTCCCTATTATCGTGACCTGCGGTGAGCTTATGTCGACGCTGCTTGTAAAGAACATCGATCACCTCGCGACGTTCGACGACGCCAATCGCGAGATCAAGGGTGGCGCGCTGTTCGTCCGCGACAATGTGATCGAGGCGGTCGGCAGCAATGCGGAGCTGGCGCATCTTGCTGCCGACGAGGTGCTCGATCTTTCCGGACATCTGGTGATGCCGGGCATGGTCAACACGCATCATCACATGTACCAGAACCTGACGCGCGTGATGGTGCAGGACGATGAATTGTTCGTCTGGCTGACCACGCTCTATCCGATCTGGTCCGAGCTCGATGACGAGGCGATCTATGTCTCGGCCCGCGTCGCGATGGCCGAACTGATCGCCTCCGGCTGCACTACGAGCTCCGACCATCTCTACATCCAGCCCAACAATGTCCGGCTCGACAGCACGATCCAGGCGGCGCAGGAGCTGGGCCTGCGCTTCCACGCCGCGCGCGGCGCGATGTCCCGCGGCAAGAGCCAGGGCGGACTGCCGCCGGACAATTGCGTCGAGAAGGAAGAGGACATCCTCAAGGACGCCGAACGGCTGATCCAGACCTACCACGACCCGAGCCGGCACGCGATGAGCCGGATCGTGCTCGCGCCCTGCTCGCCCTTCTCGGTGACACCAGGCCTGATGAAGGAAGCCGCCCAGCTTGCGCGCAGCCACAAGGCCGTGCACCTGCACGCGCATCTCGCCGAAGACCTCGACGAAGAGGTTTATTGCCGCGATATCTACGGCATGCGGCCGGTGGAATTCGCCGGCTCGGTCAACTGGCTCGGGCCGGACGTGTGGTTCGCGCACGCCATCTTCCTCGACAGCAACGAGATCAAGACCTTCGCCGAGACCGGCACCGGCATGGTGCATTGCCCCTCCGCCAACATGCGGTGCGGCCAGGGCATCGCAAAGATCCGCGAGATGCGGGACGCCGGCGTCACGTGCGGGCTCGGCGTCGACGGCTCCGCCTCCAACGACACCTCGAACCTGTTCCTTGAAGCGCGGCTGGCGCAGATGCTGCAGCGCGTCGCGCCGCACCGCTATCTCTCCGAGGCGCCCGGCGGCCGCGGCGGATTTGGTGGCAGCCCGAAAGCGCTGTCCGCGCGCGAGGCGCTGGACATGGCGACGCGCGGCGGTGCCAAATTGCTCGGTCGCGACGACATCGGCTATCTCGCGCCCGGCATGAGCGCGGATTTCATCGCGATCAGATTGAACCAGCTCGGGCTCTCCGGGACCCAGCGCGATCCGCTGGCGGCGATGATCATGTGCGGCCCGTTCAAGGTGGACTATTCCTTCATCAACGGGCGCAACATCATCCGCCGCGGCGAATTTGTGCATCACGACGTCGAGGCCTCGCTTGCGGATCACGCGAAGATCATGCAACGAATCTACCGGCAATAGCCCCACCGCAACGAAGCGGAGCTTGCACCATGAATGGCAATATCGACCCCGGCACGCTGAACCAGTGGTATGTGCTGGATGCACTCAGCGACATCCCGGCATCACCGCGGCGCAATCGCCTGCTCGGCGTTGAGCTGACCACGTTCCGCGACGCGGATAGCGCAATCATCGTCTCGGCGGAAGATCGCGACGATCCGCTGCCGGTGCGCGAACGTTACGGCTACCTCTGGACCACGCTCGGAAACCCCGACCGCGACGTATTACCGATTCCCGAAGCCGACGAAGCGGACCGGCGGCATGTTATCTGCGGCGCGGTCTCGGTGCGTTCTTCGGGCCTGCGCATCGTCGAGAACTTCCTGGACATGGCGCATTTCCCGTTCGTCCACACCGACATCCTCGGCGCCGAGCCGCACACCGAGGTGCGCCACTACACGACCGAGATCCGCCGCGACGTCGACGAGGTCTGGGCCACCGACTGCGAATTCTTCCAGCCGCAGGCGGCGCTATCGGCAAGCGACGGCATTGTCACGCAATATATCTACCGGGTCGCCGCCCCCTTCGCGACGCTGCTCTACAAGACCTGCCCGAATGCCGCCGATCGCTTGGATGTGATCTGCCTGTTCGTACAGCCGCTCGACCCCGACCATTGCCGCGCCCACCCGGTGGGGTTCCTGATCGACGACACCTCAGAACTCGCCGATCTCATCCAGTTCCAGCAGATGATCTTCCTGCAGGACCGCATCATCCTGGAAAACCAGCGCCCTCGGCTGCTGCCGCTGGAACCGCGCGCGGAAATCCCGACCCGGGCGGATGCCTCCTCCGTGGTATACCGGCGCTGGCTGAAGGAAAAAGGCGTCGTCTACGGAACCACGCTCGCGGCGGCGTAGTGGCAGGGCTTCCTGCAGCGGCATTTTCGTAGGGGTACTGGAACATCTTGTGACTAGAGCGTTTTCGGTTCTGATTGCTTCAGAACCGAAGCTCTAGATTCTTGCTTTGACGCGTTTTCTTCACGCGAACCGGTGTCCACCCTCGGATCAAGTCCGAGGGCATGCTTCGCTCGAAAACGCTCTATGCATTGGCAGGCAGTGAGCCGCCTGTCACAGGCATGCCAAACTATGGCCGTACCCGCGTTAAATACACGCGATTCCCGCCACCCCTCATCATCGCAGCGTTTTCATGCCGAGCAACTGTCTCCGACTCATCACGATTGCGCTCACCTGTCTGCTGCTGATGTCGCCTGCGCGAGCGCAGATGATGATCCCGAACACGTCGCCACCGCCTCCACCGCCGCCGCCGACAGCGGCGGCGCAGGCGCAAGCGACCCTGGATATTCTGCAGGACGACGACAAGCGGGCGCAGCTCATCCAGACGCTGCAGACCATTGCGAAAGCGTCCTCCTCCGGCGCGCCAGCGCAGCCGCAAGGTTCGGCGTCGCCGCCGGTCTTCACCGATAATCTCGGCGTGCAGCTTCTGGCCGAAGTCTCGGACTGGTTCGGCGACGTCTCGGACCAGCTCGCCACCGCGGCCCGCGCGGTGTCCGATTTTCCGATGATCTGGGGCTGGCTGGTCAATCTCACCACCAATCCGTACATGCAGCAGATGCTGCTCGACACAGCGTGGCGGCTCGTGCTCGTCATCGCCTGCGCTTTCATGGCGGAATGGATCATTCGCCGCGCGATCCGGCGTCCGCTCAACGCCATCGACCGCTACATTCCATTACGCGCGCGGCATGTCGATACCGTACGGGATCCGAGTGCGGCCAACGAAACGCAGCCGGTCCGGCGCTGGCATGCAACGCTCACCTACGCCTGGCAACTCGCCATCCGGCTTCCCTTTGCATTGGCACGGCTGTTCCTGGACCTGCTGCCGGTGGTCTGCTTCGCGGCGATCGGCAATCTCCTGCTCGCAACCGACATCGGCCGGGCGCCGACGCCCCGCGTCGTCATCCTGGCGATGGTCAATGCTTACGTGATCTACCGCAGCATCCTCGCCGTCACCGCGGCGGTGATGTCGCCGGCCTCCAGCCAGCCCAGCCTGTTCATTATCCGCGACGAGGCTGCCGCCTATCTCGACATCTGGTGGCGGCGGATCGTCGCCTTCACGGTGTTCGGCATCGCCCTCGCCAACATCGCGCTGCTGCTCGGCCTGTACCGCCCGGCCTATCACGCGGTAGTTCGGCTGGTGATGCTGGTGGTGCACCTGTTCGTGGTCGTCATCATCCTGCAATGCCGCCGCAGCGTCGCCGACTGGATCCGGGCGCCGGAGGGCGCGCGCGGCCCGCTGGTGGTGATGCGCAACCGCTTCGCCGATGTCTGGCACATTCTCGCGATCGTCCTCGACCTCGCGCTATGGACCGTGTGGGCGCTGCGGGTGCAGAACGGCTATGCGCTGCTGTTCCGCTATTTCGTCGCCAGTGTCGCCGTGCTCCTGATCGCGCGGCTGGCACAGATTGCGATGATGGCGGCGCTGGACCGCGTGTTCCGCATCAGCCCGGAATTCACGCGCCAGTTTCCGGGCCTCGAAGCACGCGCCAACCGGTATTTCCCTGCATTGCGGAGCATCGTCTCGGGCGTGATCGCTGTCATCACCGTGATCGCGCTGCTCGAGGTCTGGGGCCTGGATGCGGCGGCATGGTTCACCAGCGATCACATCGGCGGACGCCTGCTATCGGCGCTGATCACGGTCGCGATCGCCGGCGTGGTCGCGCTTGCGATCTGGGAAGCGGTCAACGCCGCCGTCGAGCAGCATCTGCTGCAGCTCTCGCGCGAGGGACGCTACGCCCGCGCGGCGCGGATGCGTACCTTCCTGCCGATGCTGCGCACGACGCTGCTGTCGATCATCCTCACCGTCGTCGCGCTGACGGCGCTGAGCCAGCTCGGCGTCAACATCGCCCCGCTGCTCGCCGGCGCCGGCATCGTCGGCATCGCCATCGGCTTCGGCTCGCAGAAACTGGTGCAGGACGTCATCACCGGGCTGTTCCTTCTGCTCGAGAACGCGATGCAGGTCGGCGACTTCGTCACCGTGTCGGGCCTGTCCGGTGTTGTCGAGAATCTCTCGATCCGGACCATCCGGCTGCGCGCCGGCGACGGTTCCGTGCACATCATCCCGTTCAGCTCGGTGACATCAGTCACCAACACCAACCGCGGCATCGGCAATGCCTCAGTCAGTGTCAACGTGGATTACAAGGAAGATCCGGATCGCGTTGGCGCCGTGCTGAAGGAGATCGGCGCCGAGTTGCGCAAGGATCCTGCATTCCAGCACATGATCCGCGGCGATCTCGACCTCTGGGGTGTCGACAAGGTCGATGCCACCATGACGACCATCGTCGGCCAGATCCAATGCACGGACTCCGGCCGCTGGCCGGTGCAGCGCGAGTTCTACCGGCGCATGAAGAAGCGCTTCCACGAGCTCAACATCCAGATCGCCCGGCCACCGCAGACCATGCTCGTGTTGCAGTCGCCTTTCGAGCGGAAGGACGAGTCACGCGGTGCGGAAGCCGCGGAGTAGCCGTGGCGATATTCCGCGCAACAGCATGATCCGAGCCGATCGGATCGGTTGCGCATAGCAAGCCTCCCCCTCTCCGATCGGGAGAGCCCGCCAACCGGTCGCGCCAAGGGCGCGCCCGGTGGCGCGCGTGAGGAGTAACGCTCGCTCGTAGGACCTCTTCTTCACCCTTCCTGATCGAGTCACACTGCGGCCACGAGCCGCATCTGCATTTTCAAAAAACGAGTATGTTAGCTGCCAGCGAGCTTGGAAGCAGCCGCCGCTCGACGAAGGCTGTTGCAAGCGCGCCGGCCGGTGATACGATCCAATCAATAGTGAGGAAACGACAGAAATTGCCGCGTTGCAACGCAAGCTGAGCGGCAAATTTCTCCTCACGAAAAATCGGCAACAGACCGATTGCAAGAGGGAGGACTGCAAGGTGAAGCCAGCGAACACTCTTTTCGAACTTTCGGCATGCTTGATGGCTGCTACGATCAGCGGGTAGGCCCTTGTACGGCTACATTGTGCGCCGGCTGCTGGCGCTGATCCCCACGCTGCTGTTTGCGAGTCTGATCGTGTTCGCCACGGTACGGATGATTCCGGGCGACGTGATCGACATGATGCTGAGCCAGAACGATCTGGCGGCCGACAAGCTGAGCCGCGAGCAGCTCGTTCAAGCGCTCGGCCTCGACAAGCCCATGGCCGAACAATACCTGATCTGGATCGCCGGCATCTTGAAAGGCGATTTCGGCCGCTCGCTCTGGCAATCGACTCCTGTCCTGGAACTCGTGCTGCAGCGCCTGCCCGTCACCTTTGAGCTCGGCGTCATCGCGCTCGCGGTGGGTCTCGTGATCGCGCTGCCGATCGGCGTCTACTCCGCCGTCCGGCAGGACACGGTGGGAGATTTCGTCGCGCGCTCGTTTTCGATTCTTTTGCTGGCCGTGCCGAGCTTCTGGATGGGCACCATGGTGATGGTGTTCCCATCGATCTGGTGGGGCTGGTCGCCCGAAGTGAACTATGTGAAGTTCGCCGACGACCCGATCCAGAATCTCAAGCAGATCATCGTGCCGGCCATGGTTCTCGGCGCGAGCCTGTCGGCCGTCACGATGCGCATGACGCGCACCATGATGCTGGAGGTACTGCGCCAGGACTACATCCGCACCGCCCGCGCCAAGGGTCTCAACCAACGCCTCGTCATCATGCGCCACGCCTTGCGCAACGCGCTCATCCCGGTGATTACGCTGGTGGGTCTCCAGGCCCCCCTGCTGATCGGCGGCGCCATCATCATCGAGCAGATATTCGTCATCCCCGGCATGGGGCTTCTCCTGCTCGAGGCGGTGAATCAGCGAGACTACCCGATCGTCACCGGCGTGTTCCTGACGGTTGGACTCGCAGTGATGCTCATCAACCTCATGGTCGACCTTAGCTACGGACTGCTCGATCCGCGAGTGAGGACCAGATGACGGCGATCGAACAGGCCAATCCCTCCGTCGGTCAGGAGACGAGACGCAACCCGGCACTGCAGTTTCTGGGCCGCCTGTTCCGCGAGAAGCCGTTTGGTGCCGCGGCCGGGATCATCTTTCTGCTGTTCGTCTTTGCCGGCCTGTTCGCGGATGTGCTGGCGCCCTATGGCTTCAACGAGATCAATCCCATACAGCGGCTCAAGCCGCCGTCCTGGGCGCATCTCTTCGGCACCGACAATCTCGGCCGGGACCTGTTCTCGCGCTGCCTGTATGGCGCCCGCCTTTCGGTAATCATCGGTTTCTCGGCCGCGTTTCTTGCAACCGTGATCTCGGTGCTGATCGGCGCACTGACGGGCTATCTCGGCGGCCGCTTCGATCTGATCACGCAGCGATTCGTCGATGCCTACATGTCCTTTCCCGAACTGGTGATCCTGATCGCTGTCGTCTCCGTGGTCGGTCCGGGCATGCCGCAAATCATCGGCGTGTTGAGCCTTGCCTTCGGCATCGCCGGTTCGCGCATCATCCGTGGCGCCGTCGTCTCCGTGCGCGAGCACATGTATGTGCACGCCAGCCAGTCGATCGGCGCCTCCACCGGCCGCATCCTCTGGCGGCATATCCTGCCCAACATCATGCCGCCGATCATCGTGCTGTTCACCACCCGCGTCGGCGCCGTGATCCTCGTCGAGTCCGGACTGTCGTTCCTCGGGCTTGGCGTTCCGCCGCCGGCGCCGACCTGGGGCGGATTGCTGTCGGGCAGCGGCCGAACCTACATGTTCCAGGGTCCATGGCTGGCGCTGGCGCCGGGCCTCTGCCTGACCATCGTGGTCTATGCCACCAACGTCTTTGGCGATGCGTTGCGCGATCTGCTCGACCCGCGCATGCGCGGATCGCGATAGCCGGCGGGCATACAAAACAAACAAAGAGGAGGGAGAGAAGCATGGATCGGAAGACGACGTTCGGCAGTCTCGCGCGAGGTTTGGCCATCGCAGCTACGCTTGGCCTGTCGCAGTCGCCTGCCCTGGCGGACGAAAAGCCGCAAGTCGGCGGCACGCTCAACATCGGCATGGTCTACGTGACGCTGTCGCCGCTATCGTGGGATCCCGCCGACTGGACCTGGAAATTCCAGCAGGACACCGGGCTGATGTACGAGCAGCTCTTTGTCGGCGATCTTTCCAAGGCAAAGCGCAACGGCGGCAAATACAGCTTCGTGCCCGATGCCTGGCTGCCGAGTGACGCCGTCAAGGGTGAGCTCGCGGAAAGCTGGGAATGGAAGGAAAATCCGCTCCGCGTCGAGGTCAAGCTCCGCAAGGGCGTGATGTTTCCCGAAAAGCCCGGCGTGATGGCCTCGCGCGAACTCGTCGCCGACGACGTCGTGCAAAGCTACTACCGCCTCGACAAGAGCCCGAAGAAGGTCCCGACCTATTTCGATCATGTGCAGAAAGTCGAGGCGACGGACCCGCACACGGTTGTCTTTACCTTCAACAACTATCACGCCGAGTGGGATTACCGTTTCGGCTGGGGCTACTATTCCGGCATCGTGCCGAAGGAAGTGGTCGACGCCGGCGCCGGCAACTGGAAGAACGCCAACGGCACCGGCCCGTTCATGCTGACGGACTATATCCAGGGCAACGCCGTCACATTCTCGAAGAACCCGGTCTACTGGGACAAGGAAAAGATCGCCGGCCAGGAGTACAAGCTCCCGTTCGTCGACAAGATCGTCTATCGCACTATCAAGGATGAGGCCACGTTCCTCACCGCGCTGCGCACGGCCAAGCTCGACCTTCTCGAAGCGATCAGATGGACCGCCGTAGACGAATTGAAGAAGAGTGCGCCCCAATTGCAGTGGTCGCGTTCGCTCGGCACCGGCGGCACCTTCCTTGCCATGCGCGTCGACACCAAGCCGTTCGACGACATTCGCGTGCGGCGCGCGCTGAACATGGCGGTCAACAAGAAGGAGATCGTGGCTTCCTATTATAATGGCAATGCCGAACTGTTCGCCTATCCCATGCATCCGGATTACATCGGCTACTACGAGCCACTGGAAAGTATGCCCGACAGTGTGAAGGAGCTCTTCACCTACAATCCGGAGAAGGCGAAGGCCCTGCTGAAGGAAGCCGGCTATCCCAACGGCTTCTCCTTCAAGGTCCAGGTCTGCTCCTGCTCGCCGGATCACATGGATTTGCTGCCGCTGGTCGCGGCCTATCTGGAGAAAGTCGGCGTCAAGCTGGAGATCCAGCCGATGGAATATGGCGCCTTCCTCTCCGCCATGACGACGAAGACCAACGCCGCCGGCTATTTCATGCGCAACGGCCACACCAATCCCACGACCTCGATCCGCAAGAGCTTCGTCACCAAGCAGACCTGGAATCCGTCGCAATACTCCGATCCCGAATTCGACAAGAAGATGAACGACGTCTACCTGGAGCGGGACGAGTCCAAGCGCCAGGAAATGATCAAGGCGCTGACGCGCGAGATCGTGGACAAGGCCCCCTATATCTGGCTGCCCGTCGACTACTTTTATACGGCATGGTGGCCGTGGGTGAAGAACTATGGCGGCGAACTGCGTGTCGGCTCCGAACGACCCGGTCCGATCCATGCTCGACTCTGGATCGATCAGGATCTCAAGAAGAAGCTTGGTTACTAGAGGCCTCGCAAATGACGGCGGCAGCCAAACCTCTCCTCAGCGTACGCAACCTCGTGACCCGGTTCGGTCGCGGCCGGGGAGCGGTGACCGCCGTCGATGATGTCTCCTTCGATGTCGGCGTGGGAGAAACGGTGGCTGTTGTCGGCGAGTCGGGCTCAGGCAAAAGCGTGACGGCGCTGTCGATCCTGCGCCTGATTCCCTCGCCGCCCGGCCGGATCGAAAGCGGCGAGATCCTGTTCGAAGGCACCGATCTCACCAAGCTTTCCGAGCGCGAGATCATGGAGATTCGTGGCAACCGAATCGCCATGATCTTTCAGGAGCCGATGAGCTCGCTCAACCCGGTGCTCACGGTGGGATTGCAGGTTGCCGAACCGATCAATGTCCATCGACGCAAGCCCTGGGATGCAGCGCTTGGTACCGCGAAACAACTGCTCGGCCGGGTGCGGATGTCGGATACGGAATCGCGGCTCCGCGCCTATCCGCATCAGTTCTCGGGCGGCATGCGCCAGCGCGCCATGATCGCGATGGCACTGGCCTGCGAGCCGCGGCTGATCATCGCGGACGAGCCGACCACGGCGCTCGACGTCACGGTTCAGGCGCAGATCCTCGACCTGTTGAAGGATCTCGCGCAAGGTGCTCGCTGCTCGCTGATCCTGATCACGCACGACCTCGGAGTGGTCGCACGCTATGCCGACCGGGTCGTCGTGATGTATGCGGGGCGCGTGGTGGAACAGGCGCCCGCGCGCGAGCTTTACGCCAATCCCCGCCATCCCTACACGCGCGGCTTGATGGCGTCGGTGCCGCGGCTCGACGGCGACACCAAGAAGCGTCTGGTGCCGATCGACGGACAGCCGCCCAACCTCGCCCGGCTGCCGACAGGATGCGCGTTCGCGCCGCGCTGCAAGCAGGCCACCGACCTTTGCCACCGCGAACGGCCGGCGCTGGCCGAGATCAGACCGCAACACCAAACCGCCTGCTGGCTGGAGACACCTGCACATGTCTGAGGCCGATGTCCTCCTCCGCGTCGACGATCTGCGGGTGCACTTTCCCGTGCACAAGGGCGCGGTGTTCCGCAAGCAAGTGGCGACGGTAAAGGCCGTCGACGGCGTCTCGTTCCAGTTGAAGCGCGGCGAAACGCTTGGCCTTGTCGGCGAAAGCGGTTGCGGAAAGTCGACAACGGGCCTTGCAATCCTCCGGATGCTGGAGCCGTCTGGGGGGCGCATCGAGTTCGAGGGCAAGGACATCACCCATTTCGACAAGTCCAGCCTGCGTCCGCTGCGCCGGCGCATGCAGATGGTCTATCAGGACCCCTTCGGATCGCTCAATCCGCGCATGAAGGTCCGCGACATCATCGGCGAACCGCTCGAGGTTCATGGCCTCGCGAACGACAGAAAGGCCTTTGATCAACGGATCGCGCAGCTGATGCGGACGGTCGGGCTGCTGCCTGACATGGCCGACCGCTTTCCACACGAATTCTCCGGCGGCCAGCGACAGCGGATCGGCATCGCGCGCGCCCTGGCGCTCGAGCCCGCGCTGATTATCTGCGATGAGCCGGTCTCCGCGCTTGACGTGTCGATCCAGGCGCAGGTCGTGAACGTCTTCGTCGAGCTGCAGCAGCGGCTCGGAATGGCCTACCTCTTCATCGCCCACGACCTTGCCGTGGTCCGCCACGTCAGTGACCGCATCGCCGTGATGTATCTTGGCCGGATCGTCGAAATCGCGGCACGGGACGAGATCTATCGAAAGCCGCTCCATCCCTATACCCAGGCGCTGCTGGCGGCCGTGCCGGTCGCCGATCCCGTTGTCGAGGCCACCCGCAAGCGCGTTCCGGTCTCGGGCGAGGTGCCGAGCGCGATGAATCCGCCGTCCGGCTGCCGCTTCCACACGCGCTGTCCGCTTGCGATCGATCGCTGCCGACACGAGGACCCTGCACTGCGCGACCTCGGTGCCGGTCGGGCCGTGGCTTGCCACCTGCACGATATGGCCGCACAATAATGCCGTCCGAGAGGTCGACGCGGCGCGGCGATCCGGCTGCGTACACGCAAAAATACCTGAAGCGGCGCGAGGCGATCATCGGAACCTCGGCGCGCCTTTTCAACCGCGATGGCCTGAAGGGCGCGACTTTGGCCGAGATCGCTGGGGATGTCGGGCTGCTGACCCACAGCATCACCTATTACTATCGCCGCAAGGAGGATCTCGCGGCGGCCTGTCTGCTTGCGGCGATAGAGACAACCAAAACCGTGGTCCTCGACGCGGCACGGGAGAACCGGCCGGAAGACAGAATCCGCAGCTACGTATGCGGCTACGCCGATCTGTTGGCGGAGATCGCCACCGGCGCGCGGGACGAGCTGGTGTTCTTCAACGATATCCGCGCATTGACCGGATCTCATGCGCGTCGCGTATTCGACGCCTATAACGATCTGTTCCGCAACGTGCGCTCTCTCCTTCCCGCCGGCGAGTCGGCGGACGATCGCCTGTCGCGAAATGCCCGGACCCACCTCCTGCTGTCGCTCGTTAATATGATGCGGGCGTGGATCTCACGCTATGAGCCGTCCGACTATCGGCCAGCGGCTGAACGGATGTCTGCGATCCTGATCGATGGCCTTGCCCGATCGCCCACGTCCTGGCGGGAAGGCGCAGCGCCCGAGCTCGGTTGGCCGCGAGCCGCGACCGCACGGGATGTCGTTCCAGAGGCCTTCTTGCGCGCGGCCACCATGATGGTGAATGAACAGGGCTATCGCGGCGCATCGCTGGAGCGGATCGCGAGCAGCCTCAACCTGACTAAGGGATCGTTCTATCATCACTACGCGAGCAAGGACGAATTGATCATCGCCTGCTTCGAGCGGACCTTTGACGTGGTGCGGAGGATGCAGTCGCTCGCCATCGAGCGCAGCCCCTCCGGCTGGGCCCGCCTCTGCACGAGCGCGCGGGAGCTCGTCCGCTTTCAACTGTCCGATCAGGGACCCCTGCTGCGGATCACCGCCTGGGGTGCGCTCCCGCTCGGCCAGCGCAAGGATGCCCAGGCCGGGCTCAACCGCCTCACCGAACGCTTCGGCAGGTTCATCGTCGAAGGAATGGAACAGGGTCAGGTTCGCGTGCTCGACGCCTCCATTGCCGCGCAGCTCGTGTCGACGATGGTCAATGCTGCATCGGAGTTGGAGCGGTGGACACCAGCGATCACGGCGGAGAACGCAGTTCGGCTCTACGTTCGTCCCCTCTTCATCGGTCTGTTGTCGACAGAGAACTCGCTGCGCTAGAGCATGATGAGTATTGTTTGAATCGGCGTGATCGCGGTTGTTCACCTCTCCCATAGGGAGAGGTCGGCGCGTAGCGCCGGGTGAGGGGTTACGGTTCCTCGATGGAGCTCATCCCCCTCACCCGGATCGCATCTCACGATGCGATCCGACCTCTCCCCGATGGGGAGAGGTAAGGCACTTCCGACGTGGCGCCAACTCGACCTTAATCTCATCATGCTCTAATTCGCTGGCGCTGAGAACCAGAGCTTGAACTGAACACCCGGTGACTGATCGAGCAGCTCGATCCGGGCGCCATGGAGGTGGGCCACGGCGGCGACGAGGCTCAGTCCAAGGCCGTTTCCAGGCGTGTAGCGGCTCTGCTCGAGCCGGTAAAACCGCTTGAAGACGTGGTCGCGTTCGCCAGGAGGAATTCCGGGCCCGTCATCGGTGATCGCAATGACGGCCTCCTCATCGACGTTTTCGCAGGCAACGACGATCTTGCCTCCGGCGCGACCGTGCTTGATGGCATTGTCCACGAGGTTGGCGATGGCATCGAACAACAGATCGCGGTCGCCGGTCACCCGCACCTCGCGGTCGCCAGTGATGGAGAGATCGGTACCGTCGCGCTCCGCCGCGGCGTCATAGAGCTCGACGACCTCGCTTGCGATCTCGACCAGGTTCACGTTGCGAAACGCGCCTTTGCGCACCTGGGTCTCGATGTGCGCGATCCGCGTGATCGAGGAGAACATCCCCAGGACGGCATCGAGGTCCGCGATCGTGTCGCCGATCAGCGCTAGATCTTTCTCGCCGATACGTTCGCCGTGATAGGCCTTCTCCAGCCGTCCGCGCATCCGGGTCAGCGGCGTCCGCAGATCATGGGCGACATTGTCGCTCACCTGCTTGACGTCTCCCATCAAGGCCTCGATGCGGTCGAGCATCAGGTTCAGGTTCTCCGCCACACGATCCCATTCGTCATGGCTGCCGCGCAGCGGAATGCGCTTGTCGAGGCCGCTTTGCATGATAGCCCGGCTGGTGGCGTTGATCTCTTCTATTCGTCCCACTGTCCGCTGCGTGACCAGGATGCTCGCCACCACCGCAACCACGAACATCAGGAAAATGATTGCAATCACCGCCGCCCAGATCTTGGCGGCAAAGCTGTCGAGGTCGCTGATATCAGTTCCCACCAGCAGACGATCGCCGCCCGGTAGCGTTGCAGACATGGCACGAAACCGCGATTGGCTTGCGGCATCCGACGCACGAGGGGCATGAAACTCCGTCAATCCCTGTGCAGCCCTGGCCGCCGAAGGCCATTTGTCGAGATTCCCGGCGAGAACGGCGGACGCATGATCGACCAGAAGATACAGTTTTTCTGCGGAACTGCTGTCGGCCACCCGGTTTCGGATCAGCTCAATCAATTCCTTGCGTCCTGATCGCTCGTAAGCGCCGAGCAGGCCGGAATATTCGGCCATGATGGCCTGATCTGATCGGCTGCGCACGAAAGAGGCGGTCGACAGATAGACATAGGCGAAGATGGCGGCGGCGATTACGCCAAAGGTCACGATCGCGGCCAGCGCCAGCTTGAAGGTCGTCGACCTCAGGGTATCAGCCAGGAGCACGGAGACAGTACCCCATGCCGCGGACGGTATGGATCAACGGATAGGCCTGCTGGTCGTCGACCTTGCGACGCACGCGTCCGACATAGACGTCGATGATATTGGTTGAGGGATCGAAGTGGAGATCCCACACGTGCTGCAGCAGCATCGCGCGGGAGACAACGCGGCCTTCGTTGCGGACCAGATACTCCAGAAGCTGGAATTCCCGAGGAAGCAGCGGAATGGCCTTGCCGCCGCGGTTGGCGGTGCGCGAGATCAGGTCAATGGCGAGATCGCCGACCCGCAGGATGGTGTCCTTGGCGATGGTCTCGCTGCGCCGGCCAAGCGCTTCCAGCCGCGCTAGCAATTCGACAAAGGAGAAGGGCTTGACCAGATAATCATCGCCGCCGGCGCGCAGGCCACGGACCCGATCATCGACCTCGCCGAGCGCGCTGATGATTAGGAAGGGAGCAGCGACGCCACCGTCGCGCAATTGACGCATGACCGTGAGGCCATCGATGTCGGGAAGCATGCGGTCGATCGTGATCACGGCATGATCGCGAGACGTGCCGCACCGCAGGGCTTCGTTGCCGCTCGCGGCCAGATCCACCTCATAGCCGCTGCTCGTGAGTTGCTCGGCGAGTTGGCTGGCAGTTTCCGCGTCGTCCTCGACGACGAGAATGCGGCGATGACCTGCCGTCATGGTCTTCTTCCGAATGACTGGCCACAACGCGCGGCGTTCCTGCAGTCCAGGACGTCGCGCAGCTGGCTTTGTCGGAGATGCTCATCGTACTCCGATGGTTGCGCGGGACGGCTCACATGAATGTGACGGTCACCCCAGGCCCACCCGGCGAGGCTGCGCCGGAAGGTGCCGTGTCGCGCTCATCACACCGTGGGTCGGCAGTCAGTAGTAACCGTCGTACCCGCAGACGTTGACCCACTGCAGCCCATAGCCCGTCCACACTTGGGTCCAGCAGTCGTCGTAGTAGCCAGCGTAGGCGGCGTAGCCGAAGGGCACGCCGATGAACGCAAAGCGATTGAAGCGGTTGCGGAAGAAGCGGTTATGGAAGCCATGCCGGAAGGCTGCGCTTCGAAAAGCTGCGCCTCGAAAGCCGGGGCTCGCGAAGCGCGGCGCGAATGCAGCATTCGCATTCGCGAACCGCGCACCAGCAAACCGCCCACCCACAAAACGCGGTCCTCCGCCGATGGTAGCAAAACGCGGTCCTCCGCCAATGCTCGCGAAACGCGTCCCTCCACCCATGCCGCCGAAGCGCGTTCCTCCGCCTATGGCGTGCATCCCGCCTCCGAAGCCGCCGCCGCGGAAACCTCCGGCCATGCCACCGCCGCGGAAGCCTCCGCCCATGCCGCCGCCGTGAAAACCGCCGCCCATGCCGCCGCCATGGAAGCCACCGCCGCCGCCCCCGAAGCCACCGCGAGCGAAGGCCGGCGACGCGAACGCAAGCGCGGTCGTGAGCGCACCCGCGATAAGGGAATTGACGAGCTTGCTCTTCATCCCGATTCCTCCCTGGTTGAATTGCAGCGACGCATCGCGTCGCAACAGGAGAACGATCAGGAGAGCTAAAAGCTCCTTCGACTTCAACTGACAAAGGCGACAGATTCTGACACGGAAGTTAGCTTCCGTGCCAGACTAAGCAGTTCCGCTCAGCGTAACGGCTTGCCGTTCTTCTCGCTGGCGCGGCGGAAGGCGTCGGCGAAGGCGTTGCCGGGTTGTTCTTGCTTGCGCGGGGCGGAGGACGTCATCGGCCCGCGAACACGGTCGCTCGACGAGCCCTTCGAATCCTTCTTGCCGGTCTCATCATCGAGCCGCAGCGTCAGCGCGATGCGCTTGCGGGCGACTTCGACGTCGAGCACCTTCACCTTGACGATGTCGCCGGGTTTGACGACCTCGCGTGGATCCTTGATGAAGGTCCTGGACATCGCCGAGATGTGCACCAGACCGTCCTGATGCACGCCGATATCGACGAAGGCGCCGAAGGCGGCGACATTGGTGACGGTGCCCTCGAGGATCATGCCGACTCTGAGGTCCTTGATCTCCTCGACGCCTTCCTTGAACACCGCGGCCTTGAACGCCGGACGGGGATCGCGGCCGGGCTTTTCCAGTTCGCGCAGGATGTCGGTGACCGTCGGCAGACCAAAGGTCTCGTCCACGAACGACTGCGGCTTCAACTGGCGCATGATCTCGCTGTTGCCGATCAGCGCCTTGATATCGCTCTTGGTCGCCGTGAGAATCCGGCGCACCACCGGATAGGCCTCGGGGTGCACGCCCGAGGCATCGAGCGGATCCTCGCCGTCGTTGATGCGCAGGAAGCCCGCGCATTGCTCGAAGGCCTTCGGCCCCAGCCGCGGCACCTCCTTCAGCGCCTTGCGCGACTTGAACGGGCCGTTCGAGTCGCGGTGCTGCACGATGCTTTGCGCCAAGCCGGGCCCGATGCCCGACACCCGCGACAGCAGCGGCACGGAGGCGGTGTTGACGTCGACGCCGACGGCATTCACGCAGTCTTCCACGACGGCGTCGAGCGAGCGTGCGAGCTTGCTCTCGCCGAGATCGTGCTGATACTGGCCGACGCCGATCGCCTTGGGATCGATCTTCACGAGTTCGGCGAGCGGATCCTGCAGGCGCCGCGCGATCGACACCGCGCCGCGCAGGGTGACGTCGAGCCCGGGCAGTTCCTCGGACGCATAGGCCGAAGCCGAATAGACGGAAGCGCCGGCCTCGGAGACGACGATCTTCGTCATCTTCAAGTCCGGCAGCCGCTTCACCAGTTCGGTCGCGAGCTTGTCGGTCTCGCGCGAGGCCGTGCCGTTACCGATCGCAATCAGGTTGACGCGATGCTGAATCGCGAGCTTGCCCAGGGTCGCGAGCGCCTCGTCCCATTGCCGCTGCGGCTCATGCGGATAGACCGCTGTCGTCGCCAGCACCTTGCCGGTCGCATCGACGACGGCGACCTTGACGCCGGTGCGATAGCCGGGATCGAGCCCCATGGTCACGCGCGCACCGGCGGGCGCCGCCAGCAGGAGGTCGCGCAGGTTGGAGGCGAACACGCGCACGCCTTCGGTCTCCGCCGCGGTCCACAGCCGCATGCGCAGGTCGATGTTGAGATGCACCTGGATCTTGGTGCGCCAGGCCCAACGCACGGTTTCGATCAGCCATTTGTCGCCGGGACGGCCGAGATCGGAAATGGCGAAACGCTTCATGATCTTCAGTTCATAGGCGCTGGGCACGCCGGCCACCGGCGGCTCCGCCTCCGGCTGCATCTGCAGATCGAGAATCTCCTCCTTCTCGCCGCGGAACAGCGCCAGGATGCGGTGCGACGGCAGCTTGTGCAGCGGCTCGCTGAAGTCGAAATAGTCCTTGAACTTTTCGCCCTCGGTCTTCTTGCCCTTGCGCACGGTCGAGACCATGAGCGCGTTCGCCCACACCTCCTCGCGCAGCGCGCCGATCAGATCGGCATCCTCGTCGAAGCGCTCGACTAGGATCGCGCGCGCGCCTTCCAGCGCCGCGGCCACGTCGGCCACACCCTTGTCGGCATCGACAAAGGCTGCCGCCTGCGCTTTCGGATCATGCTGCGGCTGCGTCATCAACAGCTCGGACAACGGTTCGAGCCCGGCCTCCTTGGCGATCTCGGCCTTGGTGCGACGCTTCGGCTTGTAGGGAAGATAGATATCCTCGAGACGCGCCTTGTTGTCGGCAGCCATGATCCGCGCTTCGAGCGCGGCGTCGAGCTTGCCCTGCTCGCGGATCGAATTGAGGATCGCGGTGCGGCGCTCCTCGAGTTCGCGCAGATAGGTCAGCCGTTCTTCCAGCGTGCGCAATTGCGCGTCATCGAGCGCGCCGGTCAATTCCTTGCGATAGCGGGCAATGAACGGCACCGTGGCGCCGCCGTCGAGCAGCGTGACGGCCGCCTCGACCTGCTGCTCGCGCACGCCAAGCTCCTGCGCAATCTGCTGATGAATCTTTGCCACGCAATTCCCTCTGCACCACTTCGAAGCAACCGAACCGCCGGTCGCAAGGCGCCGCTTATGGACCATGCCCGCCGATTTGATCAAGCGGCAGAGAGAGGCAGTTCACAAGCGCGGCCGCGCGAAACGGCGAATCGGTATCGCGGTCTGTGCGCCGTCAATCTGCCGAAGATGTGTCGAATGGCTCTCCAGCGAAGCGCTCCCAACATTTTCCAGTTTGGCCTGCTTGACGAACGGCAGGTTTCATGATGTTCTTTTTTTGTTCTTTCGATCTTAAATTGTGCGCAAGAGGTATTTCATGGACGACGGGTATACCGGCGCCGAATCGTTTCAATTTGTCTTCCACAACGATAACGAGACGCCTCGAGAGTTCGTCAGAGAGCTTTTGCGCGCCGTGTTCGGCAAGTCGGAGCGGGAGGCCATCCTGTTCGCGGCCGAGATCGACCAGCAGGGCAACGCCACCTGTGGCCCCTATCCGTCCCGGGTCGCGGCAGCGCTATGGAAAACAGCGCAACAGCGCATCAACGCAGCCGGGCATGGTCTTCAGATTACCAGCGAAGCGGTAAGGACCAGCCGTCCCTGCGATCTGTGCGGCGCGCCGCCGCCGGTGCAGGAGGTGCAACTCGACGACAAGATTGCCTGCCTCTGCAGCGACTGCCTGCTCGCGGCAAGGGATGCATCCGAAAAATTGCAGGGCGAAGAATTCAGATACACATACGTCGCGATCGATTGGCATTTTGCGGGCATTCCACGCAACCAGCTCGTGACGCGGGCGCGCGGCTTTCCGGGTCACATGCGTGCGGACGTTCAGGTCGCGCTGGATCGACTGCTCTCCTCACCGATCCACTTCTTCGGCGTTCACGAAGAATATCGCTACGAGACGCTGACTTTTGCGGGATTGATGAACGACGGGCGCAATGCGCCGGTGATCGCTCCGCCGCAATATTATGAAGTCGATGTCGGTGAGCCGGCGGCGGTGAAATGTCTTAACAACGGATTGTGGCTGTGCCGCGCCGGCGAGCTTCGCTACGCGGTGCTGCTGTCCATTTATCGCGAATCCCGCAACGAGGACGCGATCCGAATCGAGATCGCAGTGCCGACCGGCGCGGCCGGCGACACCTTCGTTCAGCGCTGTTTTTCGGAACTCGAGCAAGCGGTGCAGACAGCACGCTCCTATCGCGGCAAGATTCTTTCGCTCGACAGCGGGGCCGAGTATCGCGGACGTTCAAGGGGCGTAACTGTGCACCGGTTGCCGCCGGTCGATCGCGAGGCCGTTATCCTGCACGAACCGACCCTGAGACTGCTTGAGCGCAACGTCCTGAACTTTGTCGGCAGCCGCGACGCGTTGCGCCGGCTTGGCCAGTCGACGCGCAAGGGCATCCTGCTTTATGGACCGCCGGGCACCGGGAAGACTCACACCATCCGCTACCTCGCCACCAACCTGCCGGGACATACGACACTGATCATCACCGCCGAACAGATCGGGCTGCTCGAAGCCTACATGAATCTGGCGCGGCTGCTGCAGCCGACGATGGTCGTGATCGAGGACGTCGACCTGATCGCCACCGACCGCGAGCTGATGGGCCCGTGCGAGGAATCGCTGCTCAACAAGCTGCTCAACGAGATGGATGGGTTGAAGGAGGATGCCGACATCCTGTTCGTGCTCACCACCAACCGACCCGAGGAGCTCGAAAGCGCGCTGGCCGGCCGGCCCGGCCGCATCGACCAGGCGATCGAGGTGCCGCTGCCGGATGCGATCGGGCGCGGCAAGCTCGTGCGGCTCTATGGCAAGAACCTGCCGCTTGAGGAGACCACCGTCGATGAAGCGGTGCGGCGCACGGACGGCGTCAGCGCCGCCTTCATCAAGGAGCTGATGCGGCGCCTCGCACAGGCCAGCATCGCCCGCGACGGCGGCAAGTCGGTGATGTCGGCCGACATCGACGAGGCGCTCGACGACATGCTGTTCGCCGGCGGCCGGCTCAATGTGAAACTGCTCGGCGGTGCGCAGGAGATGGCCGCGGAGTAACGCACGCCCGCGTGAAGGGCCATCGCGCCTGGTCCGGCGATGCTACCCGCGCCCCTTCATGTCGCGCTGCTCCGCCCTATATTTAGGTGGTGCCCCTGCAGGCCGAGATAAGGACCGCCGGCTTGACCGAGCAGCTCGCCCTCTTTGCCGACAATTCCTCCGCGTCATCAGCGCCGGAGGGATTGCGCTATGCCGCCGATTTCATTTCGCCTGACGTCGAGCGGGAATTGATCGCGCGCATCGCTGCGCTGCCGCTGCAACCGTTCCAGTTCGGCCAATATCAGGGCAAGCGGCGGGTGGCCTCGTTCGGCTTCCGCTACGACTATACGGAGCGCCGGATGCGCGAGGCCGATTTCATCCCGGACTGGCTCCGCCCCTTGATCGAACAGGTTGAGGCCTTCGGCGGGCCACGGACCGAGATCGCCCAGGCGCTCTGCACCGAATACGAGACCGGCGTCGGCATCGGCTGGCATCGCGACAAGCCGCATTACGAGCGGGTCTTCGGCCTGTCGCTGGGATCGCCGTGCAAGTTCCGCTTCCGCCGCCCGGCCGGCGACAAGTGGGAACGTTTCACCTTGGAGGCGCAGCCCCGATCGATCTACCTGCTCTCGGGCGAGGCGAGACAAATCTGGGAGCACAGCATCCCAGCGGTCGAAGCGCCGCGCTATTCCATTACGTTGCGCACGATGCGGGACTAGTCGCGAGGGACGCTTCGATCACCTCTCCCTATGGGAGAGGTGAAGCAAGAACTGCTATACTCCACCTGATTCAGCACCAGGAGCCTCATGGCACGACGAACCGGTAGCGCCGATCTTCCGCTCCATAACGGGCGCGTGCCCGCGTGGCTCGGCCAGCGCATGTCCACGCTCGGCGCGATCATCACGCAGGCGATCGTCCACCATTACGGGCGCGAGGAGTTCCTGCAGCGGCTCGCCCATCCGTTCTGGTTCCAATCCTTCGGCGCGGTCATGGGGATGGATTGGCATTCCTCTGGAATCACCACGTCGGTGATCGGCGCATTGAAGCGCGGGCTCGTGCCGCTGCAAGACGAGCTTGGCATCTATGTCTGCGGCGGCCGCGGCAGCAACTCGCGCCGCACGCCGGACGAGTTGACCGCGCTCGGCGAACGCACCGGCTTCGATGGCGTGGCGCTGACGCGTGCCAGCCGGCTGGTGGCCAAGGTCGATAGCGCCGCCGTCCAGGACGGCTTCGAGCTTTATCTGCACGGCTTCTTCGTCACCGAGGACGGCAAGTGGACCGTGGTGCAGCAGGGCATGAACGGCGACAAGCGGCAGGCGCGCCGCTATCACTGGCATTCCGAAACTCTGAAGAGCTTCGTCGACGAGCCGCACAGCGCCATCGATGGTCCCGCGCAGGGCGAGATCATCAACCTGACCGATCATCGCGCCGAACAATCGCGCGCGGCGCAGCTCGATCTGCTCGGCGCGCTTGGGCCCGACGGCATCGCGCGCGAATATGCCGCGCTGTCGAAACAGCCCGAGGCGCAGCCGGAGCTGCCGCATCTGATCATGCCCGCGCATCACGACGTCCGCGCCAGCGACGTGTTTACGCGCCGCCTGCACGGCACGCTGGCGGCGGCCGCCGAATGCGGCCCGCGCGATTTTCGGGAATTGCTGCTGACGCCGGGCGTCGGCGCGCGCACCGTGCAGTCGCTCGCGATGGTCGCCGAGGTCGTCCACGGCGCACCCTACCGGTTCAAGGATCCCGCGCGGTTTTCGCTCGCCCATGGCGGCAAGGACCGCCATCCCTATCCGGTGCCGATCAAGGTCTATGACGAGACCATCCGCGTGCTGAAATCCGCCGTGCAGCAGGCGAGCCTTGGCCGCGAGGAGGAGATGCAGGCATTGAAGCGCCTCGACAGTCAGGCGCGCCTCTTGGAGCGAACCGCAACCGGCCCATCCTTCGATGCGTTCGTCGCGCAAGAGCGCAACCGATCGCCCGCGCTCGGCGGCCGCTCGGTGTTCGGATGGGAAGCGGAGATCGCCGGCAGCAAACGCGCGACGCCGGGCAAATCGACATAGACGCCGTCGGCTTCACGCCACTTGCAGCCGTTGCGCCTCCTTGAGGGCGACCTTCATCAGCGGCCTGATCGCCTTGTCCTCCCGGCCAACCACCACGCCGGCCGCAAGTGCGCGGGCGCGCCTGTTCTCGCGCGGCGCCTGCAGCGCTGCTGCCATGGCCATCTTCCGATGCGCAACAAAGTCGTTCAGCGCGCCAAGCGCATCCTGGATCTTCTTGAGATGGCCGGACAGGCGTTTAAGTCTCTTCTGCTCGCGCTTGGCCGGAAAAAGCGACTTAAAGAAGTCCACCGCATACCTGATCTTCTTGATCCTGATCCGGAGCTTATGCCGCGCGCGCGGCGACAGGCGGTCAAGGTGCTGGCCTTGCTTGCGCGCCTTCCTGGTGCGACGGTGCAAGACGTCAGCCGCAAATTTTTCGATCGGAACGTCCATATGCTCGTTCGCCGAAGGCGGCTTCGACTCGACCCACTCCAGCGTGTCGACCAGCAGCCTGCGGAACCGTATCGAGCTCACCGCCCTCTTCGCCCGTGTAAGGGCATGGGCGCGCTTCTCGTCGAACTCGTCCTTGATGGCCTTGCCGCCGCGGCTCAGCGCGCGGTCGTGCGTGACCGGCTCGACCTGCTCGCTGATGAACACGTCGATTTCGCGCGCAGGCGCGAGCTCAGCCGTGAGCCACTTCAGCTCGCGCTTGGCGGCTCCCGTCCCGGCACCAGGCAGCACCTTCGAAAACAGCGAGATCGCCGCGCGGAGTCTGCGGAGACCCACCCGCATCTGATGAACACCTTCCGCGTCAAGATTGCGGACCGCATCCGCATTTCCAGAGAAATGACGAACCGTCGCGCGGGCGATGACCCGGAATGCCTCGCCCGCCGTCATGTCGGCGGGGAGCTCGATCGGCTCGGCGAAAACGACCTGTTCCTCCCTGCCCTCGGCGAGGCCATAGCCGCGGTCCGATTTTGATCGCAAGTCGAGTTCGGCTCCCAACCGTTGCTCGATCGCTCTGGCAATACGGAACAGGTCAGCGAGCCGGCCGCTTTTCAGCTCAAGTTCGAGTTCCTCGATAGGGCTCGCACGGTGACCCGCAACGATCTTTCCCCGATCGATGGCGAGTTCGATCTCACTCCTGCGGGTCCGGACCGGAACGATGGTGCGATGAACCGATGTCTTGAACACAGGCTTCAGCTTGCGGCGTAGCTTGCCGGTGGCGAGCGGCTCGAGCGGCGTGTCGTCGACCTCACGAAGGTCCGGCGCGTCGTCCTTGATCTCCGCTTCCCATTCGCCTCGGCCAAACTGCGCGCCGTTCGCCGACTTGATCGTCTGGATGTTCGTGCTGCCGTTTTGCCGCACGCGCAGTGTCAGACCGCGACTCTTCAGCTTGTGTTTCCCGGTATCGAAATAGGTCGAGACAAGATCGCTGTCCGATCGCTCACCCATTTTTCCACCGGGAATGCGCCAGCCGGCGAGAGATTTGAGGTCGCGCGCGGCGACCCGGAATTTCAGTTCCGTCTCGACAGCCATGCTTGCTCCGTATTGCTGTTGGATGCGGACTGCGCAAGTCCCAGCGCTACAACGCCGAGAACGGTGAAGAGTGCCGCGGCCCGGCAATCATCGTTCCAGCACAGCACCCCATCATCCAGGCAATCGGAACGCTCCGCTCTGCACCGCCCTGCTCACCTCGCGCGCTGTCAGTTCCGAGTCATATCCGTCGGTTTGGAGTACATGCCGTTCGAGATCTCCCAACGAGCAGAATTGCTGATGCATCACCGTGATCTGTTCCGCATCGGTCAGTGTATCGCCTCCGCGTGCGCGACAGCGTTGGATGGCAATCTCGAGCGGGGGCCTGAGAACGATGTAGTGCAGAGCGACCCTGAGTGAGTGGAAGTGCCCCAGGAACCACGGCCCGACAATGCCATCCAGGAGAACAAAATAGCCGCCTCTGGCGTATCCCTCCGCCACGTTTGCGAGGATACGAACCACACTCCGATTTTGCTCGTGCGCCTCCGGCAGATAGGGCGGAATCGCACCGTGCTTGATGAAATGCCAGAAATCGTCGGCGTGAAGATGCACCTTGGCCATCCCCGGCTCGTGGGCAAGGATTTTCGCCGTGGTTGTCTTTCCCGATCCTGGCGGACCGGTAAGGATAAGAACTTCGCCTGTACCATCGTTCATCGCGCTGCAGCATATAGCGCAACGTTCAGCGATTCCAGCGACTCGTCATTCCGGGGCGCGCAACGCGCGCGCCCGCAATCCATTATGCCGCGTGCGCAAGTGGTGAAATGGATTCCTGGTTCGAAGCTGCGCATCGCCCGGAATGACGGAGCCGGTTTGACGACGTCTAGCCCGCCTCCGTCGCCCCTACCTTCCGGATCACGACGTCGTCTTGATCTCGATCTGCTTGCTTTGCTTCGGCTCGGGCTTGCGCACGGTCACCTTGAGGACGCCCTTGGAGATCTCAGCGGAGATATCTTCCGCTTTCACACCCGGCGGCAATTCGACGGAGCGCGCGAACGAGCCGAAGCTTCGCTCGACCAGGTGGTAATCCTTGCTCTTCTCCTCGCGCTCGTTCTTCTTTTCGCCGCGAATGGTGAGAAGGTTGTCGGTGAGATTGAGCTCGACGTCCTTCTGCTCGAGACCGGGAAGTTCCGCCGTGATCTCGATCGCCTTGTCGGTCTCGCTGACATCCATGCTCGGCAGGCTTCTGCCGGCCGCGGCGAAGGCCGGGAAGTTGCGGGAAAGGCCTTCGAACAGGTGATCGATTTCCTGCTGCAGGTACGCGAATGGATTGGCTTCGCGACGGGCGACATTGCGATCAGTGGTCACGGGCACCATAGGCTTGATCATGATTGCCTCCTATGTAAGCCGAACTGGCGCTGGAACTTTACGGCCTGTCCGAAGGACGGGCGTTGAGCGAAATCAAGCGAGACCCGGAGTATGCGCGGCAGACTGGAACCAACGTTTCCCTTGAGGCCTCAGAGAGGTGTTGTTGATGTACGCCATGGTCCTTCAGGCCCCCAACACGCCGCTCGTGCGTGAGCAGCGGCCCGATCCGTCGCCCGGACCGGGCGAGGTGCGCGTCAAGATCTCCGCCTGCGGCGTCTGCCGCACCGACCTGCATGTCGTCGACGGCGAATTGCCTGACATCCGTTATCCCATCATTCCCGGTCACGAGGTCGTCGGCCGGGTCGATCTGCTCGGCGAAGGCGTTCACGGCCTCGCGCCAGGTGCGCGCGTCGGCGTGCCCTGGCTCGGCTTCACCTGTGGCACCTGCCCTTATTGCCGCGAGGGCAAGGAGAATCTCTGCGACCATCCGCGCTTCACCGGCTACACCCGCGATGGCGGATTTGCGAGCCACCTGATCGCCGATGCGCGCTATTGCTTTCCGCTCGGCGAGGACGGCGACGATGTCGCGCTGGCGCCGCTGCTCTGCGCCGGCCTGATCGGCTGGCGCTCGCTGATGATGGCCGGCGACGGCAAGCGCCTCGGCATCTACGGCTTCGGCGCGGCGGGCCACGTCATCGCTCAGGTCGCGCGCTGGCAAGGCCGCGAGATCTTCGCCTTCACGCGCGACGGCGATATGGAGGCGCAACAACTCGCTCTGTCGCTTGGCGCCGATTGGGCGGGCGCTTCCGGCGACAGGCCGCCGGCCGAACTCGACGCCGCCATCATCTATGCGCCAGTTGGCGCCTTGGTGCCGCAAGCCTTGCGTGCGTTACGCAAAGGCGGCCGCGTGGTCTGCGCCGGCATCCACATGTCGGACATTCCGTCCTTTCCCTATGATATTCTCTGGGAGGAGCGGCAGATCGTCTCGGTCGCCAATCTGACACGCCAGGACGGCAGGGATTTTCTGAAAGTGGCGCGCGAGGCGAACATCAAGACGACGACGACCACCTTTCCTCTGGATCAGGCCAATGAGGCGCTGGCGCACCTGCGCAGTGGCAATCTGGTCGGCGCGGCGGTGCTGCGGCCATGACGCCACCGTCCTCGCATCAAGGCACGACCGACCAGGACCGCGTGCTGGATTTTCTCGGCAAGCCGTCCGGCGGGCATGGTACCCGTCGCATCGACACGCACGGCTCGATCGTGTTCCTGAAGCCCGACCGCGTCTACAAGGTCAAGCGTGCGGTGCGGCTGCCCTATCTGGATTACTCCTCGCTCGACAAACGCAAGCACGCCTGCGAGGAGGAGATCGCCATCAATCGGCGTTTCGCGCCGGAAATCTATCGCGGCGTGGTACCGATCACGGAAGGCGAAGCTGGCCCCGAAATCGGCGGCAAGGGAGACGTCATCGAGTGGGCGGTCGAGATGGCGCGGTTCGACGAGAACCAGACGCTCGACCATCTGGCGGCACGAGGCGAGATCACGCCAGAACTCGCCGAACCGCTGGCCGAGGCGATCGCCGCGTCCCACGACAGCGCACCGGTTTCGGATGGCGAGACCTGGCTCGCCTCGCTCCCCGGCATCATCGAGCGCAACACGACAGCGTTTCGCAGCCATCCCGCACTTGCAAGCGCCGAGGTCGAGCGCCTGCATCTGCTGAGCTGCGATCTGCTCACCAAGAACAAGGTGCTTCTCAAGCAGCGCGCCGCCGCTCGTAGGGTGCGCCGATGCCATGGCGACGCGCATCTCGGCAACATCGTGATGATCGATGGCAAGCCGCGCCTGTTCGATGCGATCGAATTCGACCCCGTCATCGCCACCACGGATGTGCTCTATGACCTCGCCTTTCCGCTGATGGACCTCTTGCATTTCGGCAACCGTGCTGCCGCGAACCGGCTGTTGAACTCCTATCTGCAGGCCACGTGGCAGCAGAACGCCGGCGCGCTTGCCTTGCTGCCGCTGTTCCTGTCCATCCGCGCGGCAATCAGAGCCAACGTGCTCCTGACCAAGCATGCGCAAGGCGGCGGCGCCGCCGTGCTGTCGGATGCGCAGTCGTATTTCGAACTCGCACGCAAGCTGATCGCGCCGGGAAAGCCGTCGCTGATCGCGGTCGGCGGCCGCTCAGGCACCGGCAAGAGCGTGCTGGCACGCGCCATCGCCGGACTGGTCCAGCCTGCACCCGGCGCGGTGCTGCTGCGCTCGGACGTGATCCGCAAGGAGATCTTCGGAGTCGACCCCCTGGTCAAGCTCCCCGAGTCGGCGTACGCGCCCGGAACGTCCGAGCGCGTTTATGACGCAATGCTCGATCGCGCGCGAGCTATGCTGGCGCAGGGATTTTCCGCGCTGGTCGACGCAGCGTTCCTGAAGGAAGACGAGCGAAACCAGCTTCGCCCGCTTGCGGCCTCCTGCGGCGTCGATTTCTTCGGGATATTCCTTGTTGCCGAGACCGCCGTCCGCCTCGCACGCATCGGCGCACGCCGGAATGACGCCTCCGATGCAACCCAGGACGTGGCGCTGTTTCAGGACAGCATCGACACCGGCGTCGTCGATTGGGCGCTCGTGGATGCGTCGGGGACTCCGGAGGAAACGCTGGAGCGGAGCGTGCGATGTCTTCCGCGGCGGGCCGCGCCAGAGGATTAGATCGAAACGATGACGGTCCTTCTCCTCTCCCCGTTCTTACGGGGAGAGGGTCGGGGTGAGGGGCTTTCTCCAGGCGGACGGTGATAGACGGACTCGCGGAGACTCCCCCTCACCCGAAATTCAAGCTCAGCTTGAATTTCGACCTCTCCCCGCAAGCGGGGCGAGGTGACGCGGGGCCCGCATCGTGGACGAAAGCGCTAGTGCTGCAGCACGTATCGGCCGGGCGCATCCTCCAGCGCGTTGGCGTCCTTGCCGGCGCCGCCCATGGGTGGCGGCGCAACCGGTTCGCCGGAATGGGCATTCAGGAACGCGACCCATTCGTGCCACCAGGAGCCTTCGCGCTTTGGCGCGACCTTCAGCCATTCATCCGGCCCGACGTAGAGCCCGTCCTTCAGCTTGGTCAGGACCTGGTAGGAATGCCACGGCTCGTTGGGAGCTGCGACGACGCCGGCATTGTGTCCGCCGTTCGTGAGCACGAACGTCGTATCGGCATCGGCGAGGAAATGGATCTTGAAGGTCGATTTCCAGGGAGCGACGTGATCGCGAAGCGTACCGACGACGAACATCGGCGCATGCAGATCGGACAGCGAGATCGGCTTGCCGTCGACGCGATAACGCCCTTCGGCAAGTTCGTTGTCGAGGAAGAGCTGGCGGAGATATTCCGAATGCATCCGATAGGGCATGCGTGTTGCATCCGCATTCCATGCCATCAGGTCGCTGAGCGGCTGCCGCTCTCCGATCAGGTAGTCACGGATCATCCGCGACCAGATCAGGTCGTTGGAACGCAGCATCTGAAAGGCGCCGGCCATCTGCGTGGTCTCGAGCACGCCGCGCTGCCACATCATATCCTCGAGGAACGAGACCTGGCTTTCGTTGATGAAGAGCGTGAGTTCGCCGGCCTCGGTGAAGTCGGTCTGCGCGGCCAGCAGCGTCACGGTGCCCAGGCAGTCCGGCTTCTCCTTGCTCAGCCGCGCCGCCGCGATCGACAACAGCGTGCCGCCGAGGCAATAGCCGGTGGCGTGAATGGGCTGGCCGGGGACGATCCGGCCGATAGCCTCGAAAGCGGCATCGACGCCGAGCCGGCGATAGTCCTCGAGACTGATGTTGCGGTCCTCGGGCGTCGGGTTGCGCCAGGAGATCATGAACACGGTAAAGCCGCTCTCGACCAGGAAACGCACCAGCGAATTGTGCGGCGACAGATCGAGGATGTAATATTTCATGATCCAGGCCGGCACGATCAGGATCGGCTCAGGCCGGACTTGCGATGTGGTCGGCGAATACTGGATCAGCTCGATCAATTCGTTGCGGTAGACCACCTTGCCCTTGGTGACAGCGACGTTCTGTCCAACGACGAACCTATGTTCCGGCCCGTGACCGGTCACCAGCGCCTTCCAATCCTCCAGCCAATTGTGCAGGCCGCCGACGAAATTGCCGCCGCCGGTCTCCATGATCTTGCGCAGCACTTCGGGATTGGTCAGCGCGAAATTCGTCGGCGCCAGCACGTCCAGCCACTGCCGGATCGCGAAATCCGCAATCGCCGCATCCTGCCGCGCCACGCCATGGACATCGGTGGTGGCCGATTGCCACCACTGCTCGGTCAGCAGGAACGCCTGCGCCAGCATGTTGAAGGCCGGCAATTCCCAGTCCGGCTCGGAAAACCGCCGGTCGGCCGGCGCCGGCGCGATCAGGGCCCCAGGTGCGATAGACCGGATGCGGGTTCGCGAGTGTCTCGAAAAACTGCATCGCGTCGCGGATAGCATCCCGTGCAAGCGTCAACTGCTTGCCCGGCGAGATCCCCAAATGGAGCTGCCAGTCGAGCAACGCCAGCGTAAGCGCGGCGGGAGACAGGCCACCAGTCCAGCGGGCGATCATGGCATGGGCGAGGTGATCGATCACGTCGAACGCCGATACCGGCTCGGACGGTGCTGGTACCGCGGGGACCGTCGCGCCGACTTGCAATGGCGGCTTGACCGGGTCGAATGGAACGACTTTGGAATCCATGGCCTGGCAACCTCCATTGACTCCATTTACGCTAGTGCCGCCAGCGACGGTTTGAGCTGCGTCAAACTGGTTTGCCACGGCCTCCCGTATGGATCGGGCGGTCCGAACCGCATGCAGCGAGCGCCCATGGGTATCCTGTCTCGCTCCGAACCGAAACCAGAGGCGTTCTGGCGCACGCCGACCGAGACGCTCCTGCTGTCTCTGTCTTCGCAGCGAAGCGGGCTTGCGCAGGCCGACGCAAAGGACAGGCTGGCGCGGCTCGGCCCGAACTTGATGCAGCTGTCACAGAGCCAATCGATCCTTAAGAAGATCGTTCAGCGCATTCTCAATCCACTGGTCGCAATCCTGATTGCGGCTGCGGCCATTTCAGGCATGAGCGGCGACATCGGCAGTTTCGTCATCATCGTGCTCGTGATCGGCATGTCCTTAACGCTCGACATCGTCCAGGAGCACCGCGCCGAACTGACCGCCGAAGCGTTGCGGCAGTCGGTGGCGATCCAGGCCGACGTCGTGCGCGACGGGGCTATCGTCTCCCTTCCCGTCAGCGAGCTGGTGCCGGGCGACGTCGTTCACCTCCGCACCGGAGACCTCGTGCCCGCGGACGGAATCGTGCTGGACGTGCACGAACTGCAGGTCAACGAGGCCTTGATGACGGGCGACCCGTTTCCGGCGAGCAAGACCACCGCGCCATGCGCGGCACCCTGCCCGCTGAAGCAAGCAACGCGCTCTTTGCCGGGAGCAGCGTGGTCAGCGGCAACGCAGTGATGCTGATCGTCGAAACCGGCCATCGAACGCGCTTCGGCATGATTGCTGCCGAGCTCGCCACCAACGCGCCGCCGACGGCGCTCGACGGGAGCGTGATGAATTGCATCCGCAACGGATGCTGCACTCCCTCTCCCGCTTGCGGGAGAGGGCTGGGGTGAGGGTGTCTCCGCATTGGGATGCCCTGAGTGGAGAGAGCCCTCACCCGCTACGCCAAGGCGCAGCGACCTCTCCCTCAAGCGGGAGAAGTGAGGTCCGCAGCGCGCTCCAAATTCACGCGAAGCCGAAAAATTCCTTCCCGCGGGCGATGATCTCCTTGTCGGTCGGGTGATCACTCGCCTCGACGCGAAGGATGATGTTCGGGTAGGTGTCCTGCAGATGATGCAGCAGCTCGGTCTTCTCGTTCCCCGGCCCCATGATCAGGACGTCGGTGCAATTCTGCAGCACCTGCCCCACGCTGACCAGGAAAGCGGGATCACTCTCGACCTTGCCTGAGCCGATGCTGTTGGCCTTGTGGTGAAGATGGGTCGAGGACAGATGCGCCGGCACCACGATGGAATCCACGCCCGTGAGGCCCATCGAGAAGATCTTTGCGGTGAGATGATCGATCCAAACGACCGCATGCGCATGCGTCGCGGTCGTAGTTCGTGTCGCAGAGCTGGACATTGCTTCTCCTTGCGTCAGTGATGGTGTTCGATGGCTCAGCTCATATATTGGCCGCCATTAATCGACAGCGTCGAGCCGGTGATGAAGCCGGCCTCGTCGGCGGCGAGAAAGACGACCGCGCGCGATCTCCTCGGGCCGACCGAGCCTGCCGACCGGAATCTGCGGCAGGATCACATCCTTCATGACCTCCGGCGAGACCGCACCCAGCATCTCGGTGTGGGTATAGCCGGGACAGATCGCGTTGACGGTGATGCCGACCTTCGCGCTCTCGAGCGCAAGCGCCCGCGTGAAGCCAAGCTCGCCGGCCTTCGCGGCCGAATAATTGGTCTGTCCGAACTGGCCCTTCTGGCCGTTGATCGAGGCGATGTTGACGATGCGGCCGAACTTGCGCGACCGCATGCCCTCGATCACGGATCGGCACATGTTGAACAAGGCGTTGAGGTCGGTATTGATCACCGCGTCCCATTGCGCCTTCGTCATCTTGTGCAGGCTGCTGTCGCGCACGATGCCGGCATTGTTGATGAGAATGTCGATCGGACCGAGCGCGGCTTCCACCCGCTTCACGCCGGCGCCGCAGGCGGTGAAATCGCCGACGTCCCATTGAAACACCGGTATAGCTGTTTCAGCGTGAAACGCCTCGGCCGCCTTGGTATTGCCGGCATAGGTCGCCGCCACGCGGTAACCTTCCGATTGAAGCGCCCGGGCGATCGCGGCGCCAATGCCCCGAACGCGGCCCGTAACCAACGCAACGCGTCCCATGTCGATCCACCCTTGCCTCTGCAACCTGGCCGTGAACCAATAAAGAAGGGAGACCGAACGCCCTTTGATGTGGGTCAACAAGGGGAGGAAACTGCGCTGACATAGTGAGTTCGCCAACGACGGGAAGCGCCCGCAGGCGGCTTTCGTCCGTCATCAGGGAGAGATTCATGTACAAGAACATTCTGGTGCTGGTGCCCACGGAATTGTCGACGCGTCCGGTCGCCGATGGCTCGATATCGCTCGCGGCCACGTCCAAAGCCGAACTTGAAGCGCTGGCGATAGGCTACGAGGCAAGCAGCATACCGATGACGGCGGAAGGTGGCGCCGCGATCGGCTCGATCTATGAGATCGAGCGTCAGCGCGCGTTCGAGCGCGCTGACGGCGCGTTGCGCATGTTCGAGGCGCAGGCCAGGAATGCAGGCATCACCTACCGCTGTCGCGCCCTCAGCGCGCCTCCGGGCGAGGCGGTCGAGATCGTCGGCGCGGCCGCGCGGCTGCACGACCTGACGATCGTGTCGCAGCCCGAGGTCGATCGCGACACCTTCGACAACAACCTCGCCCAAAAAACCCTGTTCGAGGCCGGCGGCCCGGTGCTATTCATGCCTTACACATTCAAGGGCGCCTTGAGGGCAAAGCGGATCGGCATCTGCTGGGATGGCAGCCGCGTTGCGGCGCGCGCCTTGCATGACGCCATGCCGTTCCTCAAGGCGGCAGAGACGCTGACGGTCATCACCGTCAACGAAGACGACAACGTGCCGAGCGAGGCGTCGCCGACCCATCTCGCGCGATACCTGGCGCATGTCGGCGTCGCGGTCCATCTGACCTCGCTCAGGGGGGATGATGCCGAGATCCAGCCGGGCATCCTGTCGCTCGCGGCCGACGAGTCGCTCGATCTCCTGGTGATGGGCGGCTACGGGCATTCGCGCCTCAAGGAAACCGTGCTCGGCGGGGTCACGCGCGAGATGCTGCGCTCGATGACTGTGCCGACGCTGATGTCGCATTAGATTCGAGACAGATGCCATGCGCGCCCACCAGATCATGACCAGGGACGTCATCACCGTCAGCCCTCATGCATCCATCATGGATGCCGCCAATATCATGCTGCGCTGTCGCCTGAGCGGCCTGCCGGTGATGGGCGAGGATGGTATGCTCAAGGGCATCGTCTCCGAGAGCGACTTCCTTCGCCGCGGCGAGATCGGCACCGAACGCCGACGCGCAGGTTGGCTGCAGTTCTTCGCCGGGCCCGGCCGCGCGGCGATCGATTTCGTGCATGAACGCGGGCGTCACGTCGAAGACGTCATGACGCCGGATCCGATCACGGTGGACGAGCAGACGCCCTTGGACGAGCTCGTGCGCATCATGGAAAAGACGCGCGTGAAGCGCCTGCCGGTGATGAGCGGCAAGATGCTCGTCGGCATCATCACGCGCGCCAACATCCTTCAGGCGGTCGCGAGCCTTGCCAAAGAAATCCCCGACCCGACCGCTGACGACCAGCATATCCGCGATCGTATCCTGCGTCAGATTCAGGGCACCGATTGGCGGCCCGCCGGCTTCCAGGTCACCGTGCGCAACGGCGTCGTTCATCTCCATGGCGTCATCTTCGACGACAGCACGCGCAAGGCGGCCATCGTTCTCGCCGAGAACACCGCCGGCGTTAAAGCGGTCCACGATCACCTCTGCTTCGTGGATACTTATTCGGGGTACTACGTGGAGCCGCCGGAAGACGTCAGTGCGGCGAGGTGAACCGCCCCGGGAGCGCTGCCGATTCCATGATTTCTAACTACGCCTCCTGAAGCGATCTTCCGAAAGCGGCCGATCTCTTTCGGAAATGCACGCAACGGGGGCGCTGCAGGATCGATCGTCCGGGATCGACGGCAAGCGCATATCGAAAAAGTACGGCCGACATTCCGGATCGAACGAAAAGTTCTTGCGCATTCTGGCGAGGCCTTATCGGCTGACGTACCCTTCGTGTAGATATGGGTGCGGCTTCAATACAATCGCCGCACGGAAATTCGTTCAGGATCGGACTATCGCCATGCTCAACGATGGGCGAGCATTTGACCGCGAGACAACAACAACGGCCGGCAGCTCGAACATCTCGTCGGAGCGAGCGCTGGGTATCGCGCATATATGGCGCTTTGCGCCGCGTTGGCATCAACGCACAAGGCGCATCGTCACGGGAATAGCCGGGCTCGCCGCGGTGGGCACCGTATTGGGCGGCCTGACCGGCTATTGGACGACCTACAAGGCGCTCAACGACTGGATCAGCCGCAGGCAAGTGGTGATGCCGGCGCCGCGCCTCTCCATTGCCGTGCTGCCCTTCGAGAATCTCAGCGGCGATCCGGCGCAGGATTATTTCGGCGACGCCGTCGTCGCGAACCTGACGACGGACTTATCCGTCAACATCCCGGCTCTTGTCGTCATCACCGGCGGCTCGGCACTGACAGACAGAAACCAGAGGATCGATCCCAAACGGATCGGTCAGGAGCTGAATGTCCGCTACCTGCTGCTCGGTTCGGTGCTTCGCTCCGCCGACCAGCTTCGCATCAATGCGCGGCTGGTCGACGCTGAAAACGGCGAGCAGTTGTGGGCGGATCGCTTCGACGGAAGCGCGGCCGATTTATTGAAGTTGCAGGATCAGGTCACATCGCGCATTTCCAGCTCGCTTCAATTCACCTTGCCGATCGCCTGGATGCGCAAGACACAGATGACGACGACCACGCTATTGTCGATGTGACGCCAAGCGGCGGTATCGCAAGGGATGCCTGACAATCCCTACAATATGGTCGGATATTTTTTCTTCAGAAGCGAAGCAAATTTTCTGGCGGCCCATGCGTTGAGGCGGATAACCCGAAAGCTATACGAAGGTATAGAACGGGCATACTAACGACTTCTCTCACGGCTTTATCCGCGGCCAACTCTCTCAGAACTAAAGCAAATTCGCCTCGACGCGGAGGCGAGCACGCTGCCGCCATTTGCAATATCTAACACCCGCTAAGCATCTATAACGGGCATCATAGCGCGAAGGGCATATGCTCTTCAGCATTGCAACTGTTGCATTCGCAGAGTTCCTCGGTCGCAGGCGATGCCGACCGAAACTAGAAAGGATGAGCGATGCTTACGCAGGCTATCAACGAGAGGCTGAGCCACCCTCACGTCAGCCTCCCGATCGGCTCGGAATCGCACCACGTCCATCCTGATGCCGAAGGGCTCCGCCAGGAGCACAAGTGGCGCGACCTGAAAGAGGATGATGCGGCTGCGATCGGGGAGATCGCGATTTCGCGCTGGGCGGGTTCGCAAACCGGCTCCCGATACGAGGAGGCGGCAACGCCGCCCGGTCGATATGTGGTGGCGATCGCCCTGAAGAGCACGCGCCTCACCCTGACACGGGGGCGGCAGATCATTTTCGACGGGGTCATGCCGGCGGGCACGCTGCACGTCACGGCGCCTTCGACCCAGCTTGGTGCGCAGTTTCACGCCCCCTACGACTTCCTGCACTTCCATGTCTCGGCCGACTATCTTCACGGGCACCGCGCCGCGGCCGAGCCCTGTGCGACCGGCGAGGATCTCGGCGACCTCATCCTGCTGCGGGACTCCTTTGCCGAGCAGCTCGGCAGGGCGCTGATCGAGCGCGGCAATGCCAGGGACCCGGCTTTCACCCGCTGCATTGGTCAAACGCTGGCCATGCATATCGCCCGACTCGAGACGCCGCGGAGCAAGGTCAACGCGCTGCCGAAATGGCGGCTCAGGCGGGTCGAGGAGTACGTCAACGCAAACTATCATCGCAGCGTCAGTCTTGCCGATCTGGCCAAGGCCGCCGGCCTGTCCCGCATGCATTTTGCGGCCCAGTTCCGGGCAGCGACAGGTTTCCGCCCGCGCGAATATCTGCTGCACCGGCGCGTCGAGCGCGCGAAATCGATCCTCTCCGACGGCGAGACGCCCCTGGCCGAGGTCGCATTGGCAGTGGGCTTCTGCACCCAGGCGCATTTCTCGACTGTCTTCAAGCGCATCACCGGGGAAACGCCGGCGCGCTGGCGAACCGCCAGCCGAAGCGCATCGCCCTCGCCGATCGACCAGAGCGTCCGGACCAAGATCCCGTTCGGCCGGCCACGGGCTGAAGTATGGCGCGCGGATCATCTCATTGCCGCCGGCGGTCACGCCTCGCTGTGACAGCACCTGAGGCCGTGTCGCAAATTGCGACACCGGCCGCCCCATAGTCACTTGCAATCACTCGATTGAAAATCGGCATCATCGCCGTGGCAGCTCGCGCGCGCATGCTTTTGCCGCGCGGCGCGATATTATTCCTATTTCGATCTGTCGGACGCAGCGCTGTCGGGTAACACCTTTGGCTATCCTGTAACACCTTTGGCTAAGGTTGCTAGGCGTTCGGAAAGCAATATGATGCGCTGGATTGGTCCCTCGACGATCTCAGGTCATTTGGAGTTCGGACGGGCACCGCGACGTGTTGCTCCGGTGCGCATCAAGCTGATGCGGTGAAGGACGGAGAGCGTCGGCCACCTGCTTGATTGAGGTCCCGAACATGGGCGACCGCACGCAACGCGCCGTCCGCGAGGCCGGTCGGGATTCGGCCGCGCCGGAGACCGTTTGCTTCGGTCCGTTTCGGCTGCATGCAGGGCAAAGAACGCTGGAGAAGGACGGCACTCCGATTCAGCTCGGCGGCCGGGCGCTTGATCTTTTGATCGCCCTGGTCGAGCGTGCCGGCACGGTGGTCAGCAAGAATGACCTCTTGGCCAAGGTGTGGCCCGACATCATCGTCGATGAAGGCAGCCTCAGGGTGCAGATCGCGGGCCTTCGGAAAGCGCTCGGCGACGGCGAGGCCGGCGCGAGATACCTGACCACCGTTTCGGGGCAGGGCTACTGTTTCGTCGGACGGCTTTCGCATCCGAATAATCAGGAGCAGTCCTCGATCGGGCCGAGCTCCGAACCGCCCCACAATCTGCCGGCGCGGCCGATGCGGATGGTGGGACGCGACCAGACCGTCCGCGACATATCGGCCAAATTGAGGAGCGAGCGTTTCGTCACCGTCGTCGGCCCCGGCGGCGTCGGCAAGACCACGGTGGCGGTCTCCGTCGGCCATGAATTGCTCGAAGCGTTCGCCGGTGCGGTCCGCTTCCTCGACTTTGGGACACTCCATGATTCCGCACTCGTTCCAAATGTCGTCGCCTCGGCGCTCGGCCTCCTCGGCCAGGCTGGTGATCCATCGGACAGTCTGGTGAACCTGCTCCGCGACAGGCGGATGCTGCTGATACTGGATTGTTGCGAGCATGTGATCGAGACATCGGCCGCGCTGGCCGAGCGGCTCTATGCGGAGGCGCCGCAGCTCCATATCCTGGCCACCAGCCGGGAGTCGCTGCGGGTCGAGGGCGAGCATGTTCACCGTCTACAGCCGCTCTTGAGCCCGCCTGATGACGCCGGCCTGACGGCCGCACAGGCACTTGCCTTTCCCGCAGTCCAGCTATTTGTGGAGCGCGCGGCTGCGAGCGGCGGGCATCTCATCGAGCTGAGCGACGCGGACGCGCGCCTGGTTGGCGAGATCTGCCGCAGGCTGGATGGCATCGCACTGGCGATCGAGCTCGCCGCCAGCCGCGCCAGTGCCTCCAATATCAAGGACACGGTCGCGCTCTTGAACGACGCATTCAAGCTCCTGGGTGAGGGACAGCATGCCGTGCTGCCACGGCATCAGACCCTGCGCGCGACGCTCGACTGGAGTTACAAATTGCTGTCGGAGCCCGAGCGCATGGTGCTGCGGCGAGCGGCCGTGTTCGCCGGCAGCTTCACCTTGGAAGCCGCGCGCTCGGTTGCTGGCGCAGAGGACGCCGACGACGGGCAGGTGATCGCGGCCGTTGCGAGCCTGGTGGCGAAATCCATGCTTGCGGCAAGCGCGAGCGGCACATCAACGCGATACAGATTGCTCGACACGGCACGGGCCTATGCCCTGGAACGGCTTGCCGCCAGCATGGATGCCGATGCGACGGCGCGGCGGCATGCCCGCTATTTCCTGCATCTGCTGCAAGAGGTCGGTAGCGGCTCGGCCCCATCATCGGAAGCGAACCGATTTGCGGCGATCGCAGACCAGTTCGGAAACATACGCGCGGCGCTGACCTGGTGCTTCTCCGAACGCGGCGACCGCGCAACGGGCGTCGCGCTGGCCGCAGCGGCCATGCCGTTTTTCCTCAAACTGTCCCTGTTCGCCGAGTGCCAGCTCTGGGCCAAGCGCGCGATCGCACAGCTTGACGTGGCAAATCACAGCCTGAAATACGACCTCGACCTTCACGCCGCCCTGGGCCTGGCGCTGTTGCTCACGAAGGGGACCACCGACGACGTCCACGCTTTTCTGACGCGAGCGCTTCGAATAGCCGAAGAGATCGGCGACGTTCCCAGCCAGCTTCGCCTGATCGAGCGGGTTCACGTATTCCAGATGAGGGCAGGAAATTTCACGGAAGCGCTGGCGCTCGCCAAGCGCGGCGAAGCCGTCGCGTCCGATCACGGCGACCGCATTAAACTTGCGCATATGCGGATCGCGCTCGGCGTCTCCTGCCATCTTGCCGGAGACGCGCGGCTGGCCCGGTCTTATGTGGAGTCGGCGTTGTTGCAATTGCCGGGCTCGGAACCTGATGTCGATGATCCCCTGAACTACGACTACCTCAGTCGCGCACGAATCACGCTGGCTCGCATCCTGTGGCTTCAGGGATATCCCGATCAGGCGGTCGACACGGCGCGGCGGGCCATCGCCGACACGATGCGTATCGGTCATCCTGCCAAGCTCTGCATGGCGATGCTTTGGGCATTCTCGATCTTTGTCTGGAACTCGGAGACGGAGAGCTACGAAGAATACGCCGACAGACTTATCCTGGAGGCGAGCAAGCACGCGCTCGGGCCGTACCAGACGATTGGCTACGGAACAAAAGGCGTCGTCCTGGTGGCGCAGGGCCAGGTCGAGACCGGGATTGCGCTGCTGCGGGGCGCGCTCGAAGTCATGCACAGCCATCGATATGGCTCGCTCGCGGATTTCCGCATCGCACTGGCGCAGGCGCTCGCCACCATCGGGCAGGAAAAGGAGGCGCTGGAGACGATCGATCTGGCAATCGCCCGCGTCGGGCACAACAAGGATATGTTCTGCATGCCCGAGCTGCTGCGCGCAAAGGCGGAAGTTCTGCTCTCCGCAAGGAGCCCCGATGCGGTGCAGGCAGAGCGCTGCCTGAAGGAATCGATTGACATGGCCCGCCGTCAATCAGCGCTCGCCATGGAGCTGGTTGCGGCGACCTGCCTCGCAAAACTCTGGCTCGGGCAGGATCGCGCTGGCGAGGCGCGGCGGCTCCTCGCGCCGACCTATGCCCGCTTTACCGAGGGGTTCAACAGCCGCGCGCTGAAGGCGGCAAGGGCGCTATTGGATGAGCTCGGCTCGCAGCACCCTGATTCATCGACGGACGCAAGACTGGCGGTTCGGGGGTAAGGCACCGAACGCATCCGCCTGGGCCGATCTGCGTCTATCCGGCAACCGCGATCATGCGAACTCGAAATGAAGGTGCAGATCCGAAAGACCCGAGCCATCCCATCCGGCATGGTACGTGGCGTAAGCATTCAAGGCCACCAGCTTGCGCCATCGGCTCGCAGCGCCCTTCCCAAGGCAACGAGCCCACGGGGGCCGTCCTATCCCCCGCCCCATCCCCGGGACGGCCCCCTTCTCTCCCCATGCATTGTCCCGTGAGCGGATCCCGTCCGAACTGGTGCCCTAATCCGGGCACAAATCATAGTTGGGCCAAAGACGGCTCTCGCAGCAGGCAGGTACCGCGTGCAGGGCGACAATAGCGACGAATCTGCACTGGCATTCGGGCCGTTCCGACTGCTGCCGAAAGCGCGACTGCTCGAAAAGGACGGCAATCCCGTTCATATCGGCGGCCGCGCGCTCGACATCCTGATCTTCCTCGCCGAACGCGCTGGCGAGGTCGTCGGCAAGCGGGAATTGGTGTCCCGGGTGTGGGCCGATGTGAACGTCGACGAGGGCAGCCTCCGCTTCCACGTCAGCGCGCTGCGCAAGGTGCTCGGCGACAGCGCGTCCGGCGCGAGATATGTCGTGAACGTTCCTGGTCGCGGCTATTGCTTCACCGCGCCGATCGTGCGCGCGGATACGAAGCCTGCCGCAACGCCGGCCGGCAGCCCTCCCCTTCCGGCGCAAATTGCCAGGATGATCGGGCGCACCGAAACAGTCGAGACGATTGCCGCCGAGCTCGCCCGCCACCGCCTGGTCACGGTGGTCGGACCGGGCGGCATCGGCAAGACCACCGTTGCCCTGGCGGTGGGGCACCGTCAGCTCGGCGCTTTTGCCGGAATGGTCAGGTTCGTCGACTTCGGCTCGCTGCGGGACAAGCGCCTGGCGCCGAGCGCGCTGGCATCGGCATTGGGGCTTTCGGTCTCCTCCGACAATCCGGTGCCCAGCATGCTGGCGTTTCTGCGCGAGAAGCGGATGCTGTTGATCTTCGACAGTTGTGAGCATCTCTTGGAAAGCCTGGCGATGCTCGCGGAAAGCATCATCCGCGAGGCGCCTGAGGTTTCCATCCTGGCAACCAGCCGTGAATCGTTGCGCGCCGAAGGCGAGCAGGTGCATCGGCTGTTTCCGCTGGATTGCCCGCCGGAGCGCGCTGCCATCACCGCTCCCGACGTGCTGGCCTATCCCGCGGCGCAATTGTTTGTCGAACGCATCGCCGCGAGCCTCGGGGGGTTCGAGCTTGGCGATGGCGAAGCGCCGCTGGTGGCGGAAATCTGCCGCAAGCTCGATGGCATTGCGCTGGCGATCGAGCTCGCCGCCGGTCGCGTCAACGCCTATGGAATCCAGGGCATCGCCACGCTGCTGAACAGTCGCTTCTCGCTGTTGTGGCAGGGCCGACGCACCGCAGCGCCCAGGCATCAGACGCTGAGCGCGGCGCTCGGCTGGAGCTACGATCTATTGACTCCCATCGAAAGCGTCACTCTGCGCAGGCTGTCGGTGTTCGCCGGCACCTTCACGCTGGAAGCCGCCCTCGCGGTAGCCTCCGAGGATGGGACCGACGAAGCCGAGGCGGTTGAGGCGATCGCAAACCTGGTGGCAAAGTCGCTGATCTCGCTGCCGTCTACGGCTCAGCCGGTGCGCTATCGGCTGCTCGACACCATGCGCGCCTTCGCCGCAGAGAAGCTTGCGGAAGGCGGCGAAGCCACAAGGATATCGCGCAACCATGCGATCTATTTCCGCGATCTCCTTGCGGGCATCGCGGCGAGAGCAGCAGCATTCTCGACGGGCGACAGCTTCACTCCCTATGCGGATCATCTTGCCAATGTGCGCGCGGCGTTGGATTGGAGCTTCTCCGACCAGGGCGAGCGCGCGATCGGGATCGGGCTTGCCGCGGCGGCCGCCCAATTCTTCCTGCAGCTTTCGCTGCTGACGGAATGCCATCGCTGGGCGCGACAGGCGCTGGCGGGGTTTGATCCGCAAATTGCCGACCCGCGTCAGGAGATGGAGCTTCAGGCCGCGCTTGGCGTGTCCTTGATGTTCACGCAAGGCAACACCGAAGAAGTCCATGCGGCCCTCACCCGCAGCCTGCAACTGGCAGAGTCCCACAACGACCTGCACTGGCAGCTATGGCTGCTGCGAGAGCTTCATATCTATCTGACCCGGATCGGCGATTATCATGGCGCGCTGGCGATGGGCGAGCGCGGCGCGGTGGTTGCCAGGACATTGAACGATGCCGGTGCCATCCGTACCGCGGAGTGGATGCTCGGAGTCGCCAACCACCTGATCGGGAATCAGAACGATGCCGTCTTGCAATGCGAGAGCGCCACGACCCATGATCCGTCTCGCCTGCAGATCAACATGCAGCGGCTCGGATATGATGACCGGATCGTTGCGCTGGTAGCCCTTGCGCGAAGCCTCTGGCTGACGGGACGTCCCGACCGCGCCATCGCGGCGGCGAGATATGCGATCAGCGAGGCCGAGCGCACAGAGCAGCCGCTCACCATCGGCATCGGCCTGATATGGTCGATCTACGTGTTTCTCTGGGTCGGCGATTGGGAGGACGCCGACAAGCTGATCGAACGTCTCATCAATCATGCGGCCAGGCATTTTCTCGGGCCCTATCAGGCCGTGGGACTGGGACTGAAGGGCGAACTGTTGATCCGCCGCGGAGAAGCCAAGATCGGCATCGAACTGCTGCGCCAGGGCGCCGGAACATTGCGGCAGACCCGGCACAAGATCCTGAGCACGGTGTTCGCGGCAGCGCTCGCCGAAGGCCTGGTGCAGGTGCGGCAATACGAGGAGGCGCTCGGCATCATCGATGAGGCGATCGCGCAGCGCGACAGCGCCGGGCAGTCGTTCGACCTGCCGGAGATGCTGCGCGTCAAGGGATACATCCTGGCTTCCTCGGCCCGTCCTTACGAGGCCGAAACCTGTCTGATGCAGTCGCTCACGTTGTCCCGCGAGCAAGGCGCGCTCGGATGGGAATTGCGGGCGGCCGCGACCTTGGGACGGCTCTGGCGTGAACAGGGCGATGCAGCAAAGGCACATGCACTGATCGCTCCGCTCTATGCACGGTACAGTGAAGGCCTCGACAGCGCCGATCTCAGGTCCGTAAAATTACTGCTCGATGAGCTGACTCCGGGTATCTAACAACATCTAACGCGCAAATTCGCCCGCGCTGGGCCATGCTCCCTGTACGATTTTGGGGCTGGTCGAAGACGGGATTTGCGAATGGCATTGCTTGATGACGCGCTCGATGCCTGCGGTGGGTTGGAACGATGGCGTCGGTTGAAGAGATTCACCGTCCACCTTTCCATCGATGGCGCGCTGTTCTCCCGCATCGGCAATGCAGGGCGGCTCAAGGACATGGTCATGGAAGGTTCGACCGAGGTCCAGACGCTGCAATTCACCGGCTTCACCGCTCCCGACAGATGCGGCTTGTTTCAGCCCGACTGGGTCGCCATCCAGAGTCTGCAAGGCGAGATCCTGCGTTCTTGTGGCGACCCGCAGACAGCATTTTCGGATCACCACGAGGAAATGCCGTGGGACGATCTGCGCCTGGCCTATTTTTGCGGCCTCTCGCTCTGGAACTGTCTGACGACCCCCTTTCTGCTGGCGCAACCTGAAATTGAGACCGAAGAGCTGCCCCCCTGGAACACCGGCGGCCAGATCTGGCGGCGTCTCCGCGCGCTGTTTCCACCGACCATCGTTACGCATTCGCGGGAGCAGATCTTCTACTTCGATAGCGATGGGCTGCAACGGCGATTGGACTACGAGGCCGTGGGCACCCCAATCGCACACCTGACCTGGGCGCATCAGAAGTTCAACGACATCGTTATTCCCACGCTCCGCCGCTGCCTGTCGCGTCAGCCCGGTGGCACGCTGGTTACCAAGCCCGCTCTGATCGACATCGAGATCTTCGACGCGTCGTTCGAGTAGCAGCCAGCGAGCGGTGTCGACCGTCGCGTCGCGTGTGCGATTACTCCTTGCCCTGAACAAAGAGCTGAATCAGTGCGACGAGAACATCGGGCGCATCCTCCTGGCTGAAGTGGCCGGCATTGGGCAGCTTGATGATGGGCCGGTCCGGCCATATTCCCCTGAAGTCGGCGATTTGGACCGCCGGCGAGATAGCTCTGTCCTTCATACCGACGGCGAGCATTGCTGGCTTTGACTTCAGATTGTCGACGAGAGGAAAACCTTCAACGACGTATGGGATAATCCGACCGAGCAGCACATCGAGCGGGAACTCGATCGCTCCGATACAGTCCTCCCTTGCAGGAAAGGCCGAACCATAGGCCGCGAGCCAATCGGAATTCACTGCCGACAGATTCTCAAGACCAATGATCTTCATGATGCTGAGAATGTTGACGTCCAGATGTCCCAACACCTCGCCAAGCGTGCCGGCTTCGTAATGCTTGCGGACAAACTGAAACCAGGGCGTCTGCGCGTCGAACTCCGCGTTGCCATAGCCCGCCAATGTGTTGAGGAGGAACAGGCGCTTGACGCGGTCGGGGTGTCGCAGCGTGAAGGCCGAACCGATCGGCCCGCCCCAATCCTGCATGACCAGGGTGATGTTCCTCAGATCGATCGCTTCGATGAGGTTCGTAAGGTTGTCGACATGGGCTTTCAGCGAATACTCGCGATCGCGAGGAGTCTCGCTTTTGCCGAAGCCCATATGATCGGGAACGATGACCCTGTGCGTCGCAGAAAGCGGCGGAATAAAGTGTCGATATAGATAGCCCCAGGTCGGCTCACCATGCAGACAAATGATGGGATCGCCGTCGCCCTCGTCGATATAATGCATACGAAAGCCGTTCCCGTCAAAATAGTGCGGCGCAAAGGGCCAGGTTGCACCAAACGTCTCGGCCGCAGGAATCGTCATTTGCCGGATCTCCTCATGCGCGGGTGTCAGTTTGCAATTATATACGTCATGTAAAAGCCTCATCGAATGTTCGCTACCAACGACGAACCGTCGTAATGCCGGCATGACGATAATCTTTGCGTGAGAAGCCGCGCGTCGGCGACCGAAAATATTCGGTTCCGATTGAATCAGAACCGAATACCCAGACGGGTGGTCAGCCAAGCGCGAATGCCGTCCAGCGTGCGGAAATCGTCCAGAGATCGGGTCGCGACGTCATGATAGGCGCCAGCCACCATCTCGCTCAGCGCCCGGCCTGGCCCGAGTTCCAGAAACACCGTCGCTTCGCTCTCCATGCACGCCTGCAGGCAATCGGCCCATTGCACCGTCTGCGAGATCTGGACCGCCAGCTTGTCGAGACCGGTTTTGACATCGATGACGGGCGCAGCGTCGATCCCGCTCAGAAGCCGCGTTCCGGTTGGCAGTACCATCACGGCAGCATGGCTTAGTCGGTCGCGGAATTCCGTCGATGCCTTGGCAAGCCGCGGGGTGTGGGAGGCAACTTCCACCGGTACGTCGACGACCCTGGCCGCCTTCATCGCTTTCGCGTCATCGGCGAGCGCTTTCAACGCTGCGCGGCTTCCGCCGAGAATGAAGGCGTCGCCCGGGTTGACGATGGCGACGGCGGCATCGTGCCGCTCGCACAAGGTGTCGATGGCATCGCGGGGAAGGCCGCGAACGAAGACCATTCCGTCACCGGGCAGCGTGGCAGCGTCCATCGCTTCTGCGCGGCAGGCCACCAGGTCGAGCGTATCCGTCATGCTCGTAAGGCCTGCGACGCCCCAGGCCGCGACCTCGCCAACGCTGTAGCCGGCAACGATGAGGCGATCGGGCATTTGGGCGCGCAGCACGGAAGCTGCGGCCAGCGCCTGCAGCGTGCAGAGGATCTGGCCGATGCGATTGTGGTGCAGCACTTCAGCGCTCTCGCTGCGGACGATCTCGCGCGGATCACGGCCGCCGAGCAGCATCGCCGCATGGGCAAACAGGCTGGCCGCCTCCGGCGCATCGCCGGTCAGGGCGAACATGTCGCGGTGCTGCCGTCCCTGCCCCGAGCAGAGGATTGCGAGAGTCATGGCCAGCCCAGCATCACGAAGAACACCAGCGCCAGCGCAAGCAGGATCGCATTGGACATCAGGGACACGACCTTTCGTGGGCGTCGACGAACAGGGTCATGGCCAATAGATCGGCCGATCCGCCGGGGCTGAGCCGGCGGACGACGAAGCTATCGTGGATGGCGCGGGCGCGCTCCTGCCAATCGGGCGCACCTACGCCGCCCCGGCCGAGAAATTGCCGCGCCACACGGCGCGCAAACAAGAGGCCGTCCAGCCCGCCGCGATGCAGCAGGTTGGTGTCCTCGACCGCGGCGATCAGCGCAAAGCATGCTTCGACCCGCGCTGCCTCCGCGTCGGCAGCGACGAGAGCTCCCCTGTGCAAGGCCGGGAGGCCGACGTGGTAGACGCTGGGAAATCCCTTGGCCGCTTCGACGCGCGCGCCACCGGCACCGAAGCGACGACGGGCTTTCATGCCATGGCTGTGGAGCAGCACAGGCCCGCCGAGGATGCTGCCGCCCCACAGTCGCGTCACGGTTGCTCCGAGCGACAAAACCGGATCGACCTGCCCGCTGCTCCTTGCGCCGGCCGCCGCGCACAACAGGCCGAGGCCGAAGATGGCGCCGCGATGGGTGTTGATGCCTGAGGTCGCAGCAAACATCGCCGCCTCGGCCTCGAGTCCGATGATTCTCAGCCGCTCCATCGCCCAGCCGCCGGCACCTGCTTCCGCCAACGCGGCAAAATACGGGCCGATGGTTTTGGCACTGACGCGCAGCGTCTCGGCGTCCATATCCTCGTGACTGCCACGATCGACATGGCTCACAAGGCCGGGCTTCGGCCATGTCTCCACTTCCAGCAGCAGGCAATCGACGGCGCTTGCCGCGATCGCCGCCGCATCGGGCGCGCATGGCGCCATCACCTGTGGACGAGGCGCGCGGTGCTGCGCGCTCCATGCCAGAGCCGGCGTCATGACAGCATCTCCCCGGCGAGGAAGAGATTCGTATCGAGCAAGGCGACGCCGCCGATGGTCTTGACCAGCACCTGGTCCGCGCCGGCATGCAGCTCCCGCCAGTTCACGGCGGCGCCGTCGTCGCGCACCAGTTCGCCATCGAGCCGCATCGGCGCCGGCGCCTCGATCTCGGCCATGCCGGTGACAAGAGCGGCAACATCCGTGTCACGATCAATGCGCAGCAGCAGATCGAGGTCGGAGCGATCGGTCAGATAATCCAGTCCGGTCAACACGCGCCAGGCCAAGCCGCCGAACACCCTTGCTTCCACCGAATGACGCGAAGCGAGTTCATCGAGACGTTCAAGCGTCGGCCGCCACGTCGGCGGCGCCAACCGAGCCGCCGCTCCTAACGAGGGTGGGGGCGCGATCGATATCACGTCTTCGGTCTGCAGCAGGAAGGAAAGCCGCCGCTTGCCGGCAAAGGGCGGCAATGGCAGGCCCGCCGCCACGCCGTGCTGCTCGCAAGGCGTGGCACGCCGCCCGATCAACGGCCAACCGTTCGCGACCCATCGTGCGACCAGCGGATCGGGCGCCAGATCGCTCCGCATCGCAAGCGCCGCACACCAGCTCTCGGGGCGGACGAAGATCAGATCATGGCGCCTCATCGGTCCCTCAGCGGGTTTGCATGGCAAGCTCACGCACGCGCTCCGCGATCTCAGCGGCCTTCATACGGCCGCCGCGCTCCTTGCCGAGTGCATCGCGTCGGTCGCGCGCATCGCCCATGTTGCGCAGCAGTTTTTCCAATTGATCGGCCAGCGAGACCTCGTCGTCCCAGATGACATGCACCGCGCCGAGCTGAAGCAGATTTTGCAGGCCGGGAGCGAACACCGGCGTGGACTTGGCTTTCTCCTCGAGCACCTCGATCGGCAATTTCGTCACCTTGGACATCGACGGCAGGTCCATTACCGCCGGGTCCGCGCCCGGCAATCCCACCAGCACGCGGGTCGCCAGCGCGGTTGCGAGGAAAGCGCCGGCCGCCGAATGGCCGTACAGCAGCCCGATCGTGGGCCGCCCCTGGATATCGGCGTGGATGAGCGACTTGGCGAGATGAGCCAGGAACTCGTTCAGTCCCAGAAGCTCGTCGCGCTTGCTCATGCGCTGGCTGTCACTGTCGACGATGACCAGGATCGGACCGCTTCCGCGCTTGATCGCGCCAAGAACGGCGCCCGAGAGCCTGATCGCCTCGTCGACACCAAGCGCGGTTCGATCAGCGACTCCGATGACCAGCGCGCGGTCGCCGGATCGCAGCGTGCCGGACCCGAGCAGAACGCCACCGTCATTCTTGACGTCGTGGCCGTCGGGAAACATCGAGGCGAGAATCCTATCGAGCGTCACGGGCAATCCTCCGGACCTTGTCGGCAAGTTCGATGAACTGATCGGCCGGCAGCGCTGGAACGGACGCAGCGTCGGCAACACCCTCCGCCGCCCAGATCTCGACCGCATCCCGGCAGGTGCCAAAGCGCTGCAATCGATCTTCGAGGCGGGACTGTTCGGCATTTAACGTATCGATGCCGAAGCCCGCGGTGGTCTCAAGCAATTCGAGGGCAGCCTCACGGAAGGCTTGCACCGTGTCGTCGGTGAAGAGTTCGGCGCCGCCGATCAGCCGCCGGTGCTTGCCGCCCATCGTGCGCCAGACCAGGGCACGGTCGCGCGAGTCGAACTCTTCGACGCCGCGATTGGTCTCGATGACCTCGGGACCGGAGACGGCGATACGTCCCTGCTCGGACACTGCCAGCGCCGAACAGCAGCCCGCGATCAGTCCGCCGCCGCCATAACATCCCGAGCGGCCACCGATCAGCCCGATCACCTTTACGCCGGCGGTCCGCGCCTCGATCACCGCGCGCATGATCTCGGCAATGGCAAGCTCGCCCGCATTCGCTTCCTGCAGGCGGACGCCGCCGGTGTCGAACAGGATCACTACCGGGATCGACTTGAGCTCCTTCGCCGCACGCAGCAATCCCGTCAGCTTGGCGCCGTGGACCTCGCCGAAAGCGCCGCCCATGAAGCGGCCTTCCTGCGCGGCGACGAAGACCGGCGATTCCGCAAGTCGCCCGCGGCCGATGATGATGCCGTCGTCGAACTGCTCCGGAAGGTCGAACAGTTTCAGATGCGGGCTGACCTCGCGCCGTTCGGGGCCGATGAATTCGACAAAGCTTCCGGGATCGATCAGCAGCCGGATCCGTGCCCGCGCCGAGGCCTCGTAGAAGCTCGTCGCCCTCGCCTGCTCCAGCGACGGCTTTTCCAGATCCGCGACGCTCATTGCTCGTTCTCCGCCATCAGCCGGACAGCCTGGGCGAGACGCAGCGACACGGTGTCCGGCCGCGCGCCGCCGTCATTGATGGAGAACTTGAGCCCGCCCGGCGAGTAGCGCTCGACGAAGTCGGCGACCACGGCGTTCCACACCTCGCCAAAGCCTTCCGCCGCGGTCTTGATCTCCAGTCGGCATTCCGTTTCAGGCAGCACGCGTTCGGCGAGCACTTCCAGATTTCCGGAAGCTACAACACCGATGATCGCCATTTGCCTGGTCCCGCCGGCACGAGCGCGGGCTTGATGGTGAAAGCTCAAATCTTCCATCGCGGCTATCCCCTCACCAGTTGCGGAATTGCGAGGGCGGCGCGTAGAGCCCGCCCGACCACCGCACGAGATCCTTGATCGAGCGCGCCGCCAGCATGCTCCTGTCGGCGTCGAGCGGATCGATGCCGAGATCCTCCGGCCGGCGGATCACGCCGCGCTCGCGCAAGTGCTGCACCATTTTCCTGTCCCTTCTGCGGCCGACATCGGTATAGCCGGCGACGCCGCGGATCGCCTGTTCGCGTTCGTTCTCATCCCGGCACAGCAGCAGGTTGGCAACGCCTTCCTCCGTCACGACGTGGGTGACGTCGTCGCCATAGATCATCACCGGGGCGAGCTCGAGCTTGAGCTTCTCGGCGAGCGCGAGCGCGTCCAGCTTCTCGACCAACAGCGGCACGTTCTTTTCGCCAAAGGTCTCGCCGATCTGCACCACCAGCTTGCGGCCACGGCGCAGCAGCGCCGAGCCGTCGGGATCGGCCTCGCGGCCGGCCTGCAGCCATGGCGTGCTCGGATGGCGCCGCCCGCGGGCATCGGCGCCCATATTCGGCGCACCGCCGAAGCCCGCAATACGCGAGGTGGTCACCGTCGATGAATTGCCCTGCAGGTCGATCTGCAGCGTCGAGCCGATGAACATGTCGCAGGCATAGAGGCCGGCGGTCTGGCAGAAGGCGCGGTTGGAGCGCAGCGAGCCGTCAGGCCCGGTGAAGAAGACGTCGGAGCGTGCGCGGATATAGTCGTCCATGCCGACCTCGGAGCCGAAACAATGGATCTGCTCGACCCAGCCCGATTCAATCGCGGGGATCAGCGCCGGATGAGGATTGAGCGCGAAATGGCTTGCGACCTTGCCCTTCAAGCCCAGCCGCTCGCCATAGGTCGGCAGCAACAATTCGATCGCGGCTGTGGAGAAGCCGATGCCGTGGTTCAGCCGCCGCACGCCGTAGGGCGCGTAGATGGCCTTGATCGCCAACATCGCTGTCAGGATCTGCCCTTCGGTAATGGCGCCGGGATCGCGCGTGAACAACGGCTCGACGAAGAACGGCTTGTCGGCCTCGACCACGAACTGCACCCGGTCCGCCGGGATATCGACGCGCGGCACCTTGTCGACGATCTCGTTGACCTGGGCGATGACGACGCCATTCTTGAAGGCCGTCGCCTCGACCACCGTCGGCGTGTCCTCGGTGTTCGGCCCGGTATAGAGGTTTCCGTCATGGTCGGCGCTGACGGCCGCGATCAGCGCAACCTGCGGCGTGAGGTCGATGAAGTAGCGCGCGAACAATTCGAGATAGGTATGAACGGCGCCGAGCTCGATCTTGCCGCCGAACAGCATGCGCGCGATGCGCGCCGCCTGCGGTCCGGAATAGGCATAGTCGAGCCTCTTTGCGACACCGCGGTCGAACAGGTCCAGATGTTCCGGCAGCACGATGCCGGACTGCACCATATGCAGGCCATTCACCTTGGCGAGGTCGACGGCAAGCAGCGCGCGGCACAAAAGATCCGCCTGCTTCTGGTTGTCGCCCTCCAGGCACACCCGGTCGCACGGCCGGATCACCGCTTCCATCAGGCGGGTGGCATCACTCGCTGCGACGATCTTGCCCTTCGCCAGTTTCGCGCCCGCTTCGATACGGGCATCGCGCGCTTGCCGGCCTTGTTGCCAATTCTTCATTCGCCATGCTCCTGGATCCGGCATTTGAAACGATATGCTTCGGATCCGACTGGATCAGTGAGGCGCTCCGGCGGGCATGCGTCAAAACCCTGTCCCGCCGGAGCCCATGCGTCATTCGCAACCGTCTTGTCAGCGGGCTGCCAACTTTTCAGCGTTGCGAGCAGCTTCGGTGATTACGGCCGCCACTTCCTTCGGATGGGATTCGTAGACGGAGTGGCTGGCGCCCTTGATCTCGGTCGTGTGGCTCTTCGCCCGCGCGTAGTACCAGCGCTCGAGATCAGGATTGATGATCTTGTCGCTCTCGGCGACGATGCCCCAGCTCGGTTTGGTCTTCCAGGCAGCCGCGGTCAGCAGCGTGCAGAAGATCTGGGCCGCAGCCAGGACCTGGGAGCGCGACTCGAACTCCGCCTGCTCGCGCGGCAGATCGGGCGCGAAGAGCTTGGGAAAATCGGCAGGGTTCAGATAGGTGTATTGATCTGGCGTCTTCTTGATCGCGCCTTCGCTCTTGGCCAGCACGCTCGGCATCTTCTTGCCAAGTTCGCCCTCATCTTCGCCGACATCAGGCGCATGCGCGGCGACATAGACGAGACCGACCACGTTTGGATGAACGCCCGCCTCCGTGATGATCGAACCGCCATAGCTGTGGCCGACGAGCAGCGTCGGACCGTCCTGCAAATCGAGGATTCGTTTCGCCGCCGTCACGTCGTCGGCGAATGAAGTTTCCGGCTCCTGCACCATGGTGACATGGAATCCCTCCTTGGTGAGGATTTCATACACGGGCTTCCAGCCCGACGCATCCACCCAGGCCCCGTGCACCAGAACGATGTTCTTGAGCGGATCGGCGCGCGCAGGGACAACTGTCGAAACAAGCGAAAGAGCGGCCGCGAAGGCCAGGCAGGCTTTGACGTGCTTCATGTCCGAAGACTCCAGGTTGCGTCGCGCAAAACATAGAGGCGGGAACCGTCTCGCGTATTTCTGCAACGAAAGGCGTTTTCGACTTTGCACGCCGCCGAGTGATATCGGCTCCATAATCCACTCACGCTGGCCGCGGAGCGCAACTATTGTAAGCGCTTCCCGAAATGGCCGGACGCGCCCTCATATGGTTCATCAACATGCGTAGACACAAGTTCACTCGAGTTCTCGGCCTGGTTGCGGCAGCAGCCGCCGTCGAGATGCTGTTGCCATCGATCGGCTCGACGCAGGAATTCCGTCGGGATCAGGCCGCGAGCGAAGCAGCACCGCCGCTCGTCGTCGAGCTGCGATTACACGGCGGCCTACGTCAACGCCTGCTGTATATATCACCGCCCAAGCCGCTTGCCGCGATCGTGATGCTGCCGGGCGGCGCCGGAAATATCGACATCGAAAGCAATGGTGATATCAGGCATGGCGACAATTTTGTCGTCCGTTCGCGCGAGCTGTGGGTGCAGCGCGGATATGCCGTGGTCATTCCCGATACGATCAACCACGCCAATCTCCGGGGCGATCGCAGCTCTCCGGAGTATGGCGGGATCATTGTCGAACTCGCCGAGTTCGCGCGATCGCAGGCTGGCGTTCCCGTGTTCCTGCTCGGCACGAGCCAGGGCGCGATCGCAGCGGTGAATGGCGCCACCCACGCGCCGCAGGGAAGCGTTTCGGGTCTGATTCTCACGGAATCCGTGTCCAGGGTCGGCAAGAGCGGCGAAACCGTTTTCAGCGCGAAGCCGGAGAACGTGCGCGTGCCGCTTCTCATCGTTGCTAACAGGAGCGACCGGTGCAACGTCGCGCCGCCCGGCGACGCGCCGCGCATCGCTGCGGCGATGGGCCATTCCCCCGAGGTCCAGGTCCGATTCGTCAGCGGAGGAATTAACCGGTCGCGGCACGCTTGCGGATCCTTGTCGCCGCACGGCTATTACGGAATCGAAACGCGCATCGTCGATCTCGTTGCCCGCTGGATCAGCGAGCATCGCTGATCCCGCTCTAAGGCCGTGCAGCCAGCTCGCTGCGGTTCTCGGCCTGCGTGGCTTCGTCGTGGATCGGCACCGGCGCCATCGCCTCGAACACGCCATCATGCCGGACCAGCGCGTGGAACAGCGCGGCGGCGACGTGCATCAGGATCAGCGCAAAGAATGCGAAGGCCAGATAGAAATGCGCGTTCCACAACAGCGTACGGAGGCTGTCGCTCTGCGGCAGGATCGCTGGGAGATAAATGCCGCCGTACAGCTCAACAGGATAGGCCGATGCCGACAGCATGGCCCAGCCGAGCAGCGGCATGCCGATCATCAGTGCATAGAGCGCGTAATGCGACAGTTCCGCGGCGAGCTTCATCGGCTCGGGCAGATCGGCCGGCAGCGGCGGCGCGCCGTAATAGAAGCGCGTGACCAGGCGGATCAGCGCCAGCACCAGGATGACACTGCCGAGCGTCTTGTGGATCGAGACCAGCGGCACGTATTTCGGCATGACCGTGGATACCATGCCGACGCCGATGAACAGCATCGTCAGGATGCAGACGGCCATGACCCAATGCAGCAGGCGCTGAAGTGGGGAGAAGTGATGACGGATAGCGTTCATGGCTTCGGGCCCGTTACGGTTCGTGGATAATCCTTGGCCTCCGCGGTGCGGAGATCGTACGACTTGGCGTAGACCGATGAGCGGGCCGCCGGGAAAGGGTCGTCCGACGTGCGTATGCCCGGCGGCAGCACGGTGGGATCGAAGTTGATATCGCGGCAAGGACCATCAGCCTCGGCCTCGATCCGCGACACGACCAGCGTGCCGACCTCGATGGTGCGACGATCCTCCGGCCAGACCTTGGTCGGATCCGCGGTGGGATCACCGGGGTTGGCGACGGTCACCGTCATGGTCCAACGTTGCGGGCCACTGCGGACGCGCTCCGTGATCTCCTGTTCAAGGAAGTCAGGATCAAGCTTCTTGAGATCATCCTGCGTCACCGGAACCACCTGTGCCTGTGGCAGCAATGACCATCGCACCGCGTGATCGGCACCGGAACTGTCGGTGAAGATGAAGCTGTTGAGGCCGTTGAAGCGATCCTCGGCATAGCTGCCGGTCCAGGGCGCAGACTTGGCCCATGCGCCGAACGGCGCAAACTCCGGATGAGCTTCGGCAAACACCTTCATGGCGTTGGGGTCCTTGCTGCCCGCTGCGACCAGGAGTTCGTGAAAACCTTCCGGCGTGGAGGCAGCAAAGACCGGCGCATTGATCATCGCCATGCGCCATTCCTGACCATTCGGCGGCATGATCCGCAGTCCCAGGCCCCGCACGCGGACCGACGCATCCGCGGCATCGGGATTGGGCGTGCCCAGATTGAAGCGTCCCAGCGCCGGATGCTGGCCTGCGGCAAGGACCGAGGCGCGTGAGATCGCCGCGCCATTGCCGTTGGATTCGAAAACGCCGGTGAAGCAGATGCCCTTGGCGTGATTGCGGCGGTGGCCGAGCGCCGGGCCGCTTGGCGGCGCCAGCGCCTCCAACATCTTCCAGGGCGTCAGTCGCTCCGGCGAAAGCCATCCGGCGGTGTAGGCGAAGGCGGCCGCGCTGCCGGCAACGACGACGCCGATCAGCACGAGTGATCCCAGCACCGAACGTGCGGGAGATGGACGCGGCTCGGGCATTCGGACCTCACGATAATAATTCTATCCTGTGACCCTCAGTATCGCTCCGGCGCTTCGGCCGGTCTTCCCGAACCTGCCAAGACTCTTTCAAAATCGCACGGCAGGCATCGGGAACGCGCTGCGCGGCGGAGGGGATTGTCCATCCGCCGCCCCCGTCCTAACCTGCCGGAAAAAACAGGTGGAAACGCAATGGCACGGATCAAGACTATCGAGACCGGACTCTACCGGATTCCGCTGTCGGTCACGCTGTCCGACAGCACGCATGGCGAAATCAAGGCATTCGAGCTCATCACCGTTCGCCTACGCGATGCGGACGGCGCCGAAGGCGTGGGCTACACCTACACAGTCGGTCGCAACGGGGGCGCCATTGCTGACATTCTCCGGCGTGAAGTTCCCGAACTGATCGAGGGTCGCGAGACCGACGATACCGAGGCGCTGTGGCACCACGTCTGGTGGGGCCTGCATTATGGCGGGCGCGGCGGCCCCACCGTGCTCGCGCTTTCGGCGCTGGACATCGCGCTTTGGGATCTGAAGGCGCGGCGCGCCGCACTGCCGCTCTGGCGCCTGCTCGGCGGATTCGATCAGCGCGTCCCCTGTTATGCCGGCGGCATCGACCTCGATCTGTCGGTCGAGGCACTGCTGAAGCAGACCGACGACAATCTGGGCAAGGGCTTTCGCGCCATCAAGATGAAGGTGGGCCGGCCCGATCTCGGTTCCGACGTCGCGCGCGTGCAGGCGATGCGCAAGCATCTCGGCGACGGCTTTCCCTTGATGGCCGACGCCAACATGAAATGGACGGTGGAGGAAGCCATCCGCGCCGCGCGGGCGCTGCAGCCATTTGATCTCACCTGGCTCGAAGAGCCGATCATTCCCGACGACGTCGCCGGCCATGCCCGGATCCTCGCCGCCGGCGGCGTGCCGATCGCTGCGGGAGAGAACTTGCGCACGCTCTGGGAGTTCAAGAATTACATCGCCAATGGCGCGGTCTCCTATCCGGAGCCTGACGTCACCAATTGCGGCGGGGTGACCTCGTTCATGAAAATCGCGAGACTTGCCGAAGCCTTCAATCTTCCCGTCACCAGCCACGGCGCGCACGACATCACGGTGCACCTGCTCGCGGCCTGTCCGAACCGCTCCTATCTCGAGGCGCACGGCTTTGGCCTCGACCGCTATATCGAGCATCCGCTCGTGCTCGAAGAAGGCACGGCGCTGGCGCCGACCCGCGCCGGCCACGGCGTCAACTTCGACTGGACAGCGTTGGAGCGCCTCGCCGCGTGAGCCGCGATGGATACTGCGCTCCCTCTCCCGCTTGCGGGAGAGGGTTGGTGTGAGGATGTCTCCACGATGGGACTATGATGTCAGGGTGATTTGGGCCATCATCCCCGCTATCAAACAATTGAATCAGAACTCTCCACACGTCGTCCCGGGCTTGACCCGGGACGACGGCGAGAGTGCTGTTGAGTGCAGCCGACAACGGTTCCGGCAGACCAAGGGTGATCGGCTGCCATTGTACCTGTGCAAGCCGTGCGCTTTCGGGGTAGGTTTGAGGCAAACGACGAGCTCTGAGAATTCTAACGGAGGCGGAACGACAAATGCCGACAAAAGATCCGGTCAACTGGATGCTGTCTGAAGCGATCGAATCGCTCGCGCGCGCCGAACGGCTGCATCAAAGATTGTTCAGCCTGCAGCCGGGCGGCACGCGCGAGGTCCATTGGGAGCCTCCGATCGACGTGTTGGAGACCGATCGGGAATTGTTGATCTTCGTGGCGCTGCCCGGCGTCGATCCCGATCACGTGGTGGCGATCATCGAGAACGGCGTGCTGATCATCAAGGGGCACCGGATATTGCCCGCCGAGCTCCGTGATGCGCTGATCCACCGGCTCGAGCTGCCGCAAGGCGGGTTCGAACGCCGCATTGCCCTGCCGGCCGGACGCTATGGCGTGAGCCGGACCGCCTCGAATGGATGCGTCGTGTTGCGCCTGTCGAAAGCCGTGTGAGAATTCATGATGTCGCCTGATAGTCAAAATCCCGGTTCGGCCGCAGCCGGTGCGAAAACGGAATCGGTCGCGATTCCCTCGGATGCGCTGATCATCGTCGCGGTCCGCAACATCGTGCTGTTTCCGGCCGTGATCGCTCCGGTCACCATCGCCCGCGCGAAGTCGATCGCCGCCGCGCAGCAGGCGCTGCGCGAACAACGGCCGATTGGAATCCTGCTGCAGCGAAACGCCGAAGTCGACGATCCAGGTCCTGACGACCTGCACCGCGTCTGCACGATCGCCAATATCGTCAGGTACATCACCGCGCCGGACGGAACCCATCACATCGTCTGCCAGGGCGTGCAGCGCGCCCGCATCCTGGATTTCCTGCCCGGCACACCATTCCCCGCGGCGCGGGTGCTTCACATCCCGGAGCCGGCGACGACGTCGCCTGAGATCGAGGCGCGCTTTCTGAATCTGCAGAGGCAGGCCGTCGAAGCGGTCCAGCTCCTGCCGCAGGCGCCGCCCGAGCTGGTCGGCGCCTTCCAGGCAACGACATCTCCCGGCGCGCTCGCCGATCTCACGGCGTCCTATATGGACATCAAGCCGCAGGAGAAGCAGGAGATCCTCGAGACCATCGACCTCACCTCCCGGATGGACAAGGTTTCGCGCTATCTCGCCGAGCGGCTCGAAGTGCTGCGGCTGAGCAACGAGATCGGCCAGAAGACCAAGGCCGCCCTTGACGAGCGGCAGCGTGAAGTGCTGCTGCGCGAGCAGATGGCCACCATCCAGCGCCAGCTCGGCGAAGGCGAAGGCAAGGCGCAGGAGGTCGCCGAATTGAGCGCGGCGATCGACAAGGCGAAGATGTCGCCCGAGGCCGAGAGCCAGGCGCGCAAGGAGCTGCGGCGCTATGAGCGGATGCCGGAAGCCGCAGCCGAAGGCGGCATGGTCCGCAGCTATCTCGACTGGCTGATCGATCTACCCTGGGCGCTGCCGGACGAAAAGCCGATCGATATCCGAGAAGCGCGGCGCATCCTCGATGAGGATCATTTCGGGCTGGAAAAGATCAAGGCCCGGATCATCGAATATCTCGCGGTTCGCAAACTGGCGCCGCACGGCAAGGCGCCGATCCTCTGCTTCGTCGGACCGCCCGGCGTCGGCAAGACCTCGCTCGGGCAGTCGATCGCCCGCGCCATGGACCGGCCGTTCGTGCGCGTCAGCCTCGGCGGCGTCCACGACGAAGCCGAGATCCGCGGGCACCGCCGCACCTATATCGGCGCCCTGCCCGGCAACATCATCCAGGGCATCAAGAAGGCCGGCTCCCGCGCCTGCGTCATGATGCTGGACGAGATCGACAAGATGGGTCGCGGCATCCAGGGCGACCCGTCGGCGGCGATGCTCGAGGTGCTCGATCCCGAGCAGAATTCGACCTTCCGCGACAACTATCTCGGCGTCCCCTTCGACCTCTCGCGCGTCGCCTTCATAGCGACCGCGAACATGCTCGATACGGTTCCGGGACCGCTGCTGGACCGAATGGAGATCATCAGCCTGCCCGGCTACACCGAGGACGAGAAGCTCGAGATCGCGCGGCGCTATCTGGTGCGCCGCCAGCTCGAGGCCAACGGCCTGAAGCCGGACCAGGCCACGATCGAAGACGAAGCGCTGCGGTCGATCATCAAAGGCTATACGCGGGAAGCCGGCGTCCGTTCGCTCGAACGCGAAATCGGCAAGGCGCTGCGCTATGCCGCGGTGCAGATCGCGGAGGGCAGCTCAACCAAGGTGACGCTCGGCACGCAGGATCTTGCGACCGTGCTCGGCCAGCCGCGTTTCGAAGGCGAGATCGCCCTGCGCACCAGCGTGCCCGGTGTCGCGACCGGGCTCGCCTGGACGCCGGTCGGCGGCGACATTCTCTTCATTGAAGCAACGCGTGTGCCCGGCAGAGGCGGGCTGATCCTCACCGGCCAGCTCGGCGACGTCATGCGTGAAAGCGCGCAAGCCGCGTTGACGCTGGTGAAAAGCCGCGCCACGCAGCTCGGGATCGATCCGTCGCTGTTCGAGAAAAGCGATATCCATGTCCATGTGCCTGCCGGCGCCACGCCGAAAGATGGTCCGAGCGCCGGCGTCGCCATGTTCACCGCACTGTCCTCGCTGCTCACCAACCGCACGGTGAGGCACGACACGGCAATGACAGGCGAGATATCGCTCCGCGGCCTGGTGCTGCCGGTCGGCGGCATCAAGGAGAAGGTCGTCGCGGCCGCAGCCGCCGGCCTGACCAGGGTGATGCTGCCGGCACGCAACCGGCGCGACTTCGACGACATTCCGCAAGGCGCGCGCGACAAGCTGGAGTTCATCTGGCTCGAGCACGTCGACGATGCGATTGCGCAGGCGCTCGAGCCGGCGAAATAGCCGGCCAGCGCGCAATAGGGACGCACCGGGCGCGCGGCTCCCCGCGTGCCCTCAATCCTTGCCCTTGGCCTTCACCAAATAGCTGACGATCGCCGGCACGTCCGCCTCGCCGATCGGCGCCTTGTAGACGTTGATCATCTTGTGCACCACGGCTTCCCAGGCCGCCTTGGGCAGCGGCGGCTGGTTCAGCACCATGTCCGGCGAATGGCAGGCGAGGCAATTGTTGTTGATCGCGTCGGCGCTGGAGCCGCCGGGAAACAAGGCATCGCCTGCCGGCAGCTCCACCGTCGTCGATTTGATCACCGGCAGATCCTGAACCCAGGCCGGCGTCGAGCATAGCAGCGCGGTTCCGAAGCAGCCGATCGCAGCGAGACCTTTCAGCATGATCAGCTCCTACACTGCCTTGATCTGCACGGTCTCGATGACGTTGCGCATGAAGCCGCTGCCGTTCCAGTTCGGCGTGTCCGGCTGGACCTCGCCTGCGGAATTGGTGCAGCGGACCATGAGCGCGTGATCGCCTTTATCGGCAAGCGCAACATCCGTCTGCCACTGGCGAAAGCCGTATTTGCCGAAATCATCGCCAAGCCTGGCCGATTGCCATGACTTGCCGCCGTCGCTGGAAAACTCGACCTTGGCGACGCCGGTGTCACCACCAAAGGCGATGCCGCGAAGGGGCACGCGCGTGCCCGCGGTGAAGGACGCGCCGTCAGCGATATTGGTGAAGAACGAGCGCGGCACCATCCGGTTGATCGGCACCATCTTCACGCCGCTCTGTCCCGGCGCGACGCTGGCGTGCGGCGTGTCGGGGATCGTATAGGCGACGGCCATCCAGTAGTTGTCATCCGGCTTGTCGAGCACCTCGATGTCGCTGAGCATCTTGATCCAATAGGTCGAGTACCATCCCGGCACGATCAGGCGCAGCGGGAAGCCGTTGAGCAACGGCAGTTGCTCGCCATTCATGGCGTAGGCGATCATCACTTCGCCGTCGCGGGCATGATCGATCGCAAGCGACTTCCTGAAGGTCGGAGCCTCCGGCACCACTGGCTCGTCCAATCCCTTGAAGCGGACCTGAACGGCGCCGGCCTTGACGCCGGCGCGATCCAGCACGTCCTTCAGCCGTACGCCGGCCCATCTGGCGTTGCCCATGGCGCCATTCGCCCATTGCGCGCCGGGCACGCGTGGCGAGAAGAAGCCGCGCGAATTGCCGGAGCATTGATTGACCGCGGCAAGCTCCACCCGGGGCAGGTCGCGTAGGATGTCCGTTATCGACAGCGACAGCGTCCGATCGACATGCCCACGCACCGCAAGCCTGAAGGCGTTCACATCGACCGAATTCGGGATCTCGGCCCAGTGCCAGCGCACGTAGAACTGGTCGTTCGGCGTGAAGACGCCGCGGTCGAACACGTCCAGCGGCGTTTCGAGCAGCGGCGGCCGCACCCGCTGCAGGATCATGTCGCCTTTTTGCGGAAAAGCATGCGTGATCGGCCGTTCCCGCGGCCCGCTCGCAAACGGCAATTTGACCATTTCGTCGGCTAAGGCCGGCGATACGGCGAGCGACAGACCGGCAATTCCAATGTTCTGAAGCACGGTCCGGCGCGACGGACGTTGAGTGGCGGCGGAGCGAACGGGATGCGGGTTTCGCAGCGATTGGCTGAGCGCATCTTCCTTGTCGTTGCGCATCGGAGCATCCTCCTTGGGCAAGCGGTACCGAGCCCATCGGCACCGCCCATTGCAAATCCGAACAATACCATACCCCGCCCAATGTCGAGCTGACATCTGGGGTATTTCGAATTCGCCCGCCAATCGGGGCGGCAATTGCGCAACGTCGCGGGAGCGGACGATCAGGCCGCCAGTGCGTCCTGGTTGATTTCACCCTTGGCAAGCGTCGTCAGCAATTCGTCCGCGCGCTTTTCCTCATCGAGCGCGTTGTGCAGCAGCCGCTGGTCCTCCCGAAGGTTGAGCTGGCCCGCGAGCGCGGCCACACTGCCATAGGCTGCGATCTCGTAATGCTCGAGCTTCTGTGCCGAGGCGATCAGACCGGCGTCGCGAAGGTAACCATCCTTCAGGATTACGCACATCTTCTCGGCCTCACGGATCAGCGCCTGCATGGCCTGATCCGTATGTTGCTCGGCGGCGGCATCGTGCTTCTCCAGGATCGACCGCAGCCGCTCCTCCTGCATGATGGTTTCCCGCTGGTGCCGCTCGAGCGCAGCCCTTAGCGAAGGATGCGAGGCCACTTTGGCCATGCGCAGCAACGCCTCGCCAAGCTGCTGCTCGACGCTGACAAGTTCCTGCAGTTCGGCAAGGTACATGTCCTTGAATGTCGTGATCTCCATGATGGTATCCTTTCGAGCGGACCGCCGGCCAGCCGGCCGCCGCGGACCTCAAGTGCAATCGCCGATCGGGTCGAAAGATTGCCCCGGCGAAGCTGCACTCTCCCGCTTGCGGGGGAGGGCTGGGGTGGGGGTGCCTCCGCATTGGGACTCCCCGAGTGGAGAGCGCCCTCACCCCGGCGCAACGCGCCGACCTCTCCCGCAAGCGGGAGAGGTGAAGATTCAGCCTGATCGGCATACTCAAGCTGAGCACTCAACAAAGGGAACCGGTTCCCGGTTCCTAAAATGGGATACCAGCGACGCCGCTCACGCTCGATAGAGATGAAGGTAGTTCGGCGAGAACAGCGCCGTGCTCTTGAGCACGTCCAGGTCGGTGATCGTCAGCGTCCGTTCGCGCAGCAGGATCAGGCCGGAGCTGCGCAAGTCCTGCAGCGTGCGGTTGAGATGGACCACCGAGAGGCCGGTCGCATCGGCCAGATCCATCTGGGTCACCGGAAAGGCGCAGGAATTGCCGTCGATCAGGCCGACCGGCCGCAGCCGTTCATAGATCTCGCATAGCAGATGCGCTACGCGCTCGAGCGCCAGCCGGCGGCCGAGATTGATCGCCCATTCGCGCTGGATCGCGTTGTTCACCAGCGTCTCGCACCAGAACGCCTCCGCGACCGAGCTGTCGTGCGCCACCAGTGCTTCGAATTGCGCGCGCTTGACCTCGGCGTAGACCACTGGCGTCAGGCTCGCGATGGAATGATCCATCACCGGCAGCAGATAGGCATAAGCATCGCAGGTTTCGCCTGGCAGGATGAAATTGACGATCTGGCGCCTTCCATCCTCCAGCGTCTTGTAGCGGCACAGCCAGCCCGACAGCAGGATCCGCACGCCATGGACCGCATCCCCCTCGCTGATCAGGTCCTCGCCCGGGCCGACGTGCAGCATACCCTCGCGTATCGCCCGTTCGAGCGCGGCGATCCCATCGTCCGACAAGCGCCGCAGCGCATTCAGCCGCCGGATCACCGGCTGCGCCGGGTTTCCCTCAATGGCTGGGGGATGCATTTAGCCGTCCACCGCGGGCGTATGGATGGTCCGCCGGCTCAACGGAATGGTAATGGTACAGTGAAGGCCACCAGCATTGTACATGATCATGGTCTGCCCCTTGAACTCGAACGCCAGCGTCCGCTCCAGCAGTTCGGTGCCAAAACCCTTGCGCGGCGGCGGCGTGACGGGCGGTCCGCCCCGCTCGCGCCAGTCGAAAACCAGTCGCGGCGGATCGACCGCGTCGTCGATCCGCCAAGTGACCTCGATGCGCCCGGAAGGCCGGCTCAGCGCGCCGTATTTGAGCGCGTTGGTCGCAAGTTCGTGGAGGGCGAGCGCGAAAGTCTCCGCCGGCTTTGCCTGGAAACGTACTTGCGGGCCGGAGACGCGCAATTGCTCGCCCTCATGGGCATTGTAGCCGAGCAGCTCCTCGATGACGAGGTATTCAAGATCGACGCCGGCTTCGGGGTCGCGCGTCACCAGCGCCTGGGTGCGCGCGAATGCGTTCAGGCGGCCGTCGAGATGCGCAGCATATTCGTCGACGCTCGAGCTGGTTTCAGCCGAGCGGCGCGCAATCGAGCGGACGACGCCGAGCGTGTTGCGGACGCGGTGCTGAAGCTCGGCGAGCAGCAGCCGCTGCCGTTCCTCCGCGCGCGTGATCGCGGTGACGTCGATGAAGGTGATGACGACGCCGGCAATGAAATTGTCGATGCTCCGGTACGGCAGGACGCGGACGATGTAGCGCGTGCCGCTGTCGGGCGCGCTGAGTTCGCGCTCGGCGCTGGCGAGCGTGCGCAGTACGCGGCGAACCTCGTCATAGAGCTCCTCGATCGGAATCCGCGCCTTGATATGTGCGATCGGCCGGCCGACGTCGGTGTCGACCAGGTGCAGCACCTGGGTGATCGCCGGCGTGAAATTCATCACCTTGAGGTCATTGTCCAGGAACACGGTCGCGATCTGCGTGCTCTCGAGGAAGTTCTTCAGGTCGCTGGTGGCACGCGTCAGGTCCTGCACGCGGTGCGCCAGCTCGCCATTGACGGTCGTCAACTCCTCGTTGACCGACTGCAGCTCCTCGCGCGAGGTCTCCAGCTCTTCGTTCGCCGACTGCAATTCCTCGTTCAGCGATTGATATTCCTCGTTGGAGGATTTCAGTTCCTCGTTGGTGCTTTCGAGCTCTTCAATGGTGGCCTGCAGACGCTCGCGCGTCGCCCGCAATTCGCTCTCAAGCCGCTCGACGTGCTCGGTCCTGACCAGCGCATTGGGATTATTCTCCTTGCTATCGACGACGCGCAGCGGACCATCCTTGAACAGCACGACGAAATTGCGGTGGCCGGCAGCGCCCTCCTGAATCGGCTCGACGGTGATATCGACCAGTATGCGATGGCCGTTCACGCCGAGTTGCACCTGCTCGGCATGCGCCGTCTCCTTGGTTTCGGCTGCCCGGCCGAGCGCGGTCCGTAACTCCAGCCGGAGATCGCGGTGCACGAGACTGAGCAGGTCGAGCGTCGCCGCACCCGCGGTCGGCTCGATATAGCGGCCGGTGCGGCCGGAGAAATGCAGAATCTGAAAATTCTCGTCGGTGATGACATAGGCGGGCGCGTAGCGTTCGGCGATGCGCTGGGCACGGCGCTCCAGCCCGACATCGGGACCGAGGGATCGCACCGGAGGGACTTCGACGGTCGCGCGCCCGGCCGCCGTCGTGATCGGGAATTCCGGCGGCAGGCGGGTGCCGGTCTCGAGCTTCTTGAAGATGCGTGCCCGACGATCCACCGGCGCGAACAGTTTTGGATGCCGCGTTACGTTCTCGGAGTTGCCGAGGAACAGGAAGCGGTCCGGCAGCAAGGCGAAGTGGAACAGGGGAATGACCCGATTCTGCAGTTCGGCGTTCAGGTAGATCAGGAGGTTGCGGCAGGACACCAGATCGAGCTTCGAGAACGGCGCGTCCTTGATGACGTTATGTTGCGAGAAGATGCACATCTCGCGCAGGTCCTTCACCACGCAATAGGTGTCGCCCTCGCGGACGAACCAGCGCGCCAACCGCTCCGGCGACATGTCGCCGTCGATAGTGGTCCGATAGCGACCGACCCGGGCCGCGGCAAGCGCGCGCCCATCGATATCGGTGGCAAAGATCTGCACCTGCGGCGGCGAGTCGAGCTTGGCCATGTACTCGCGAAGCAGGATGCCTATCGAATAGGCCTCTTCTCCGGTGGCACAACCCAGCACCCAGACGCGGACCTGCTGGCCCGCAGCCTTGTTCTCGAAAATTTTCGGGATCACCTGGGTTTCCAGCACCTCGAATTCGCGCTTGTCGCGGAAGAATTCGGTGACCCCGATCAGGAGGTCATTGAACAGGTGCTGCGCCTCATCCTTGTCCTGCCTTAGGTGATCGACATAGGCGGCGATCTCGTCGATCTGCACCACCTGCATGCGCCGCTGCACCCGGCGGAGGAAGGTGTTCTGCTTATAGCCGTGAAAATCATTACCGGTCTTGTTGCGCAGGATGTCGGCGATACGCGACAGCGAACTGGCGGCGGCGGCGAGGATTTCGTCAAATCCCTGCCTCTCCTCCAGCCGCCGCAGATGGCGGGCATAAACCTGGATGTGCTCGGGAATGTCGTCAGGCGGCAGCACGAAATCGGCGATTGCGGCCGCATTGTTGCTGTCGGCGTGTGGGTCGGCATGATCGCTGGCGACACGTTCGGCGATGGCCAGCCCGCCGTGGTCCTTCAGGGTCGCCACACCCAGCGTCCCGTCGCCGCCGGTTCCGGCGAGAACGACGCCGATCGCCTCCTCGGCCCGGTCTTCCGCGAGCGATACCAGGAAGCTGTCGACCGTAGCGCGTTCGCCCGGCGCCTGCTCGGCCGCACGGATCGCCAGTCGATCGCCATGGATGCTGACGATCCTGTTGGCGGGGCAGAGATAGATCGTGCTGCCTTCGATCGCGGCGCCGTCCTCGATTTCGGAAAGCTTGGTGCCTTCCGAACGCTCCAGCATCTCTCGCAGCCGCCGTTCGTCGAACGCCTCACGGTGCTGCAACACCAACACGATGGTCTGGTCGGAATTCAGCGTCAGTTTTGAGAAGAAACGCTCGATACTATTCATCGCGCTGGCGGACGCGCCGACGCCGATGATCAACGGCGCCTTGGCCCGACGCCGGCCATCCGCTGGTTCCGATCCGGGTTCACTCATGGGGCGGCGGCTCTCGTTGTTCTGTCACGGCCTGATTCAGCTTGCCAAACCACGCCCATAGCAGAATTGGACACTATCCCAACAGAGATTACGGCGAAATAACGCGCGAGAGTGCGATCTGGTCGCCCGGCGCCACGAGGTCCTTGCGCATAAAGTGTCGGGAGAACGCGCATACCGCCGAAGACGGCCGCGGAACCCACAAAATGCCTTGAAGAACTCACCGCCCTGATGGACGGCGGCTGACCGCGAGCTGTCGCCGGAGGCAGAGCGCGCTGCAGCAGTGCGACGTACGCTCGGGCTTGGCGCCGGATCACGAAGCCTGGACGCCTCACGTCCCCTTGATCGACAGCGGATAGATCTCATTCTCAAGATACGCGATGCGCTGCTCGATCAGCGTGCGATGGTGCTCCCATTGCAGCAGGGTCTGCTCGAGCAGAACGACCAGGCGTTCGGCCTGCGTCGTATCGTGACCGGCAGCCTGCAGATCGAGCAGCAGATCCTGCTGGTTCTGGAGCCGTTTCAAGCCTTCCTCGATATCGCCGTCGGCCTTGAGCAGAACACGCCGCTCGGCCCTGAGCTCTTCGGCACGCTCGGCAAGCGATATGACCATTGGCACCGCCTAAGCTTTGGAAGGCCGCGGGTCCAGCGACTTTAGCACGACGCGCCGGATCATGTCGGCATATTCGCGATATTCCGCCGCCCGCGCCTCGTACATTTGGGCTACCGCGGCCCGGCCGCTCTGGCGGCCATCAAGCGCCATGCGGTGAACCAGTTCGGCGCGCTCCTCGATGATCCGCAGCGCCACCCGCAAGGCTTCGTCAACCCGGCCTTCCTGCTCCTTGGCCAGCACGTCGACGGTGAAGGCATGGCCGACCTGGCAGCGGAAACGCAGCGGATGACTGTCCTTGAGCTCGGAAAGTACGCCGCCGCAGCTCGGGCAAGTCAGGGACGCCGGATCAGCAATCGGGAGCAGGCTATCGCTGCCGATGCGCTCGCCTGCGGCGATCTCGACTTCCAGCCGGATCTCCGGCGGGATCGGCCGCGCGGCACCCGGCGCCTCCCGAACCAGGTCGGACAGCACGTCACCGATCCGTGCGCCGGGCACGCAGAGGTCGACGGTCGTCGCCTCGAGCGCACGCAGGGGCATCTCGTCGGAAATCGCGTCTTTGGGGTCCTGTACCAGCGCGAAGCCGCCACAGCGCTTGATCGCATTCAGGCCGGCCGCTCCATCGGACAGAAATCCGCTGAGAACAACGCCGATCACCCGGGATCCATAGTGCAGCGCCGCGGATCGAAACAAGGGATCGATCGCCGGGCGCACCATATTCTCACGCGGGCCGCGGCCCAACATCATATGATCCCTGAACACCAGCAGATGATGGTCCGGCGGTGCGAGATAGATATTGCCATGCTCGATGAGCATGCCGTTTTCCGCTTGGCGAACCGGCAGCTTGGCGGCCGCGCTTGCCACGGTCGAGAGGACTCCAATCCCCTGGGCCGGGATGTGCAGTACAATGAACAGCGCGGCGGGCAGGTTGGCCGGCAGCTTGCTCAAAATGTCCTTCAGCGGCGCCGTCGCGCCGGCAGAGCCCCCGATGACGATAATGTCGCGGTTGACCATGGAACCCGTCGTACTCTGGAGTGTTTACGACAAGGCGCGGCTTCGCCTCATGTTCCTAACTTCAATAGGATTCGGGCGGCGAAGGAGGCTCGAGGTATGATGGCAGCACCTGTCCTTCTTCGCGAACGCGGCGTCCTGACCGGACGCAGCATCCTCGTCGTCGAAGACGAATATTTCCTCGCCGACGATATCGCGCGGGCGTGCCGGGCGCTCGGCGCCGAGATCGAGGGGCCGTTCGGCGATGTCGAGGATGCGCTGGCCATCCTGACTGGAGTTCGGGCGGTCGACGGCGCAGTGCTCGACGTCAATCTCAGAAATGCGTCGATATTCCCGGTCGCACATGCGTTGCGGTCGCGCGGCATCCCATTCGTCTTCACGACCGGCTATGACAGGAGCGCGATCGACCCGGAATTTGAAGCCATCCAGCTATGGGAGAAGCCGCTCGATCTTGCCGCGATGACCCGCAGGCTGAGCGAGCTGATGCTCGCTCGAGCCGGACGATGACGGCGGAGAGCTATTTTACGTTTGAAAACGTGATCTCTTCCCCTCGTCGTCCGGGGTCAAGCCCGGGACGACACCGACGCGCGGTTCTAATCGTAGGATGGGTTTCGCTGCGCTCTACCCATCCTACGGGATGGCGAGGCGTGACAGAATCCGCCGGCAAAACTTGAATCAACTGGCCCGCATCCGGCGTGGATGCGGGCCAGCTCGTCTTCCAGACTGTCCTCAGTGGCGATCGGAATCGCCGGCCTTGAGCGCCACTGCGAGGTTGCGCACCGGCCGGGTCACGACGGGATCGAGGTCAAAGCGCTTCTCGAGCAGCTTGAGGATCGAGGTGGTGTCGTAATCCTCGTGGGCGACGCCAGACTTCTCGAAGCGCTTGGAGATCAAGAGCGCGGGGATACGGGTGCCAGGTCCCCACTGGTCCGCAGCCTTCGCGTCATCGCCGCGACGATTGTGGGGCGGCGGCGGGACATGATCCCACTGACCACCGAACTCGTCATAGGTGATGATGATGAGGGTGTCCTTGCCGTCCGGCCCCTCGGTGATCGCCTTGACCAGGTCAACCAGATGCTGGCTGCCTTCGGCCTCGCTGGCATAGCCAGGATGCTCGTTCTCTTCACCGATCGGCTTGATGAAGCTGACGTCCTTCAGCCTGCCGTTCTTTGCCGCCTGGATGAACTCCGCCTCATCCTTCAGATGATCCTTGCGGGCCTTCGTGCCGGGCGCGTAGTTGGCGAAATAGTTGAACGCCTGGTGGTGGAACTGGAAGTCCACGTCGGCGCAATTGGGGAAGACCGCCGTGGGCAGATGGTTCGGGTCGGTGCAGGTGGTGCCGTTTCCGTTGGTCCAGCCCGAAGCGCCGACGTCACCATTGGCGTTCGACCAGCCGCCCGAATACCAGGCCCAGTCGACGTGCTTGGCTGACAGTTTGTCGCCGATGTTGGGCGTGTTGAGCGGTGGCAGGCGCCGGGCATCCGCCGTGCCGGGCGAATAGGGCTGATAGAATGGCTGGGTGGTGTTGACGGCATAGTCGCCGCAGGCGAGCCCGGCCGGCAAACCAGCCTGGCTGCACTTGGCGGTCAGTTGCGCATCCTTCACCGTGGAAAGCGGGGCGTAAAGCGGCGTGCTGGTCGGCATGCCGTTGGCGTCGACGATGGAGTGCAGGTCGGTGGCGCTGCCGTCGTTGGACGCGCCGACGAATTGCGGAGCGGCGGCCGCGACCAGGAACTGGTGGTTAAGGAACGAACCGCCGAAGGCGCCCTGGAAGAAGCTGTCGGCGATGACGTAATTCGGCGCGCCGCGATCGTGCAGATAGCGGTAGATCGGCAGCTTCTTGGTGTCGTAATAGCCCATCACGAGACCCGCAGCATCGCTGCCGGTCATGTAGCGGTTCTGCCGGCCACCATTGATCTGATACTGCTCGCTGTAGAAGCGATGCACGATGTCCTCCGTGCAGCCGCCGGGCAGACCGGTGCCGTTGAGGAAGCCGTGAGACGCGAAAGCGCCGATCGGTTTCGGGCAGGTGGTTGCCGACGTCGGAATGAAGTCGTTGATTTCGAACGGCTTGTTCTTGAAGGCGCTGAGGATGGCGACCGAGCTTCCATTGTCGGTGCAGCTCGTCGGCAACGGCGAGGGAGAGGTCAGGTTGACGTCATTCTGCAACAGGCAGGTGTAGACCGTCTTGCCGTCCTGGCGGACCTGCAGCGTGTGCGGCTGATCGGCGTCGGAAACGCCGTTGATGTTGTCACGACCGACGTCGCCCCAGTGGCCGTAGAGGTTATCGAAGCTGTGATTCTCCTGATAGATGATCACGACGTGCTTGTATGCCTTCAGCAGACTGTCATGGTCATGGTGACCGTGATCATGACCATGGTCATGATGTTTGAAGTCATCGCCTTTGTCGTGCTTGAACTGGTCGACGATCTTGTCGACGAGATTCTCTGCCTTGGCCACCGGCGCGACAGCGATCGCACCAACAGCCAATGTGAGCGCGGGAATGGCTCCCCAAAGCCGCATGGTTTTCTCCCCTGAGAGCAAAGATGGAATGAAACAAGGTGAGGCTATCTGCCGCACATTTCGATCCGATGACTGTTTTCCGACAATGCAAGGAGTCGCGCACACGCTGAGACGTCATCGCCATGCTTAGACGGATATCGAGGTATGCTCTGCCATCTGATCGTCATCAAACCGACGACAAGTTCTGTCTATCCAGTCCAGCTGCGGTCTCGCCAGCAGGGACACTGTCATCCGTGCGACATCTGCTGTTCACAGACCGCCCAACTAAATTGCTGCAGGGGCTTTGTCGTGATGACCAGGGACATTCTTGCGTGCCGCTCGCGCCGAAACGGCGCGGCTGCCGCGCATCGCACCACTTCGTGCGCTTTGATCGTGCTGATCGCGCTTGTTGCAGCGCTCATTCCCTTGCGGACAGAGGCGTTTCCTTTGGGCGGCGATCAGACGGTCTTGCCGACCGGGACGGAATTTTCCGAGGAAGCGCTGGCGAAGCCGCGCGAACTGTTCCACTCGGAAGCCGTGGGTGGGCACAAGTCCTACCTGGTCAATCTTGGCGATCTCGCATTCAACTCGCCTTCCATCCTGGGCGGCAAGGCGCGGCAGGCGGAAATGAGCTGCGGCACCTGTCACGTCAACGGGACATCGAATCCGAAGCTGTTCGTTCCCGGTGCCTCCTCGCGCCCCGGCACCTTCGACACCACCAGCCTGATGTTCAATCCGAAGGCATTCAACAGCATTCTCGATCCGGTTCGGATCCCCAGCCTGCGCGGCGCGCGCTTCCTGGCGCCCTACGGGCACGACGGCCGCATCACCTCGCTGCGCGACTTTATATATAACGTCATCGTAAACGAGTTTCAGGGGCCGCGACCGAGCGATGCCGTCCTGGACGGCCTTGTCGCCTACATCACCGACATCGATTTTCTCCCCAATCCCAGGCTTTCACCCGGCGGCATGCTTAGCGCACAAGCAAGCGCCGCCGAGCGCCACGGCGAGCAACTGTTCTTCAAGCCGTTTCCGCACCAGCCCCAACTGAACTGCGCCACCTGCCATGTTCCAACGGGTGTCTTCACCGACCAGGCCCGCCATGACGTGGGCTCGGGGGGCCTGGTGAAAACGCCGACCCTGCTCAACGCCAATTTCAACGCGCCCTACTTCCACGATGGCCGCTACGACAGCTATGAAGAAGTGGTCCGACATTTCGACCGCAGCTTCGAGCTCGGTCTCTCGTCGCAGGACACGCAGGATCTCGTCGCCTATCTGACTGCGGTCGGCGACGGCGACCGCCCGTTCGACAAGGACGGCGTGGCGATTCGGATGAAGGAAGTGCGTGAGCTCGCGAGCGTCCTGGAGCTCGCCATCCCCGCCGCGGATACAGCCGTGGTGTCGCTGGCCGTCACGGGCGTAGGCGCTGAATTGCGTGAATTGACCGAGCATATTCCGGATATCAGGTATGCTTCGGTCGGGGGCCAGGAGGAGCGGCTTGCGGCGCGGACCGCCGTCAAGGACCTGGTTCTCAGCCTGCGCCGGATTGATCTTGCGGTCGCAGCCGGCCATCTCGACGAGGCCATGGCCGAATACGAGACGTTCTCGATGCTCGCCACCTTCGACGTCCCCGTCACCTTGAAGAAAGCCGAACCGTGGTCGCTGTTCAACGCCAACGTCCACCAGTCGCACTATGCGGCGCTTGGACGGATGCTGCAAACAGCGACCAAGCAAGCCCAGTAATCGCTCACTCCGACGCGGGCGGAGCGACCCATACGTCGCTCTGCCTGATACGATCGATCAACGCCCGCGGATCGAATTTGCGCGCGCCAGAGGGAATTTCGAACGTTTGCGCCGGCTGCAGCTCGTCGCGGATGTTCTCGATGGCGATCATCGTTCCGTCCCCGGTCTTGATCTGCACCGGAAACTTGCGCTCGCGGTCGATCCACCCGACAAAGCCGCCGCCGGGAGCCGCAACGATCCGATAGACGTCCGCCTTGCGATCTCCGACTGTTCCCTCCCCGTCGCGCTCGCAATGCCAATTATCGGGCTCCACCGGCGCCGCCAGCGATGCCATCGCCCACCATTGCCGGCAGGGTTCATCGGGATCGACCGGGACAAACATTTGTGTCAACGGACTTGACTGCCTTGCGTCCATGAACACCTTCGCGCGCGGGCGCACGAAAGCGGCCGCAGGCTCCGCCCCATCGATCAGAAAGAAGCCATCGGCGAAATCGGTTGTCTCGATCCTCACCTTGCTTTCGGACACGTGCAGGCTTCCCACACGCACGACCTTTTCACCTCGTCTCGCGACAAGGTCCGCGGAAAACTGCTGCGCCGCGGCTGAGGTGCCGGCAAGCGCCGAACCGACCAAGGCAAGCAGGCATGCTCGCAGCCTCTTGCTCCCCAGCATCCGATCTCGATCCATCGGCAAAACCTCGGCGGCACAAAAATGCGGTGGCGCCGACCGAACCATTGGCTCGATCGGCACCATCTTCAGACCAGTCGTTCTTGGAACGCTGCTCAGCTACTCGGTATAGGACAGTGCAACCGGCTTGCTGAAATCGAACGCATCGAACATGTCAGCAAGCGCGGGGCTGTTGGTCGGCACATACTCGTTGTTCCGCGAATATGTCGGGTTCGGCAGGTTGTCGCGGCTGCGGTTCGTCAGCGGCTGCAGATTCCAGTTACGTTCGATGAATTTCAGCAACGAAACGTGGTCACCGTAGTTGTGGTAGATCTTGCCGCCGGTCGAATAGGGCGACAGGATGAGGATCGGCATACGCGGTCCATCACCGAAGAAATCGATCGACTGGATGTAGCCCGAGTCCCAGTAGCCGCCGGCTTCGTCCCAGGTGATGAACACCGCGGTCTCCGCCTTGAGCTCCGGATTGTTGTCCAGCGCGTTTAAGACATTCAGCACATAGGCCTCGAACAGATCGACCTTCGAGCTTTGCGGGTGGCCGTCTAGCAGACCGTCCGGCTTGCCGAACGACACCGAAGGCAACTTGTTGTCCTGGATCGCCGTGATCAGATCGGCAGTGTCCTTGATGTGAGCCTGACGCACGGTCGGGTTGGCCATGATCGAGGTCGCATACTGGAACGGATTGCAGATCTGGCAGTAGGCCACACCGAGCGCGTGAGCCGGATCGGCGAGCGCCGCCGCATTGAGATCCGGATTGTTCGGATTGGCGGCAACCGCGGCATTCGAAAGCGCCACGGCGTCATTATACGCACCACCGTAGAAAGCCCAGGAGATCTTCTTGTCCATCAGTGCATCGCCGATGGTCCGCACCGACGACGGCGGCATGCTGCTTCCGCCCGCCAGCGCACCGTTCGGCAGATAGCCCGGATCGGTGTTGTTGAGCATGTAGTAATGGTTGGGCTTGCAGTTCGGCTCGGCCGCATACGGCAGATTGTTCAGATAGGTCACGATCGGCTTGACGCCGGGATGCGCCACATCAGAGCAATCGCTGAAGTTGCCGTCCACCGTATAGCGGTTCACCGTTCCGGACATCGGATTCGGGTTTGCGATCTGGTTTGCCGGAGGCGTGGTCGGGTTGCCCTTGCCGTCGCTCCAGAAGCCTGCGTCGCCGGTCCCGAGCATGAAGTGATTGGCGCCGGTGCCGCCGTGGAACGACTGATGGAAGTTGTCACCGAGCGTGAAGCGATCAGCCAGCATCTTTAGGATCGGGGCCTGCCCTTGCTGGGCATTATAGAAGCCCATCGAGTTGGCCATGCTCTTGTTGGACGCCGAGTAGGTCGCCATCACGAACGGAAACAGATCATTGAGGCAACCGGAGTTGTTGGCTTTGGTCACGCTGGCCGCGCTGCAATCCTCCTGCTGCCAGTCCTGATAGAACCGATGCGTGGTGTCACCGGTGTAGTCGTCGTCGCTGATCTGCTCACCCTGCAGCGCGAACGGTCCGGTCAAGTGACCAGCGCCGGGAACGCGGGTATCAAGCGCGCCAGTCGGCAGGCCGCTGAAGCCGGTCGTGAGGATATCCAGGTCGCTCGAATCCATGTCCTTCTCGACACTGGCTTCGGCGATCGTCTTGAACGGAGGTGAGGTATCGCTCTGCCCGGTTGGCGTTCCGGCCGTGTTCGGCTGCGGCATCGTGTTGGTCGCGCTGTAGGGCGACTTCGCGATCGTCGGCGCACCAATATAGAAAGAGGACTGCGCGGCGACCGAGTATTGCTGGGCTTGCGCAAAGTTCGGACCGGGCGAGCCGTCCTCGTTGACGATGCCCTTCGACAGCAGGTTGGAGATGGTCTGTCCCCTGCCCTTGGGCTTGTACACTCCGAATGTGTGGTCGAGCCCGCGGTTTTCGCCGATCAGGACGATGACATGCTTGATCGGCGATGCGGTCTTCACTTTGTCAGCCGGATCATTGTCCTTGTCACCGTGGTGGCCATTGTTGTCGTGACCGTTGTCGCCGTGGTGACCGTTCCCGTCGTGATCGTTGCCCTGCTTGTCATGGGCGAAATTATTGTGATGCGAGCGCTTGTCCCAATCACTTCGTCCGCCGGGATAATGTGCTGCATAAGCGGCTGTTGCGACAGCGACTGTTGAGATGACGCAAAGTGCCGTGGTGGTTCGCCAGTTCTTCTTATGATTGAAAGTCATTATCGACTCCAAAGGTTGTGGTTGGCGACACATCGTCTAATGCGGCAACATGACGCACGCTTATCGTTGCTGTGAAAGCGCGCGAGAAATTTTGACTCGTTCAAAAATTTTCTGCGTAGCGTCCAATGCCGCGATGCATGTATCGCGACCGATGCATTCGCATCGCGCGACAAAGGCTCAGGAGTTTTGGAAGTGATGCGCGATGCTATCGCGCGAGAATTTCTACGGAGACAAATTCGCGCAACGCAGCAGCGACCTAGTGAGACAGATGTTTCGACTGCATCACCTGGCGCAGCGCCGCGTAGTGCTGATCATGCACATCCTGATTGAACAGCGACCATGGCTCGGCGCCTGCCAACAGCGCAGGGACAGCCGCGGCCATGAGATAGCGATAGTTCCTGAACTCAGTCGCGGCGTCGGCATTGCGCCCTTCGCTTACGGCGATGTCGATTCGCCGCAGCATGAGGACGAGTTCCTTGAGACTGTTGCGCGCCGAAACCCGCTGCCGCTCGCCGCCCGACACGCTGGTGTTCTTTCGATCGGGATATCGCTCAGTGAGCTCACGCAGCTCCTGGCCGATGGTGTCGACGGCAAGCGCAACGATGGCCTTGTCGCCCGAAGGAATTGCGGTCGCGAGTACCATGTTGAAGTCATTGATTTCCTTAAGCGTCGCACCCGCGCCATCGCGCTCATAGGGTTGCACGCCATCGCCAACCGCCGTGAGATAGGCCACGAGGTCGCGCTTGTCCTGCGCCGACAGGCCAAGATCGAATGCGCGGTCGAAATGATCGACGACCTGATCAAAGCTGTCGAAGCGGCCGTCGTGAAAATAGGGTGCGTTGAAATCCGCGTTGCGCAGGGTCGGCGTCTTGAACAGACCGCCGGAGCCAGCGTCATGTTGTTGGTGGTCGACAAAGGCGGCCGACGGGACATGACAACCGGCGCAGCTCAAGCCGGGATCATGCGGAAATGGTTTGGAGAACAAGGCTTCGCCGCGACGTTCGGACTCGCTGACATTGCCAACCAGCCGGCCACCGGGACCGAGGCTCGGATTGGGCAGGAAGTCGATGTCCTGAACATAGGCGACGATGGCGTCGATGATCGCAGGCGACGGTTCGGGCCCGGCGAACTCATTCACGATGACGTTGCGGATGAAGTCGCGCAGCGAAGCCGATCGCCCGTCGCTGCCGTACGGCGCGAGATAGCGCGCACCGCGCAGGCTCGGGATCCTCACCGGATCGAGCACGAGATTGTTCGCCTTCGGATTGAAAACGGGGCCGGTGACGTCGAAGTTTCCCGGCCGCGTCGACATCTTCGGCATGAAGAACTTGGCGTTTCCGACGCCGTTGATATGACAGGTGCCGCAGCTCACGCCGGCTTGCCGTGCCACCTCGCCCAGGATCGACGGCGAATTGAACGCGAGGTCGCCGAGATTCACCATATACGATTTCGCGCCGGCGCGTTCCGATTGGAACACCTCGCGCGGCTTGTCGAGCGCATCCTCGTTCAGCTCGGTTTTTGCCGGCAGGACAGTCTGATTGCCGTCGACGGGAAAAGCCAGCGCGCGTCCAAGCGACGCGACGACAAGCAGACCGGACGCAAGCGCCGTCAGCCGCAACCAAGGCGAGTTCATCGCACCTGGGCCTCCAGCGTCGGCCGTTGCAGTCCAAGCTTTGCCGAAGCAGTCTGCAGCGCCACCACCAGTTCCTCGCTGGCGCGGCGCAACCGCGGGATATCGACATGCGGCAGGTCGGGCGCCGCAACAATCGCTTCAAGCAGCTCGATCCGATTCGTCACCATTTCATCGAGCTTGCCGTCCGCCGTGTTGAGGGCGGCGGAGAAAATCGTGTGGTAGGCGAAATCGATGCCGGCGATGTTGTTGCGCATATCATCGAGCGAGGTGCCGCTGATGCGGGATTCGCCACCATCGGCCTTGCTTTCCCCGACTTCGTAAGCGAGGCGCGCCGTACCATCCAGCAATCCCTGCGGCGTGAGCTGCATATCCTTGAGCTTGACGTGCAGATTATTCAGATCTTCGACCAAAGCGGCAGCATCCTTGTCGACGTCGGTCTGGCCGGCGCCGAATAATTTCGCTTCGATGGCATGGAACCCGCTGTCGGCGTTCGGCCAGGCGTCAATCTTCGCGTCAAGCTCGGGTACGAAGCCGGTCGTGAAGACTTCGGAGCGCTCCCAGCCGGCGCGAGCCGATATCCAGGCTTTCTTCGCGCCCGCGAGATCCCCCGCTGCAGCCTTTTCGCGCAGCGCTTGTGCACCCGTTAGCGCGCTATCAATCCCTTCGACCATGTAAGGCCGATAGCGTTCGGCGCCTTCATCGAGAACTCCGGCGTATGCACAACGCACACCGCTCAACATCACCAGCAACGCAAGGCATGTCGCCACTCGCATCTTGTTCACCGTCATTCACGCATCAGCTATCGCTCGCAGCGACGGGAAATATTGTCACCTTCCTATGCGGTTTTGTGACAGACTGATTGCACGTTGCGGTTTTCTGCTGTGAAGAGTTTTTTCGACGATCACATTCCCGAAAGGCCGCTCCGTACTTGTGTGGTTGCTTGAAAATTGAGCTGCTGATCGTGAACGAAATTCTGGTAAGCACTCACACATTTCGTCATTCATCGTAGCGCTCATGCCAATCGCCAATGAATCTGTGCAGTTCCTCGGATTCTATATCGCCCTTAGCGTGGTGTGCTGCGCATTGGCGCTGATCGACTTTCGTCACGGTATCATTCCGGATGGGTTGAATTTTACGATTGCGATGCTTGGCGTTGCGCAAGCGATGGTCTTTGGGAACCTGACAGAAGGCTTAGAGACGCTCGGTGAAGCCGCCGCGGTTGCTGTCATGTTCTTGTTGCTGCGACGCCTCTATTTCCTGCTACGACAAACCGAGGGGCTCGGGCTTGGCGATGTCAAGTTTCTCGCAGCCGCCGCGACCTGGATCGGCGTCACCGGCATTCCAACGTTGCTGTTGATTGCCACCCTGACCGCGCTCGCGACAGCGGGCGGTCTGCAACTCGCCGGACGCCAGATGAAGCGCCAGACATCGATGCCATTCGGCCCGTTTCTGGCCCTCGGCCTGCTGCTCACGCCGGCTTTCCAGCGATGGTTCTGAATTAGCTAACGTCGTGTCACCAATGGCGTTCTGATCGTGCTCACCGGGACGAGATGAACCTCGCCACCACTCTCGCCGCCCGGCGGCGGCAGTGTGAGCACAGCGCCCTGCTCGTCCTTTTCCATCGTGACTTCACGCCCGCGAATCGCACTCAGCTTCCAGCCCTGAAAATCTTCGCCGACTTTCAGCCGCAGCGCAGCATTGGTCGATTGATCCAGGAAAATGCCGAAGCCTTCGTCGTCTCCGGCAATGGTGCCAACGAGCGACAGTTGCGGAGGTTCGACTTCCTTCTTCCGCGGCGGCGGAGGCGGCTTCGTCACGACAGGTTCGGCGACGGCCACGGGCGGCGGCCGTCGTGAGGGCGAGAACACCGGACGCTCGCGCGTGTTGGATAGTTGCGTCAGCGGAATGCCCCACAATGGATTGGCGCTGAGTGGCCGGACCGGCGCCGCCAGCGGTGGAACCGCGCGCACTGTCGTGACCGGTTCGGAAGGCGGCGGCGATGTCAGGACGGGTCCGCCGAGCCGTGTGTCATCCAATAGCCCAGCATCGAGTGCATCGCCGGATGCATCAGGCGCAGCCGCCGCCATGGATTGAACCGACAACGCGAAGCTCATGACAATGACTGCCAAACGCATTACTTGGCCCCCCGCCACTGTCCGGAGACGCCTAGCAGCACGCGCAGCTTGCCCGGGCGTTCACCCGTGTTCGTGCTCGCCCCATCGAGGATGGTCTGCACGACGAGCTGGTCGATGAACAAAAACGGCATGCCGGCCTCAAGATCGTAAAGCACCTGTTGCAACTGTTGTTGCTCGATTTCAAAACTCGCGACCATGCTGATGAAGCCGGCCTTCGCAGGTGTATTGGGAACATCGAGCTGGGTCGACAATACATTGCCGCCGAATTTGGTCACCGAACCCGCCACGCGCTGCAACAGCGTCGCGCCGGCAACCGTGACGGTAGCGCCTTCGAGATAGGCCGAGCCAGCTGGCATCGTCTCACCGGGCGCCCCGCCTGCTCTCGGCGTGCGGCCCTCCAACTGCGCCAGCATCGCCGACAACGAGGCGAGTTCGTTGCGCTGATCGATAAGATCGGATAGCGACGATATGGCCACGAACAGCAGCAGGATCAGCAGCCCGATATAGGTCGCGGCTGCCACGAACGGCGAGGTGCTGATTGCCTTCAATGACCGGGCTGATGCGTTCATGAGCCGGATCCAAAATACGCTGATATATTGGCCTCGACGTGAAAGCGCTCGCCCGACTCGTTCGCCGCGCGGGTGGTCGGTGCGAAGAATGTGGCTCGGGTGAATTGCGGCGACTGTTCCATCAGGCGGATGAGCGCGGGGGCGTCCTGGGTCATGCCGACGACCTGCACCTTGCCGCCTTCGATGCGCAGCTCGGTCACATAGGTCGTGTCGGGCAGCACGCGCGAAAGCGCTTCCAGCACCATCACGCTCGATGGCGTCGTCTGCTTGCGCTTTGCCAAGAGACCGATGCCGGGCGCCACGCCATTGGCGTCAACCCGCAATGCCGCGCGGCGTTGCGAAATCTGCCGCTGGATATCGTCCTGTTCAGATTGCAGCGAACCGCCGAGATAGATGCTGAGGAACAATGAGGCAGCGGCGGCGACGCCCGTGGAGATCAGGGCGACGCGCAACAGGCGCGGCACGTTCGGTCCCGCCATGCTGCACAGCCGCTTGTCGAGCAGCTTCACCCGGACCGGCGTGCCGCTGCCGCCGGCGGCCGGCGCATGGATGGCAACGGAAGCAGCGCCCAACCTGTCCACCAACTGCACCAACGGATCGACTTTCGACGCCGAGGTCGCACTGAAGGCAACTTCGATCCGATCGTCAGCGACTGCAACCGGCGAACTCCAGCCGAACACGGCTTCGCTTGCGCCCCATGGCGTCAGGCGATCCACCTGGGAGCGAATCATGCCATCGAGAAAGTCGGCTGCCGGCGTTGGGAAGTCGAGCAGACGAGTCATGACATGATCGGCCGGCAACTGCACCTCGACACGGCTGCCCTTGAAGGCCGCACTCCACTGCGCCGGCAACGTCGGCTCCGGCGCGCCGTGCTGGATCGGGAAGGAGAGAACCGTCGCAGCCAGATTGTCTTTCGATGCAGTCATGCTGGCGGTGAATGTGCCGTCAGCATTCTCGTCAAGCTGGATGCGGCGCTGACGCACCAGCCCGTCCGTCATGCCGTCAACCGCACCGGCGACCGCCGCGATCCACTGCTCGAACCACTCCCTGCCCTGCGCGATCATCGCCATCATGTGCTCCCGCGACGAGAAACGACGTTTCGCGGTGCAATGTCATCCTGCCAGGACAACACGCGATAGGGGTCGACCTTGTCGCCCATGGCGATCACGACCTCCGAAGTGCTGCGGCGGCCATTGCGGAAACGGATCGTGGTCTCGACGCGATAACAAGGACTCGTCGCGGTCGAAGCATCGTTCTTCCCCGAGTCGGACGGCGACGCCGGCAGGGGCCGGTTCAGCGAGGCCGAACTATTTCCGAACGAATTGGGCTTGTTCGCAGGTTTGTCAGGCATCGCCTGGATGACCTCCGGCGCCGCGATCGCCGGATCGACATCGGGAGATCCGTTAAACACAGTCACGAAAGGCAGTGCACGCTCCACCAGCGCGGCCGGGAGGCCGACGACCAGCGCCAATTCATTGACATGGACAAACGGAGCCTGCCGCGGCGAGTAGCCGGCAGAATTGTAACGCGCCTCCTCCTCGTTCGCGCTACCGGGAACGGGACGGGTTCGCCAGCCGACGACCCGATCCGCATATTCAAGGGCCGCGTCCTTGCGGGCGCCCAGCGTGGCAAACAGGCCGGCCAACATTTCCTTGGGAGCGAAGTTCAGATCGATGCGGGCGGCCTCGGAAATGAAAGCGACCTGAACGCTCGCATCATCCATGCGGAATTGAAAGGCTCCGTGGGGAGGCTTGGTACGTTCGTCCGCCAGCGCCAGTTGGTAGGCCGTCAGTTCGAGACTCGCGGATACCAAGGCTTCGGTCTGCAGCGCCGTCTCGTTGACGGCGATCGCCCGCGTGGATGCCGATAAATAGGCGGCGAAGACCATCGCGAGCGATGACAGCGCCGCCAGGATCCAAAGCACGGCAACGATGACGAAGCCGCGTTCGCCTGAGGGTTTACGTGCGCCGATCGCTGTCATCGCGTCCCCCCGGTTCAGTAGCGCCTTGCGCGTTGTTATCGTTGCATTTGCCGTCCGGCTTCGTGCAGTCACTCGGCAATTGCACATGGACTGGCGCGATCGTCGAGACCGACAGCACGCGCTGGCTCGCAGCATCACGCACCGTCAGCTTGATCATCGCCGGCAGCCGGTCCGCGTTTCGCCACGTGCTTTTCCAGACATGGTCGGGACCGGCATAGGCGAATGACAGTCGAAAGGGCGCTTGCAGCAGCACCACCGGATCGCCGAGATGCGTTTGTTCCGACAGCGACAGCCCAACGGGCAACGGCGTGAAGCGCGTCCGCGAGCGGACCGTGACGAATTCGCCGCGATCTTTGGTTTCACCGAGACGCACCACGTCGAGCCCTGGCCCCGCGTTCGGTCCCACCGCCGTCCGCACGAACGTGACAGACAATTCCGATCCGTCGAACAGCGGACGACGCGAGTCGCGGTTGGCGGGAATAAATTCGGTTGCGGCCAGGTCCGCGGCAATCCGCCCGAGCGCGATCCCAGCCAGTTCGCTGCGCTGGATCCGGCCAAATCCCTTGTTCCAGTTCGGCAGCCATTGCGCGGTGATGCTCGCGAGCGCCGACAGCAATAGCCCCATCAGCGCCAGCGCGACGATGGTCTCTATCAACGTAAATCCGCGCTCATGGGCGCGCCGCGTTGCCGATGCCGGGCTCATTCTGATGGCCTCGGCATCAAGCGTACGGTTCGAACATCGGATAGCGCGCCAGTGGGCGACCTGACGCGTATCCTCACCAGTTCGGCCGTCCATGGCACATTAGCACCCGGCACATTCCAATCGTCACCAAGCGGACTGACGTCGATGGTCCAGCGATAGCCCTCGGCCTGGCCTGTCGAGGTGCCCTGCTGCAATTCCGCGCGCGGCGGAACACCCACCGTCATCAAGGTGCGCGCCGCCTGCATCAGCGCCACGTGCTGCTCCAATGCCCGCACGCCGCGCATATTGCCGGCCATGACGGTACCGATCGCGATGATGGAGACGGCCACCACCGCCAGCGCGACCAGCACCTCGATGATCGTGAAGCCCGCGTCGGGGCGATCAGTTGGTGGCGGTGTCACGGGAAACAACCTCGACTCTTCCGGTGAGCCAGTTGACGCGGATCTCATAGCCGGCGTCGAACCGTGTCAGCGCGATGGATCCGCCACATGAGCTGCCATTGGCGAAGAAGCGAATGGTCGACAGCGCGGCTTGCCGCTGGCAGGTTTGCGGCAACAGCGCATCGAACCGTACGTCCTCGGGAATACGGATCGTCGATCGCGACGAACCGGAATGGATCACGCGGCTTGGCGCGTCGACCAGCGTCGCGATGCTGGTGTTGCGGTTGATGGCGGCGTTACGGTCCGCTTTCAGGAGCGTCGCGGTCTGCAACGCATAGGCCTGCAGCCGCGACCGCGATGTCTGACGCGGAATGAACGGCAGCAACACGGCAGCCAGCAATGCGATGATGGCGAGCACACACACCATCTCCAGCAGGGTGAAACCGCGCTGCGTGACGTCATTCATCTCGGGAGGCTGTCGTCTTTTCGAGAGAAATGTCGGCGGAATTGCCGCTGCCACCCTCCTGGCCATCGGCGCCATAGGAGACGATGTCATAGGGACCGTGCTCGCCGGGCGACCGATAGACGTAAGGGTGATTCCAGGGATCCTTCGGGACATTGCCGCCCTTCAGATACGGCCCGTTCCAGGCGGCGAGCCCCGGCGTCCGCTGCACCAGCGCGGCGAGACCTTCGGCAGATGAAGGAAACCGGCCGGCATCGAGATAGAACAGGTCGAGTGCACTCGAGAAGCTTTGCAGCTGGATGCGTGCGGCCTTGACCTTGGACTCGCTGAGATAATTGAGCACACGCGGGCCGATCAGGCCCATGATCAGGCCGATGATGGCAATCACGACCAGCATCTCGACCAGCGTGAAGCCCTCCTGACCGCGATAGGCGTACTGTTTTCTCTCGCGGGCGGCTCGATGAATGAAGCGAGTGACGAGCAGTTCGGCGATACTCTTGCGCGAAATCATGATGTGACCCTCGCTCTTAACCGACAAGTTGCGTGACCGACAGCAGCGCCGTCATGACCGACACGATCAGTCCGCCGACGACTGTGCTGATCGTGATGATCGCAAGCGGCCCGACGATGCCGACAATGCGGTCAAGGCTGCGCTGCAATTTTGCTTCGTAGAATTCTGCGACCCGCCCCGACAGGACCGGCAACTGCCCGGTTTCTTCACCGAGCCGAAGCATGCGTACCGCCATCGGCGGCAGGCTGTTGGCGACGGCAAGGGCTTCCGACAACTTCCCGCCATGCCGGACGCCGTCGGCTGCAGCGGTCCAGCTCGCTTCGTTTCCTGTCACCGCCATGATGTCAACCAGGATACGCAAGGTGGCCGTGAGATTGACGCCGCTGCCGAGCAGGACACCGAGATTGCGGCAGAACAGGCTGGCGCGATAGAACTGAAAGATGTTGCCGATGAGGGGTAGCTGCGATAGCCCGTTCATCATTGCAGCGCGCACGCTCGCCTGGCGCAACAACCACCAGACGACAGCAATGGTCGCAGTCGCGATCAACATGGCTGCCGTCGCATTGGCACGCAGGAAATCCGACAACTGGATGAAGGTGGCGAGCGCCGTATCGGACTTCGCACCGAAATCCCCGAGCACGGTCGAGAATTGCGGCAGCACGAACAGAAGAAAGAACAGCATCACGCCCGAAGCCGCGACCAATACAAAGGCGGGATACTGCATCGCGTCGGTGAGTTTCCGCCGCATCTGTTCGGAACGCGCGCGCTCAGCGCCCAGCATTTCCAGCACGGAATCGAGCGTGCCCGAGACTTCGCCGACGCGCACCAAGGCGCCATACATCGGCGGAAACAAGCTCGGATGATCTGCCACCGCATCGGCGAAACTCTCGCCGCCGAGGAGAGCCGCCCGGATCTTCGCCACCACCGGGCGCATCCGCCCGACATCGGCATCGCCGGACAGCAGTTCAAGGGCGTCGTCGAGGCGGGCGCCGGCCTTGAGCAGCAGTGCAAGGTCGCGCGTGAACGTGGTGATCTCGGCGGCGCTCGGCCGGCCGAACAGGCCGAGACCTCCCGCACCGGGAGAAGCTCGTTTGTCCTCAATGGTTTCGATCGGCAAGAGCCGCAGATATTCGATCCGGCGCGCGACCTCGGCGGCCGTCGGCGCGCTGATCGTGCCGTTCACGATCTCGCCGTTCTGCGTCAGGGCGCGGTAGCGGAAATTCGGCACGTGGTCACCGCATGGTCGTGACGCGGAGAATTTCGGCAGGCGACGTCAGCCCGGCGCGGCATTTGGCGATGCCGTCGTCGAGCATTGTCGTCATCCCCGCACGGATCGCCATCGCATCGATCTTCAGCCCGTCGGTCTTCTCCCCGATCAGTTCGCGCAACTCGTTGGAGATTTCTAGCAGCTCGAACACACCGAGCCGGCCGCGATAGCCGTTGCCGCCGCAGCGTTCGCATCCGCACGGTTCCTGGATCGTTTCACCGGCGCGAAACCCGAATGCGACAAGCCGCGGATCCTCGGCGAAATCGGCAGGGCCAAGCGTCCGTCCTGATTTGCAGCGTTCGCATAGCTGCCGGACCAGACGCTGCGCGATCACGCCGCGCAGGACCGAACGCAGGAGATAGCCCTCGACGCCGAGGTCGAGCAGGCGTGGCACCGCCGCGGCCGCCGTCTCGGTATGCAGCGTCGTCAGCACCAGATGGCCGGTGAGAGCCGCATGGACCGCAACATGCGCGGTCTCGGCATCTCTGATTTCTCCCACCATGATCACGTCCGGATCCTGGCGCACAAACGAGCGCAATGCGGTGGCAAAGGTCAGGCCGATCGCGGGCTTGATCTGGGATTGATTGACGCCGGGAATTTCGTACTCGACCGGATCTTCGATCGTCAGGATCTTGCGCGTCGGCTCGTTGAGGATTGAGAGGATTGTGGCAAGCGTCGTCGTCTTGCCGCTGCCGGTCGGACCGGTGATGACGATCATGCCGTGCGGCAGCGCAAGGAGCTGCCGCAACTTGCTTTCGTCGGATGCGGAGAAGCCCAGTTTTTCCACGACCAGCAATCCGCGATCCTTTGGTAGGATGCGAATGACGGCCGACTCGCCGTGCTGCGTCGGCATGATCGCGACGCGGATATCGATATCGGAACGCCCTGCCCGCAATCGCGCCGCACCATCCTGGGGCAACCTGCGCTCGGCGATATTGAGATTGGCGATGATCTTGATGCGGGAGATGACGGCTTGCGGCAGCACGCCTGACAATGCCGCCACCGGCCGCAGCAGGCCGTCGATGCGCAGGCGGACCACGAGGCTGGAAGCGAACGGCTCGATGTGGATGTCACTGGCGCGAAGTTCGACGGCTTTTTCAAGCAGATCATTGACGGCGCGGACCACCGGCGCGCCGCTCGCAAGATCGCGCAGGCTCTCGATGTCGTCCTCGCGCGGCAGCGCTGCCGCCGGTCCGGCCGCGTCAGTATCATCGACATTCAGTCGTTGATCGAGGACGACGGCAACGTCCTCCGAGGTTGCGATCTTGACCGTGACGGCGGTGCCGAGCACGATCTGCGCCGCGCGTTGCGTCGCCTGATCGGTCGGATCGACGACCGCGAGCGTCATTGTTCCATCGGAGGTGGTGCACGGATAGACCATGGTCTCGCGCAGGAAGCGCTGCGAGAACGACGCCACCAGCGGCGCGGCCGACATCATCTCCTGCAGGGTCATGCGGCCGAGCTCGAAAAAGCGAGCAGCCTCATCGGCAAACTCGGCGGGCGAGAGATTGGTGATTTCCCACATCTTGTGGTGACGACGGTCGGAGCCGCTCTGACCCGTCGCATCGGTCTCACCATCAACCGGCGTCAAATGCTTGTTCTGACGGAGGTAGTCGACGAACTGCGAGGACCGATCGCTGGCCATGTCGTCTTTTTCCGTTACATGATTTGAAGCACCGCAGACGTCAGGCGTGTTGTTATCGATCCGAAGTGTGACAGGCATACGAATGCGGCGCCTGCTCACCGCTAAAGAAAACTTTGAGACTATCCTCCCTGATCTGAATTGCTGCCTCATTTTCATGCTTCGGCCTCCATCGCAGAATGGTCGCCAGGGCAACAATCACGCAACCAATTTATTTCTGTCATGTTGGCTCGCTAATAATCCGAGGGGACAGGGACGGATCGTCGAACATCCTCCAGTCGGAAACGGCAAGGACTAATGGTGCGCGTAGGCAAGCTGGGCCGCTACCAACGGATTCGTGGCGGCGTTGCAGCCGCCTTTGCTTTGTTGTCGCTGGGGCTGCTGGCGTCCTGCAATTCCGCAACGGTCGGAGGCGTGGATTCGGCTCAAGTCGACATCTCCGACAAGGTACGTTCGCTCGATCTGTTGCCGCGGCAATCGCAACCGGTGAACGCGTCGGGTGCTGGTGGCGCTCAAAGTGGCAGCGTTCGCGCGGCCATGTATGAAGGATCCGAAGTCACGGCGGTGTCGGACGAGCGGCTGCAGCCGACAGCGAACGGCAACGGCTTCGATCTGAACTTTGAGAACACACCGGTTGCAACGGTCGCCAAGGTCGTCCTCGGCGACATACTGCATGTCGGCTACACCATCGATCCGCGAGTGCAGGGCACGGTGAGCCTGGTGTCGGTCCGTCCGGTGCCGAAGTCGGACATCGTGTTCGTGCTGGAAAATGCTTTGAGATTGAGCGGCGTCGTGCTGCTTCGCGATACGACCGGTTACCGACTCACGCCACTTGGCGATGCGGTCGGCGGTGGCCGGGTTGATACGACAAGCGGCAATCCCGAACCCGGTTTCGGCGTCTCGGTCGTGCCTTTACAATATGTGTCGGCGCAAACGCTGCTCAAACTGATGGACAGTTTCGCCACCAAGGCCGGCGCCGTGCGCGCGGATACGACACGAAACCTCATCCTGATTCAGGGAACCGGCGCCGAGCGCCGCACAGCCGTCGACACGGTGCTCAGCTTCGACGTCGACTGGATGCGCGGCCAATCGGTCGGCATATTCCCGATCTCGAGCGGCTCGCCGGCGCCCATCATCGCCGAGATGGAGAAGATCGTCGATTCCGGCGAGAACGGCCTTAGGGTTCAGACTCAATTGATCCAATAGGCGACGACTGCGGCGATGTGGACGGCAGCCAAGAAGTTTCTGGCGAGT